>JAFUSC010000115.1 GCA_017467705.1 Prevotella sp. | reverse complement strand
TGTCGTATAGTGGCAAGCTAATTCCATAGTTTAAAATCTATCCACTTCCTCCCTCCGTGGTACATTAAACATAAGGTCGCTGATATACAAAAAAGAAGCGTGGGAGTTCTACTTGTTACTCGTCCCACCTTCCGAGGCTCTGGCATCGCCCTAATCGTCAGAACGAGCAACGCCGAAGCCCACGCTAGTATGTATATACGACAACAATAGCAGAGAGCCAATAATGACTGATAGCTATCATAATACGGATATTACATACCCATGAGCGTCATTGTTGCTTTGTAGATTGACGATTAGTTTGGAACTGCCAGATTCCGAAAGGTCAAGAACAAAGCGTCAAGGATTCGCGTTTACGCGCTTGTCCTTTACAAGAACGCCTTTTCCTATATATAGGTCCCCACCCTCTTAGTCCCGCACTCAAGCAGGGCATTCGGCATGAGAACGCTGCAAAATTAAACAATAATTCCGAAACTGCCAAGCGTTTCGGGGAAAAATGCATAATGTACATTAAAAATGTACTTATCACCACGTAGCCGAATTTGGAAATTCGGCTGAACGAGAGGCGGTTTTTGCCGCAATGGAGGTGCGGTTGTGCCGCAATATAGGTGCGGGGGTAGCCGCAATAGGGTTACGGCTCAACCGTAATGGTATTGCGGGGGATGCCGCAATTATAGGAGGGCGAAGCCGCAATTGTATTACGGCTTCAGCACCCTCATACAAAGCACTTTGGCAAGAATACCCGCCTTAAAATTTTTTTGAAAAAAAACGAGAAAAATGATACGACTTATTATTTTTTTTACTACCTTTGCACCGTTCTTACAGAGTAGTACATCATTAATCAATGATGGTGTTTGTAGCCAAAGAGCAATTTTTTTTAATGGGGTAGTAGCCCTCAACCTTTGAGTGCGTCCCATCAAAAGGCTACAAACTAATTAAAATATTTATAATCATGTTGGATAATATTTCTGACAAAGGGTTCCGCATCAATTATTACAAGTTGCAGAACCAAAACTCCAAATCGGAGTATTATGGTAAGTGGTACGGGCGTACGCACATGCTTGGTACCGCGGGTATTAACGAGTTGGCTCGTCAAATTCAGAGCCGTTGTACGGTCCGCGAGTCTGACATCTTGGCTGTGCTCACTGAGTTGTCGGATGCCATTGCTGATATTCTGGCAGCAGGCTATCAAGTTCGTGTGCCGGGATTGGGAATCTTCCACACTACCATCACCACTGGACGTGCCGACACCAAGGACGAGTTTACGGACGACAACATCAAAAAGCTGAATGTCAAATTCCGCGCCGAGCGTCCGCAGACTCAAATGGGCAACAGGACAGCCACAGTACTCAAGTACTGCAAGATGCCTGTCTTTGTGGAGTACACGCCAAAGAAGAAAAACAAGAAGGACGACAACAGCGACGGTACTCCTCAGTCTGGAGGTTAGTCCAACTCTTACTCTTTAAAAGAGGGGAGATGTGCCAAGGTGCGCATCTCCCTTCTTTATTGCCGTCACTAAACGGCAATGCTTTCAATATTAAGCTTTTTCACCTTCTCGAAAAAAACTTCTATTGCGCCTCTAAGAGCAGGACGCGGCTGGACCAGTTGTTCTTTTTGTTCCAATCCACATTGTGCGTGTAGGGTATCTCCAAGCCGTGGTTCATGAGGAAGGCTCCCGTGAACGTCTTGCCCTCGAAGGCGAGGGGCTGCTGGTCGATGCGGTTCAGCTCATGCACCCTGTACTGACGGGTGGGGTCGAGGCCTGCCATTTTTACACGGGGCAGGTGCTCGTTTTGGAACTGCTCGTATTTCCACCAGTAGAACACGGCCTTGTCGCGGGGCTCGGTGACGTACATCAGCGAGGCCACTCCCTTCTGGTCGTAGGGCGAGAGCAGACGGTAGATGTCGCCGAACTGCACGATGGGCCGGATCTGCTTGTACTCGGCAATAGCCTTGCGGCACAGCTCTTTCTCCTCGTCGGTCATGTTCTTCGGCTGAATCTCCATGCCCAGACGGCCCGACATGGCCACGTCGATGCGGAACTTGAGCGAGGTGGTGCGATAGACGGTGTGGTTAGGCGTGGCCGAGATGTGGCTGGCCATGGCGATGGCGGGGAAGAAGTAGCTGGTGCCCCACTGCATGAAGATGCGCTGCAGGGCGTCGGTGTTGTCAGAGACCCAGAACTCGTCGAAGTAAGGCAGCAGTCCCCAGTTGGCACGTCCGCCACCCGAGGCGCAGGCCTGAATGGTCAGCGTGGGATACTTGGCACGGATGCGCTGGCACACCTTTTCCAGTCCGCGGTGATACTCAATGTAGAGGTGGCTCTGGTCGGCGGCAGGCAGATATTGCGAGCCGTGGTTCATGATGGGGGCGTTGGCGTCCCACTTGATGTAGTCAATCTCGGGGTACTTCGTCATGAGGTTGTCCACCACGCCGAACACGAAGTCCTGCACCTTGGGATTGGCGAGGTCGAGCACCACCTGCGTGCCGCCGCGTCCTTGTGCCACGTCGCGCTTCGGAGCCTTCAGCACCCAGTCGGGGTGAGCCTCGTAGAGCTCGCTGGTGGTGTTGGCCATCTCGGGCTCAATCCAGATGCCGAACTTGATGCCGTGCTTCTTGGCGTCGCGCAGCAGTCCCTCAATGCCCTCGGGCAGTTTGTTCTTGTCGACCACCCAGTCGCCGAGGCTGGAGTTGTCGGTCTTGCGGGGATACTTGTCGCCGAACCAGCCGTCGTCCATGACGAACAGCTCACCGCCCATCGAGGCAATGTCGGCCATCATCTGGTCCATGCCCTGCTGGTTGATGTCGAAGTAGACACCCTCCCACGAGTTGAGCAGAATCTTACGTTCCGTCTGCGCGTTGGCCAGCCTGTACTTGCGGCCCCAGCGGTGGAAGTTGCGCGAGGCGCCTGAGAGTCCCTGCTTCGAGAAGGTGAGCGCAAGACGCGGCGTCAGGAACTTCTCACCCTTCTTCAGGTGATACTCGGAGTTCTCTTCGTCAATGCCAGCGAAGAAGTAGTGATACTCCGTGTCGTCGGTCACCACCTTCAGCTTGTAGTTGCCCCAGTAGCAGAGGGCAGCGCCGATGACGTCGCCCGCCAGTTCCTGCGGACGGCCGTCGAGCGAGAACATCACCTCGGCATGGTCGGTGTGCGAGTTGCGTCCGCCGTCGCGGTTGACAATCATCTTGACACCCTGCTTCAGCGGTTCCTGCTCCACGCGGCCCTCGTTGGCCCACGAGCCGTAGAGATGGCTCAGCCACACCTCGCCGCGACGGATGGGCAGCACGCCCGAGGCGAACTGCGTCAGCGTGACGGTCTGCTTCTCGCCGTTGATGATCTCCGTCCACGTCTCAATCATGTCCACGTCGTCGCGGGCCTGATAGTAGACGTTGACGGTGGTGGGATACTGCGGGTCCTTCAGCGTGAAGGTGGTCAGGTCGCCCTGCTGCTGAACGTCGGTGATGTAGAGGCAGGTGGTCATGTTGCCGTCAGCATGACGCAGCGAGACGGCTGCTGCCGACTGGGGCCACATGCCGTAAGGCGGATAGGCGTCGAAGCGGCCGTTGGTGGGTGCGGGCAGTGCTGCCAGCTCGGTGGCGTTGAGCTTCTGCCCGAAATAGACGTACTGCGGCTGATGTCCCTCGTTGGCCTCGATGACCAGCGAGAGGTTGCGCGTCTCAATGACTACTTGCTTGGCCAGCACGCACAGCGGTGCCAGCATGAGCAGTGTGATGAATAGTTTGCGTTTCATTGTTTTTTTTATTGGTTTTAGTTTTAGTTACTTATCCGACTACAAAAGTAATCAAATAATATAAGACGGCAAAACTCTGCGGCAGGAAAAATGTCTGCCGACTGCATTTTGCAAAGAAACAGACAAAAAAATATTATAAAAAGGAAGAGGGAACAACCCATCACGGCTGCTCCCTCTTCCTCTGGTCAGGGTTTCCTTTTATGCTCCTTTCTTGGTCTTAGCATTCTTGTACTGGTCTGCTAATTCCTGAATGAAATTATGGTCAAGGATGTCAGACAATTTCCACAGCAGCGACATGCTGATGTCGCGGCGCTTAAAGATGTTATAAAGATTTGTCCGTTCACAGGGGACCTGTGTTGCTACCCATGTAACCGTTACTTTCTTCTCAGATATAACCTCCTTAATTCTTTTTCCAATTTCTATCATAGCCACATTTTTTTGTTTATTCCTCTGCCTGGGGGATACTTTCAGTATTCTAATCATATACTATCGCTTTTTCGTTGTGTACTTTTGTTATAGGAGGAAAGGTCGTCTATATCTGTTTCTTTTTCTTCAATTTCTGGCCAAGGCTTAGAGAGGAAAAAGGAGGCAGTCAAGGAATACCCCAGGGCTGTCTCCTTTTTGATGAATAATAATTGATTACTTCAGCTTAGTATAACCATATTTAGCCTGTGCGCCAAGCTGCTCCTCAATGCGGATGAGCTGGTTGTACTTAGCCATACGGTCGGTACGTGAGAGAGAACCGGTCTTGATCTGACCGCTGTTGGTAGCCACGGCGATGTCAGCAATCGTGGTGTCCTCAGTCTCGCCTGAACGGTGAGAGGTAACAGTGGTGTAACCGTGACGGTGAGCCATCTCAATAGCGTCGAGCGTCTCAGAGAGCGAACCGATCTGGTTCACCTTGATGAGGATTGAGTTGGCAGCGCCCATCTTGATACCCTTCTCCAGGAACTTCACGTTGGTCACGAACAGGTCGTCACCTACGAGCTGGCAGCGGTCGCCGATCTTAGCGGTCAGCTTCACCCAGTTGTCCCAGTCGTTCTCGTCGAGGCCGTCCTCGATAGAGTCGATGGGGTACTTCGTGATGAGCTCCTCCAGATAAGCAATCTGCTCGTCAGCGCTGAGCTTCTTGCCGTTGGGATCCTTCTTCTTGCCGTTCTTCAGCTGGCGATAGTCGTAGAACCACTCGCCGTTCTCCTGTACTGCGAACTCAGAAGCAGCGCAGTCCATGGCAATCTTCACGTCCTTGCCCGGCTCGTAACCGGCAGCCTTGATGGCCTCCATGATGGTGTCAAGTGCGTCCTCGATGCCGTTGAAGTTAGGAGCGAAACCACCCTCATCACCTACTGCGGTAGAGAGGCCACGGGCCTTCAGCAGCTTGGCGAGGTTGTGGAACACCTCAGCACCCATGCGGATGCCTTCCTTCTCAGAAGTAGCACCTACCGGACGAATCATGAACTCCTGGAAAGCAATGGGAGCGTCACTGTGAGCACCGCCGTTGACGATGTTCATCATGGGAACGGGCAGCACGTAAGTGTTGGTACCGCCGAGATAGCGATACAGAGGAATCTGCAGATAAGCAGCTGCAGCATGAGCCACGGCCAGCGAAACGCCGAGGATGGCGTTGGCGCCGAGGTTCTTCTTGGTGGGAGTGCCGTCGAGTTCGAGCATCTTGGCGTCAATCTTGCGCTGGTCGAGCGTGCTCATACCGATGATGGCGGGAGCAATCTTCTCGTTGACATTCTTGACAGCCTTCTCGACACCCTTGCCCAGATAGCGGTTCTTGTCGCCATCGCGGAGCTCCAGGGCCTCGTTCTCACCTGTAGAAGCACCAGAAGGAACAGAAGCACGGCCAACGAAGCCGCTCTCCAATGTTACTTCAACTTCTACTGTTGGATTACCACGTGAATCCAGAATTTCTCTTGCATGTACGTTTTCAATAATCATAGTGTGAATGTATTTAATAACTAAAATATTGCTTGTTTGCGGCTGCAAAGTTACTAATTCGCGCGCATAAAACAAAATAAAAAGCGAATTTTATGATTTGTTTAGAAGTCTGGCTCTATGTGGAGGGTCATTTGTTCGCGCGTCAGGGGGTGCGTGAAGGTGATTTCCTGTGCATGGAGATAGAGACGTTGAGGGTAGAGGTCGGAGGGCGTAAAGGGTCTTCCGTAGAGGTCGTCACCCAGAATGGGCACGCCAAGCCCTTCTTGATGGGCGCAGTGCACGCGCAGCTGGTGTGTGCGGCCGGTGTGGGGATAGAGGGCAATGCGCGTGATGCCGTTGTTGACGCTGAGCACTTCGTAATCAGTGATGGCGGTCTTGCCGTTCTCGTGGTCAACAACCTGATGCGGGCGGTCTATCGGATTGGCTTTCAGCGGCAGGTCAATGGTGCCCTGCTTGGTGTCAATGGTGCCGTCGAGCAGTGCCACGTAGGTCTTTTTCACCCTGCGCTGCGCAAACTGTTCCTGCATCAGCGAATAGGCTTCGCGCGTCTTGGTGACGATGAGCAGGCCGCTGGTGCCCATGTCCAGCCGGTGCGCCAGTGCCCAGTCGTCGCTGTCGGCGTAGTGCTGGCGTATGATGGACCACACGCTGCGACGTGACTCACGCCCGGGCACGCTGAGCAGTCCCGTCGGTTTGTTGATAATCATGAGCCACTGGTCCTCGTAGAGGATGTTGAGCTTGGCCAGCGGGTCGTTCAGCGGGAAGAGCAGGGAGTCGTCTTTCATAGGGTTGTCGTCCACGTCGAGCCCGCGGAGCATCCACGTCAGTATGGGCAGGCACTTGCCGCGGCAGGCGGGATAGAACTGTCCGTCGTGGCGCACTTCGCCCTTCGGCGACGCTCCCATCCAGAACTCTGCCATGCAGACGGGCTTCAACCCTTGCTGATAGGCATATTGCAGCAGCTTGGGCGCGCAGCAGTCACCCGCACCGGCGGGCGGGAAAGGGAACTTGCGGCGCACTTTCTTGCTGTGGTAGTCATGCCATATTTCCATCAGGTCGCGCTCCTTGCCCTCGGCGTTGAGCATGCGGTACTGGCGGAAGAGCCATTGCTGCAGCTCTTCTGACAGTCCCCGGCGCCGTTCGCGCAGCTCGATGGCCAGCGGGTCAACGGGGTCCAGCGTGCTAATGATGTCGTTCATGGCCGAGATGTTTGATTCGGTCTTCTTGAAGTGTTCGTCAGGCTGTTGCGCATCAAACACTGGCGGCACGAACCACGGCCAGTCATTGCGGCCGGCCAGCAGACCGCTGTAGGCAGCCAGAAATCCCAGCTGCGGCTGTTCCTGCCCGCCGGCGGCGGCAGGTTTTTCCACGACCAGCACGCCAAACATCTTGCCGTTGGCGGCGTCAGTCATCAGTTGTTCGTGTGTCGTTACGTAACGGCGTACTTTCTTTGCCGCCTCCACACTCAGTGGATGTGGCTCATAGCAGAAGGGAAACGTGAACCGCTGTGGACGCTCTTCCTTGCTCTGCAAGCTGTGTAATTTTTGAGTCATCGTGTTTCTTCGTTAGAATGAATTGTTGATGGTGATTTTTAGTTACTGTTCTTCAAAATGCAAAGTTACGAAGAAAAACTGAGAATGACAAATTTTTTTGACACTTTCTTTGAAAGGAGTTTTTCTTTTTAGGAGTTGCAGGAGTTACAGGAGTTTCAGGAGTTACAGACAATAGTTCTTTGCTGGGCAAAGCGGCAGAGCCGAGCGCTAAAGCTTCAAATATCAAGCCCTACGGTACATACGTCTGTAACTCCTGCAACTCCTGTAACTCCTGCAACTCCTTAACAAAACTCCTGTAACTCCTGCAACTCCTAAACATAACTCCAAAAGAAACTCCTAAGAGAAAAAATGCTTGTACGCGAAGTGCAGCAGCGGGAACAGCAACAGTGCCGAGACCCAGCCGCCGATGACGTCAACGGCATAGTGGGCGTAGAGATAAACGGTGCTGAGGCACAGCAGCACGTAGAGCGGCATAATCACCCAGAAGAGCCGGCGGCTTTTCGTCTGCCAAGCCAAGAGCAGGAGCAGGGTGGCGATACCGACGTGACTGCTGGGGAAGGCTCCCGTGGCACGCTCGCCGACGGCACGCGCATCGACCACCGACTGATGGAAGATGCCGCCTGTCCAGCCCGGCGTGGGCAGCGCTTCGCGCATGGTGGCGAAGTAGTCGTGCAGCTGGGGGAACTCGCCGCGGGCTATCACGTCTGTCCCCACGGCAGGGAAGTAATACTGCGGTCCGGCCACGGGCACGAAGATGAAAAAGGTGTAATAGACGAAGAAGGCACCGATGATGATAAACGCCGCACGGTGGAAGTCGTTGTAACGCCAGATGAAGAAGCACGTCAGCACGAGGCCGATGAGCGGGAAGTAGCTGGCATAGCCCAGACACATCAGCTCGCTCACCACGGCCCACGGCATCTTCTCAGCAAAGAGCAGCGCGGGCTGACAGCCGAAGAGCTGCTGTTCCCATCCGGCCACCACGTGGTCGAGGTTCGGCAGTATGCGGTTCAGCTCGTACGTGTCAGGATACCACCACGAGAGCATCAGCAGCTGCACCCCGATGCGGAAGAAGTGTGTCAGCCGGCAGGGCACCAGCCGATAGACGAGCCACATGGCCACGGTGATGGCCACCACGCGCATACGGACCATGAGCATGGACTCCGGGTTGTGCAGCTTCACGTAGGTGAAGAACATGAGCAGCGTGGTGGCCACCAAGTAAGCCATGACGACCCACTCGACCGCCAGCAGGCCCTTCTTGGGCTTCTTCTCCAGCTTGATGTAATCAGTTAGTTTCATTGTTCTGCTTTTTTAGGAGTGTAGGAGTGATAGGAGTGAGGAGTGTAGACAAATGTACCGTAGGGCGTGAGGATTTGAGGCTTGAGATTTGAGCAAGAACTATTGTCTACACTCCTACACTCCTATCACTACTTCACTACTATCACTACTTCACTACTATCACTACTACACTACTATCACTACTACACTCCCAAAGAAAACTCCTGTAACTCCTGAAAAGAATCATATCCACCCCTGTTCCTTATACCATCTGACGGTGCGGCGCACTCCTTCGCGCAGCTGCACCTGCGGCTCGAAGCCCAGTTCGCGGCGGGCCGTGCTGATGTCGCAGCGCCAGTTGCGCTGACGCAGGATGTTGAACTTGTCGCGGTTCAGTGCGGTCATCTGCTTCGTCCAGCGGCCCCAGTACTCGCCGCAGGTGGTGACGATGCGCAGCAGCCAGATCGGTGCCGTGACGCGCAACCGCCACGGACGGCCCAGCTCCTCGTGCACGTAGTCGCTGAACGTGCTCGACTGGTACACCTCGCCGTCGCTGAGGAAGTATTTGCCGCCCGTGCGTCCTTTCTCCAGTGCGAGGAACACGGCCTGCACCACGTCGGTCACGTAGACGAACGTAATGTCCTGCTGCCGGCCCACAGCGAAGTCCATGTGGCGCTTGATGCTCTGCACTTGCAGGAAGTAGTCACGCTCGCGCGGGCCGTAGACGCCCGTGGGTCGCAGGATGACGTAAGGGAAGGGTGATGAAGGGTCAGAGCTGAGGGGTGAATGGAGGCTTTCCAAAAAGTGCTCCGCCTCCAGCTTACTCCGCCCGTAGGCGGTGTTGGGCTGCGGCGTGTCCGTGTCGGTAATCTCCGTGTAGGGCTGCTGCTCGCGCAGGGCACCCATGATGCTCAGCGAACTGATGAACACGAAACGTTTGAGCGCCGGCTGGGTGGCCATGAGCGCGTTGACCAGATGCTTCGTCCCCTCGGTGTTGATGCGGCGAAAGTCGTTCACGTTGAGGCACTTCGTCGCTCCGGCGGCGTGCACCACGTAGTCAAACGTCTTGTCTTTCAGCTGCTGGCGCAGCGCTTCCTCGCTGTCCATGTTCAGCTCCACGAAGTGTATGCGCTCATCGTTCAGGTAGGCCCTGGAGCTCGACCGCCGCACGGCAGCCCACACGTCGAAGCCCCGCTGCAGTGCCTCCTCCACGATGAAGGAGCCGATGAACCCGCTGGCGCCTGTTATCAATAGTCTCATGGTTATCTTGCGTTTTTGAATGTTTCTGTTTTTTCGCGGCAAAGTTAATGCAAACGGAGCGAAACGCAAAATAAATCGGCAATTATTTGCATTTCGCCCACAGAAATCGTCACACAGAAATGCCACGGACTTTTTTGTTTTTAGCCACGGACTCACACGGACTTTTTTATTTTTAGCAGCGGACTCACACGGACTTTTTTATTTTTAGCAGCGGACTCACACGGACTTGTACGGACTTCTTTCTCCGTTCTGCCGCATTTGCAATGCGGCTGCCGTTGGTCGGTGCATTTGCAATGCACCACTTAAAATACTCAGCGCGTCCTCTGCATCCTCTGCGCCTCTGCGTGAGAGAAAGAAGTCCATATTTCAAACTAAACACAAAGTCACAAAGTAACAAAGACATTGTTGCTTGTTATTCCTTTAACGGAAGCTCACAAAGAAGAGCTGCGGCCGCAGCTCTTTCCTTTGTGGACTCCCATTTCAGGAAATTATCAGTAGTCGTTCGCTTTTTCTTCATGTCTTCGTGCCTTTGTGTTCTATTACTTATTCTCGCGGTGGGAATCGCCAGTTCTCGTGACGGGAATCGGCAGTTCTCGCGTTGAGAATCGGCAGTTCTCGCGTTGGGAATCGGCAGTTCTCGCGTTGAGAATCGGCGGTTTACAAAATGAGGATTTTACAACGAGCAGAGCACTCTTTGTAAAACCCTCAAAATCAACGAATAAGGCTACTGCTCTTCTGACTCGATAATCTTGCCCGTCGTGTCAATGAAAAAATAGTTGCTCTTATCGTCTCCGACCGCAGCCAGCCCCTCGTGGAAACTTCCAGCTTCTTTCCACGTGCAGGGAATAACCACCTGACCTGTCTTGTCAATAAAGCCACTTTTCCAGTTATCATCCATGACCATAGCCAGCCCCTCGCGGAAATTGGTTGCATAATTCCACGTACAGGGAATAACCACCTGACCTGTCTTGTCTATAAAGCCATATTTCCCTTTATCATCCTTGACCCTAGCCAGTCCCTCGCGGAAACTTTCAGCATCTTCCCACGTGCAGGGAATAGCCACCTGACCAGCCTTGTCAATAAAGCCAAATTTCACTTTATCATCCATGACCATAGCCAGCCCCTCGCGGAAATCATTAGCATATTTCCACGTACACGGAATGACCACCTGACCTGTCTTGTCAATGAAGCCTTCATTCCCTTTATCATCCTTGACCACAGCCAGTCCCTCGCGGAAACCATTAGCACTAATACCTTTCCACGTACAGGGAACAACCAGTTTGCCGGTCTTGTCTATAAAGCCATACTTCCAGTTGTTGTCTCTGACACGCCCCAGACCCTCGCTGAATCCATCTGCCGAAAACCACTGACACGGAATGACTACCTGACCTGTCTTGTCTATAAAGCCCCACTTGCCGTTGTTGTCTTCGACCGCAGCCAGCCCCTCGTGGAAACTTCCAGCTTCTTTCCACGTGCAGGGAATAGCCACCTGACCAGCCTTGTCAATAAAGCCCCACTTGTCATTATCGTCTTTGACCGCAGCCAGCCCCTCGCAGAAGCCTCCAGCAGCTTTCCACGTGCAGGGAATAACGATATCACCAATCTCATTAATGAAACCACATTTGTCAGTTCGGTAGTGTTTATAAACAGCTAAGCCATCATGGAAATTTTTAAACAATTTGCGATGAAACCGCTCGCGCTGTAACTGCTTTTGTGCTTGTTGCTCGCGGGCTGCCTCTGCACGTGCGTTTTGTTCACGCTGCTCAGCCTCGCGTTGCCGCCTGGCAGCAGCTTCTTGTTGGCGTTTTTTCTTCGCGGCGGCCTCACGTTCCAAACGGGCCTTGCGCTCCAATGGACTTTCTATATGAGTTTTTTGCGCCATAACATAAGTTGTCGGCACCAGCGACAACACAAAGGCTGTAAAAAGAACTTGAATGATTCGTTTCATTGTTATTTGTATTTTAAGTTTTCTGCGACAAAGGTACACATTAGTGAACAGTTATCTCGCACGGGCAAACTCCTGTGACAGTTCGTCGGGCAGGACGTTGCGGAAGACGTCCGTCAGGTTGCCGTCGCACGTCAGGTTCAGCCCGTCGCTGGCCACGAACAGCGTCTCGCCGTTGGCCCTGACCCTGATGCTGGTGGCGGAGCCGCCGGCGGGCGGGTCGGGGTTGTCCTTGACCTTGCGCACTGACAGCGCGGCCAGCGCATTGACGAACGCCTGATAACGCTCGGGCGACAATGCGGCAGTGCGGACAAGACCAGTCTCGTTGCTGTAGCCCTGTGTCAGCTCCAGCCTCACCGAGTCGGGCTTCACCGTGACCGTCAGCGAGTAGCGGTATTCGGGTGCCACGGTGCCGTTGTCCGTGTAAAGGCTGATGGTCGTGGCCCGCAGCAACATGTCGCGGCTGAGCAGCAGCGACTGCTGTTTGGCGCACGACGGGAAGAGGAGCAGCAGGCACACCAGGGCGACCACTGCACAAAGCAGGTAGATCTTCATTCGGGTAATGGGTTCAGATAAGGCTTTTCGTCCAGGAAACGGATGACGGCATTGCGGATGCTGGTGAGCCCGAAGTCAGCAGGACAGACCTCGCGGAGGGGAATCCAGAGACACTCAGCGGCATCGTCGGCAGCACGCACCTGTACGTCGGGCGCCACGCGCACCATGTAGTCCATGTCGAGCGTGTGGACGCCCATGCCGCTATACATGTAGACGTTAGGCGAAGAGAAGAGGTAGTGCAGCTGCGCGACGTCAAGCCCCGTTTCCTCTTTGATTTCGCGCCGCATGCCTTCCTCGGCGGTCTCGCCCATGTCGACGAAGCCGCCGGGCAGGTCGAGCGTGCCCTTGGCGGGCTCCTTCGCCCGGCGCACGACGAGCAGGTCGTCGCCACGCAGGATGAACGCAGCCGTGGCCGAGCAGGGATTGGCGTAGTAGGTGAAGCCGCACGCACCGCACTGCTTGCTCTTGAAGTTGTGCACCTCAAAGCGCGGACTGCCGCACACAGGGCAGTGGGTGAAAATGTCAAGGGGATGTAACATGATCATCACCAATTATCCGTTCGGAACGGGAAAAGCGGCAGGCCGCCCATGTTGGCGAGGTTGCCTAACTGAAAGTTACGGAAGCAGTAGCGCACGGCAACGGGCTCTTTCACGTCGGGGCTGACGACAATGAGCGCTTCGTCCCACTTGCCGCCGCCGGGCTGCCAGAAGTGCTGCGCCTTGGCGGGGTGGAACACGCGGTCAGCGCCGGCCACCTCGAAGCCTTCGATGTTCTCGAAACGGCTCAGACCGCCGTACTCGTTGTCGAAGTGCAGGTAGACGGTGTCGTTCTTGACGGTCATCTCCTTGTACGTGGGGCTCTTGGCCATGAGCGACTTCATGCCGTACTGCTCGTTGAGTGCGAGGAACGCCAGACGCTCACCCACCTTCTGCTTCTGCGCGGGGTGAATCTGCGTCAGCTCGTAGGGGTAGACGGCGTCGTTGGTGCAGACGATGCCGCTGTTGGGAATGATCTGCGAGGCGCGGAACTGCTGTTCACGCAGGCGGGCACCCCAGTCGCCGTCGGCATTGTCGTACCAGTAAGGCGCTATCTGCACGAAGTAGAACGGCAGCTGGCCCAGTCCGAACTGCTGACGCCACTGCTCCACCAACAGCTTCAGGCGCTCAGAGTACTGATTGCCGGGATCGCCCACGTTGGAGCAGCCCTGATAGAACAGGATGCCCTTGACGGTGTAGTTCAGGATGGGGTTGAACGTGCCGTTGCCCCAGACGAGGGCACGGTGGTAGTCCCACTCCTTCTTGAAGTTGACGATGCCCATGGTGTCGGTGGGTTCGTCGGTGTAACGCTCCAGGTTCTCCTTGGTCAGCCAGCTTTCCACGCGCGAGCCGCCCTTGTTGGCCTCAATGAGTCCCACGGGAATGTTCAGCGCCTTGTTCACCATGCGGGCAAAGAAGTAGCCCGTGGCCGAGAAGTCGAGCACGTTCTGCGGTGAGCACACACGCCACTGGCAGTCAGCATCTTCCTGCGGCGTCATGCGCATGATGCTGGGAATCTTCACGCTGCGCACGCCGTTAGGGTTCTGCGCTTCAATGATGTGCTGGTTGAGGTTCTCGACGGGGCACTGTCCGAAGCCGCGCACGGGCATCTCCATGTTCGACTGTCCGGCACAGACCCACACCTCGCCGGCCAGCACGTTGCTGACGGTCACCTTGCCGTCGCCGTCGTCGAAGGTGATGGTGTAGGGTTCATAAGATGCGGCAGGTGTCTGCACCTTCACGAGCCACTTGCCCTGTGTGTCGGCCTTCGTCTTCACGGTCTGACCGTTCCATGACGTGGTGACCTTCACTTCCCTGCCTGACTGAGCCCAACCCCACAGACGGGCGTCCGACTGCTGTTGCAACACCATGTTGTCGCAAATGATGTGCGGCAACCTTACCTTTGCCTGTCCTCCGATGGCCATGGCCACCAGCACGGCTGCAAATAGAATTCGCTTGTTCATTGTCGTTTTGAATGATAGTTTTAGTTCGTTTTGACTGCAAAGGTACGATTTAACAGCCAAACAGCCAAGGAAATCAATCGCTAAAACGTTAAGAAAACAAAAAATCTCCTATATATATAAGGTATAACCAAAACTTTTCTCTACTTTTGCAGCCCGATTCAGTAAGCACGGAAAAGATTAAACGGCCTGATACTGATCGACGGAAAGGCATAAACAAGAAAAATCAATATAAAAGGATGCAGAAAAATTTAGTTATCGTCGAGTCGCCTGCCAAGGCCAAGACGATAGAGAAATTCTTAGGAAAAGACTTCAAGGTCATGTCAAGCTATGGCCATATACGTGACCTGAAGAAGCGTGAGATGAGTGTTGACGAGAAATCGCTCGAACCCGAATACGAAGTGCCTGCGGAGAAGCAGAAACTGGTCAAGGAGCTGCAGAGCAACGCCAAGAAAGCCGAGAAGGTCTGGCTCGCAAGCGATGAAGACCGCGAGGGAGAAGCCATCTCATGGCATCTGTGCGAGGTGTTAGGACTGGACGAGGAGAAGACCAGCCGCATCGTGTTCCACGAAATCACGAAGCCGGCCATACTTGAGGCCATTGAGCATCCCCGCCACCTGGACATGAACCTGGTCAACGCGCAGCAGGCTCGCCGCGTGCTCGACCGTCTGGTGGGCTTCAAGCTCTCGCCCGTGCTGTGGCGCAAGGTGAAGCCCGCCCTGTCAGCCGGTCGCGTGCAGAGCGTTGCCGTCAGGCTGATTGTCGACCGTGAGCGTGAGATACAGGCGTTCCAAAGCGAGACGTTCTACAGCGTGAACGCTGTCTTCGACGTCACCAACGCCGACGGCTCACGGAGCGAACTGAAAGCACAGCTCGACAAGCGTTTCAAGACGCACGAAGAAGTGGAGCAGTTCCTTGAGTTGTGCAAAGACGCTGAGTTCTGCGTACAGTCCATACAGAAAAAGCCCATGAAGCGCACGCCCGCACCGCCTTTCACCACGTCGACCCTGCAACAGGAAGCTGCGCGCAAGCTCGGCATGACCGTCAGCCAGACGATGATGGTGGCCCAGCGGCTCTACGAAAGCGGACGCATCACCTACATGCGTACGGACTCGGTCAACCTCTCAGGACTGTGCATCAACGCATCGAAGGAGGAAATCATCCGGCTCTACGGTGAGCAGTACAGCAAGCCACGCCAGTATCACACCCACTCGAAGGGTGCGCAGGAGGCACACGAAGCCATACGCCCCACGTACATGAACCAGACCGAGATAGAAGGCACGGCACAGGAGCGCCGCCTGTATAACCTCATCTGGAAACGTACGGCAGCGTCGCAGATGGCTGATGCTGAGATAGAGAAGACCACCATCAACATCACGGTCAACTCACACGGCACGACGAAGGATTACGAATTCGTGGCAACGGGCGAAGTGGTCAGGTTCGACGGTTTCATCAAGGTTTACCGCGAGTCAATTGACGACGAGGAACAGCATGAGGAGGACATGGCACACGAACTGCCCATCATGACTGAAGGCCAGCCGCTCACACGGCACGAGATTACCGCCACGCAGCGTTTCACACAGGGACCGCTGCGCTACACCGAGGCATCGCTGGTGCACAAACTGGAAGAGCTTGGCATCGGCCGACCTTCAACCTACGCTCCCACCATCTCCACCATCCAACAGCGCGAATACGTGCAGAAGGGTGACCGAAAGGGTGAAGAGCGCACTTACACCATCGACACGCTGAAGGGTAAGCAGATTACGCAGAAGACGCGCAAGGAAATGGCCGGCTCAGAGAAAGGCAAGCTGCTGCCGACGGACATCGGTACCGTGGTCAACGACTTCCTCATGGAAGCCTTCCCCACCATCATGGACTATAACTTCACGGCCAAGGTGGAGCAGGACTTCGACAAGATTGCCGAGGGCAAGGAGCAGTGGACATCGATGATGCGTCACTTCTATAAGGACTTCGAGCCGACGGTGGAGAAGACCCTTAACACCCGACAGAACCATCGGGCCGGTGAGCGTCAGCTGGGCGTGGACCCGAAGAGCGGACGCCGCGTGCTGGTCAAAATCGGACGCTTCGGGCCGGTGGCACAGATCGGCACCATTGAGGACAAGGTCAAGCCTGTGTTTGCACAGGTGCCGAAGGAAATCAGCATTGAGAGCATCACGCTGGAGGAAGCGCTGGAGCTGTTCAAGCTGCCGCGCGAGATCGGCGAGTACGAGGGCTCGAAGGTGGTCATCGGCTCCGGCCGCTTCGGACCTTACGTGCAGCACGACGGCAAATACACGTCGCTGCCGAAGGGAGCTGACCCCATGAGCATCACGCTTGACGAAGCCATTGAACTCATCCAACAGAAACGCGAGCAGGAAAAGAAGAAGCACATCAAGACCTTCGAGGAAGATGCCAAGCTCGAAGTGCTGAACGGTCGCTACGGTCCTTACCTGGCCTACGACGGAAAGAACATCCGTCTGCCGAAGAACCTGCACGAGCGTGCAGCTGAACTGACCTACGATGAGTGCATGGAGATTGTCAGGAAAAACGAGAAATGACCCCATGCGGAGAATCATTTTAATTGGTTACATGGGGTCGGGCAAGACCACCGTGGGCAGAGCACTCGCCAAGGAACTCGGCATGCAGTTCTACGACCTTGACTGGTACATTGAGAGCCGTCGGCGCAAGACCGTGCCGCAGCTCTTTGCCGAGAAAGGCGAGCAGGGTTTCCGCGAGATAGAGCGCTTCATGCTCCACGAAGTGGCCGAGTTTGAGGATGTCGTCATCAGCTGTGGCGGCGGCACACCGTGCTTCTTCGACAACATGGACTATCTGAACCAGCAGGGTGACGTCGTCTGGCTGAAAGCCACACCCGAGGTGCTCTACAAGCACTTGCTGATGGGCAAGACGGAACGCCCGCTGCTGAAAGGGAAGACGCCCGACGAGCTGATTACCTTCATACGCCAGCAGCTGGAGCAGCGCGAGCTATTCTATGGCAAGGCACAACACGTCGTTGATGTCAGCCTCATGGACACCTACGGGAAGATTCACATCACTGTGGACAAGATAAAAGAACTACTGAATGTTTAACTCCTTCAACAAAAACGCGGAATGAAAAAGTGGACGATTGAAGACTCGAAGGAACTCTACAACATTAACGGTTGGGGTACCAGTTATTTTGGTATTAACGAAAAAGGCAACGTGTATGTGACGCCTTGTAAGGACGGTACGCAGATTGACATTCGTGAAGTCATGGATGAGCTGTCACTGCGCGACGTGCAGTCGCCAGTGCTGCTGCGCTTTCCCGACATTCTCGACAACCGCATCGAGAAGACTTGGAGTTGTTTCAAGAAAGCCACAGAGGAGTATGACTACAAGGGCGAGAACTACGTGGTCTATCCCATCAAGGTCAACCAGATGCAACCCGTGGTGGAAGAGATCATCTCCCACGGCCGCAAGTTCAACCTCGGACTGGAGGCCGGCTCGAAGCCTGAGCTGCATGCCGTCATTGCCATGCAGTGCCAGAGCGACAGCATCATCATCTGCAACGGCTATAAGGACCAGAGCTACATTGAGCTGGCGCTGCTGGCACAGAAGATGGGCAAGCAGATTTTCATCGTCGTCGAGAAGATGAACGAGCTGGAAATCATTGCCCGCGAAGCCAAGAAGCTGAACGTACGACCGAACATCGGCATACGCATCAAGCTCGCCTCAAGCGGCAGCGGCAAGTGGGAGGAAAGCGGCGGCGACTCGTCGAAGTTCGGGCTGACCAGCGCCGAACTGCTGGAAGCACTTGAGATGCTCGACAAGAAAGACATGCGCGACTGCCTGCGGCTCATCCACTTCCACATCGGCAGCCAGATCACCAAGATTCGCCGCATACAGACTGCCCTGCGCGAGGCATCGCAGTTCTACATCCAGCTGCACAAGATGGGCTACAACGTTGACTTCGTCGACTGCGGCGGCGGACTGGGCGTCGACTACGACGGCACACGGTCGCCCTCGTCAGAGAGTTCGGTCAACTACTCCATACAGGAGTACGTCAACGACTGTATCTACACGTTCGTCGATGCAGCCAACAAGAACGACCTGCCCCACCCTAACATCATCACCGAAAGCGGCCGCTCACTGGCGGCTCATCACTCGGTGCTGGTCATCGACGTGCTGGAGACGGCGTCACTGCCCGAGATGGACGAGGAGTTTGAACCCGACGAGAACTCTCATCAGCTGGTGAAAGACCTCTACGAGATATGGGACAACCTGAGTCCGCGCAACGTGCTGGAGGACTGGCACGACGCTGAGCAGATACGCGAAGAGGTGCTGAACCTCTTTGCGCACGGCATCGTCGACCTGAAGACGCGGGCCGAGATTGAAGCCATGTACTGGAGCGTCTGCCACGAAATCAATGCACTGGCCAAGAACCTGAAGCACGTGCCAGAGGAACTGATGAACATTGACAAGCTACTGGCTGATAAATACTTCTGCAACTTTTCGCTGTTCCAGAGCCTCAGCGACTCGTGGGCCATTGACCAGCTGTTCCCCATCCTGCCCATTCAGCGGTTGCAGGAACGCCCGTCGCGCAACGCCACGTTGCAGGACATCACCTGCGACAGTGACGGCAAGATAGCTAACTTCGTCACCAACCGCCACAATTCGCACTCGCTCCCCGTGCATCCGCTCAAGAAGAACGAGCCTTACTACTTGGGCGTCTTCCTCGTCGGAGCCTATCAGGAGATTCTTGGCGACATGCACAACCTCTTCGGCGACACCACAGCTGTGCATATCTCAGTCAAGGACGGGCATTACCACATTGACCAGATCATCGACGGCGAGACCGTGGCCGAGGTGCTGGAGTACGTGCAGTACGAACCGAAGAAGCTCGTCCGCCAGCTGGAAATCTGGGTCTCCAAGAGCGTCAAGCAGGGCAAGATTACCCTCGAAGAAGGCAAGGAGTTCCTCAGCAACTACCGCTCAGGACTTTACGGATATACCTATCTGGAATAGAAGCCCACTCCAACCCCTCCCCAAGGGAGGGGCTTTATGATTGAAGGAGAAGAATAAGATGAGAGAGAAGAATCAGGCAGGGGTGCCCCTCACAATCGTCAAGGTAGGCGGTGCCGTGGTGGAGGACGAACAGCAGCTCACGCAGCTGCTCAAGGACTTCGCTGCCATCAGCGGCCGTAAGGTACTGGTGCACGGTGGCGGTCGCAAGGCCACGAAGATGGCTGAACGGCTGGGCATCGAGACGACGATGGTAAACGGACGGCGCGTCACTGACGCGGCGACGCTGGAAGTGGTGACCATGGTCTACGGCGGACTGGTGAACAAACAGCTGGTGGCGCGGCTGCAGGCTGGCGGCATCAACGCACTGGGACTCACCGGCGCCGACGCCGACACCATGCGCAGCCATCGGCGGCCCCCGGTGCTGGTCGACGGTGCCCCCGTTGACTACGGCTACGTGGGCGACGTGGACCGCGTCAACGGTCAGACGTTGCAGACACTGATTGAGGCAGGCATCACACCCGTCATGGCCCCGCTGACGCACGACGGCGAGGGAAACCTGCTGAACACCAACGCCGACACGATTGCCGGCGAAACGGCCAAGGCACTGGCTGCAGCCTATGACGTGACGCTCATCTATGCGTTTGAGAAGCCTGGCGTGCTGCGCTCGGCTGACGATGACACGTCACTCATTCCCGTCATCACCCGTGCAGACTTCGTGCGCTACAAGGCCGACGGCACCATCTCGGGCGGCATGCTGCCCAAGATAGAGAACGCCCTGGCTGCCGTTGATGCCGGTGTCAGCCGTGTCATCATCACCCGCGCCGACGCCATTGATGGACAGCACGGAACGGCCATCGTAAGGGAAAACTCTAAACAACAATGAAATCCATCAGTTTCCAGACCGACATCCTGCCGCTGAAGAATGAACTCTTCCGCGTGGCTCTGCGCATCACGCAGAACCCCGCCGAGGCTGAGGACGTGGTACAGGAAACGTTCATAAAAGTTTGGAACCGCCGCGCTGACTGGCCTGGCATCGAGTCCATAGAAGCCTTCTGCCTGACCATCTGCCGCAACCTGTCACTTGACAAGCTGCGCCACATGGACAGTCACGTGGAGTCACTCTCCGACTCCGACTCACCATTCACCGCTCACCACTCACCACTCCCCACCCCCGAGGAGCAGACCGTGCAGCGCAACCGCGTAGAACTGGTCAGACGACTCATCAACGCCCTGCCCGAGAAACAGCGCACGTGCGTACAGCTGCGCGACATCGAGGGAAAGAGCTACCGCGACATTGCCACCATCATGAACATCAGCGAAGAGCAGGTGAAGGTCAACATCTTCCGCGCCCGCCAGACCATCAGGGAACGATTTAGTAGATTGGAGAGTGATGAGTGAAGAGAGAAGAGAGGAGAGAGGAGAGAAACGCAGAATCTTAAAGAAAGTTAATCCTGTAACTTTCCCGCCGCCCAATCGTCATGTTTTATAGAAAACCCTAAAAAGGAAACAATGGATTACAAGTACATCGAACAACTCGTGGAGCGTTATTGGAACGCAGAGACCACACTTGAGGAAGAGCACATCCTGCGCACTTTCTTCAGCCAGAAGGACATCCCTGCCGGCATGGAGAAGTACCGTGACGTGTTCACCTGTCAGGCCGAGGAGCAGCAACTGCAGCTTGGTGCCGACTTCGATGAACGCATCCTCGCCATGACCAGCCAGCAGCCGGCAGCCGACGCACAGCCCGTGACGGTCAAAGCCCGCGAGATTAAGCTCACCCAGCGGCTCATGCCACTCTTCAAGGCCGCCGCCGTCGTAGCCATCATCCTCACGCTGGGCAACGCCATCCAGAAGCCGTGGGACGCCAGCTGGAACGAATCACCCGACCTGACTGCGGGCTACAAGCAGCAGGTGGACTCGGTCATCGTGACGCCCGTGCAGGCAGAAAACCTCGGCGATCTGCCGGTGGACAGCATCAAAGCCACCGTTGACATCATGCCGAAGGACTGAAGAAGACAATTTTTCTATGCTTTCTCTATAAATTAAATCATGTTTAGTAAAACAAAATGAAGCTGTGAAGTTTCAATTTTCTCTCAAATTTTTCATAAAAATACTAACGTAGAAGCAAGGCCACCCCTGAAACGTCAGCGGGTGGCCTCTTCATTTCTGTAACTATTTTTTTTGACCAACATGCACGGATTTCGGGAATTATCCGTAACTTTGCCGCAGAATTACAAATGACTTTCAAAAATGGAAACATCTAAGACACCTAGTAAGTTCATCCTTGCATTACGCCGTTACAGGAATCACAAGCGCCAATGGCTTGAAGAAATGGATGTGACACTGGCAGCGGAAGAAGAAGAACTCCGCCGCAAGCGGGAGTATTTTTATCATGACATGGAAACGGTATGAAAGAGTTACCGTCTTAGATGAAGGAATAGAAACATATGTAGCCATCATTATTCAGAAATCCAACCCTCAGTTGGCAACCATCATTGAACAGTTTGACAGCCAGATTGCACTGTTCAAAGACAATAAACCTGAGTAATAGGCAGAACTACCATTCATCCATCACCTTCACTACCTTATTGATTTCTGTGTTTTCCGTGCTTTCTGTGTGACACCAAAACCAAAAGAAAAGACGGACTACCGTACACGCACATTATATAATAATAGGTATAAGCTCATACATGCAAGAATGTGTGCTTATAGAATGTTTGCTTACGGGCTGTTGCCTGAAATTTTCTGCTAAATAGTGGTTAATTAAAAAATTTGTTGTATCTTTGCCACAGAATATGCAAAATAAGAACCTATTATTATAAACATTCTAACAAAAATCATATCCAAGAAACAGAAAGTATCAAAGAATTTTGATACCACAGATTACCAACATACAAAGTGAAAAGGAATTATTCCGTGGTTGGTGTATAGGACAAGAGTAATAAAAAAATATGGTTAGAAAGAAAGATGTAGTGAAAAAGGACATGGAATCAACTAATGGCTTCGGCAAGGAGTATTACGACTGGATTTCGGAACTGAGCCAACGCTATCATCAGAGCCAAATCAAGGCAGCTGTCAAGGTGAACAGTGAAATGCTCCGATTTTACTGGTCTGTCGGAAAGGATATAGAGCAGCGGCAGTTCGAGAACAAATATGGCTCCCATTTCTATGAGAACCTCAGCCGCGATTTGTCGTTGGCACTCAACAAGAAGAAAGGCTTTTCGCCAACAAGTTTAAAATATACTAAGTATTTTTACTGCTTGTATTCTCCTCTTTTTAGGAATCTTCGGCAAGTTGCCGACGAATTGATGACAACAAATCTCCAACAAGTTGTCGGAGAATCAACAGGCCGAAATCGTCAACAACTTGTTGACAAATTATTAGAGCCAAATCGTCAACAAGTTGTTGACGATTTCGAAAAGATTTTCTCCATTCCTTGGGGACATCATGTCCAGATCATTGGCAAGTGCTCTGATAATCCAGAGAAGGCCCTGTTCTTTGTCCGCAAGACCTTGGAGAACAACTGGGGCCGCGGCACGCTGCTGAATTTCCTTTCCACCGACCTCTATGAGCGGCAAGGGGCTGCACAGACCAATTTCGCCACCACCATGCCAAAAGCAGAAGGTGACTTAGCGCAAGAGTATTTCAAAGACCCTTACCGCTTCGAGTTTGCCCAACTGAACGAAGAATACACAGAGCAGGAACTAAAAGACGAGTTGATGAGCAAACTGACGCAGTTCCTGTTAGAACTGGGCAAGGGTTTTTCGTTTGTCGGTCGTGAATACCGCTTGTCGGCAGGTGGCAAGGACAAATACATCGACCTACTTTTCTACATCATCCCCCTCCATCGCTATTGTGTCATTGAGGTCAAAATCACCGAGTTCGACTTCCCCGACATCGGCCAGTTGGCAGGCTACACAGCAATGGTTGACGACCTGTTGAACACGCCCCAAGACAATCCCTCCATCGGCCTGCTGATTTGCAAGGAGAAGAACAGCGTGCTGGCACGGTATGCCCTTTCCCGCGTCAACGCACCTATCGGCATTTCCAAATACGAGTTGCCTCAGCTGTCACTCCCCAAAGAATTGCAGGACAAACTGCCTACTGAGAGCGAAATTGAAAATGGATTGAACATGATTACAAAGAAGAAATGACGAGTAAACAAATGCACGGATTCTCGCCTCGCAATTTGAAATACATGCGGCGGTTTGCTGAGGTCTGGCTAGATGAGACAATTGTGCAACGGTGCGTTGCACAATTATCATGGCGGCATAACAAATGATTAGAAGAACCGTCACCTTGATCAATTATTTGATGATCTTTCCTGTCCTATCAATTTTAAAAACTTTACCTTTTGCATTTTTAACTTTGGCATAGCCATTTTTAAATTTTTCAACTTCCTGCCAAGTACAGGGAATAACAAGCTTTCCTGTCAAGTCAATATAACCCCACTTCCCATTAGAGTCCATAACAGGAGCCAAACCTTCACTAAAAAAATAAGCATCGGCCCAGTTGCATGGGATAACAAGTTGCCCTGTTTTATCAATAAATCCCCATTTTTGGCTCGAGTCCATAACAGATACCAATCCCTCATTATACATGGGGTAATGCACATCTTTCCACACACATGGGACTATGATTTTTCCTGTCTTGTCAATAAACCCATGAAGTCCTTTTTCGTCTATAACTTTCGCAAGTCCATCATAGAAATAATTTGCATATTTCCAAATACACGGAAGAACAACTTTTCCTGCATTGTTGATATAACCATATTTTCCTTTCTCATCTTTAACAAAGCATAGCCCTTCATTAAAAGCACGGGCTTCTTTCCATACACAAGGTATGACTAACTGTCCTTCTTTGTCTATGAAGCCCCACATTCCTTTATCATCTTCAACTGCACACAATCCTTCTTGAAAACAAACAACAGAATTCCATGCACAGGGTATTACAAGTTTGCCTGTTTCGTCAATAAATCCACATTTCTCATGAATATCCCTAACCTCACACAATCCCTCATAGTAATGTCCCTTATATGACCATTTATTTACAGGTTTCTTCTTCGGCGCTGTTGGCTTAGTGGTCTTCGTAGGCGGGCGCAGGTTGTCAATGGTCTGTGCACTGATGGTAGCAGGTACAGCTAATAGCACTGCGACTAAAATAGCGGATGCGAAATGTTTCATTGCCATTTACGTTTTAAAATTATTTTAGGTTCCTGCCGCAAAGGTAGTGCAAACGGAGCGAAACACCAAATAAATCAGCGTTTATTTTTGTTTAAATCTCATGAAACGGACTTTGTAAACTGCTGATTCTCGCGGTGGGAATCGCCAGTTCTCGCGGTGGGAATCGGCAGTTCTCGTGATGAGAATCGGCAGTTCTCGCGGTGAGAATCGGCAGTTCTCGCGGTGAGAATCGGCAGTTCTCGTGATGAGAATCGGCAGTTCTCGCGGTGGGAATCGCCAGTTCTCGCGGTGAGAATCGGCAGTCCTCGCGGTGGGAATCGGCAGTTTTCAAAGCGGGCGAGGGGTATACGCGCGCAGGCGCGCACGCTATATTAATAAGGTATAAAGGCCGAAGAAACCGTTTTCGGAACACTCTGACAATCAAGCAATTGAAAAGTGTCTCGCAATGTGTCTCGCAATGTGTCTCGCAATAAAACTTGACAAGGGCTGAAAAATGTTGTACCTTTGCATCGTGAACAGGAAGAAACGCTGACCGGACAAATTGAACGAGCTCGGATTCGGAAAACGGTTCAGACTGACACACGAGACAATAAACATTAATAATCTAATTAAACAAAAGAAAGGAAAACAATTATGAGCGTAAAATTCAGACTTTACCAGAATCGTAACAGCAAGAGTGAGCATTATAACAAGTGGTTTGGCCGCGCACTGGTGGCTGACGTCATCTCAACTGATCAGGTTGCCACGAAGATATCACAGCGATGCACGGTGCACCCGGCCGACATCAACGCAGTGCTGCAAGCCATGGCCGAGGTACTGAAGGACGAGCTGGAGCACGGCTGCCGCGTGAAGCTCGACAAGCTGGGGTCATTCAAGATCGGCATGCACACCAAGCTGGCTAACTCGGCTGAAGAGTTTATCCCCGAGGAGAACATCAAGTCACTGCAGGTTATCTTCATTCCGGAGACCTGTGTGGTGCATGGCAAGCGCATGAAGACGCTGCTGCGCGACGTGAAGGTGGCAGAGACCCCAGTCAACACCGTAGTAAAGAACAAGGCCAACGCCAACAGCAACCAGACGCAGAACCCGTAAACAAGGCATCACTTATTCATTAACCTATTAAAAAAAGAAAGGAAACTGAACCATGAAAAAGAATTGGCAAATCATTGTGAAGGTCATCATCGCCGTACTGTCGGCCGTACTGGGCGCACTGGGCGCCACGGCCATGAACTGAGACTGACCATGTTGTTCTGATAACAAGCGAAATTTTTTACTCATGAGGGCATCCGCTCGGCTGTGAAGCGGGGCGGGTGCCGACTTTTTTAGCCTCGGCGGTTAGGAAAGTTTAACGAAAATTTTTGGAAAGTGAACATATATTGCACAAAAGCCCTGTAATTTTGCAGCATGAATAACGACGGGACGCAAGCCCCAACAGAGAAATAACAAACTTAATAATTTAGCACACAATGTTTTACGAGAAACAAACCATGGAAATTCACGAGAAAAGAGAGGCAAGGCTGCGGCTGAGCCAGGAGTTTCTGAACCTGATGAACCTGAGACCCGCCGACGGAGCCCAATGGACGGGCTCAGTGGCCGACTTGGTGGAAGCTGCACATGTGGTTTACGAGTGCGGTACCATCTGCGACGACAGCGGGAGCACCATTTCGTTCAAACGACTGGTCAGCAGCGTCTGCCTCTCGCTTCACGTCACAGCACCCAGCAACCCTAACCGCACGCTCTATCAGGCCCGCAACCGCAAGGGCACACGGCAGACGTGCTACTTCGAGCGGTATTGCCGCATGATGTTCGACATGAACATCGAAATGCCCATGCAGCAGTGCGTGAGGATGGAAGACTGAAACTTTAAAACCAGAAAAGAACCATGAAAAGCAATGTAGCAAACGAGCGGTGGCTCAGCCCGCACTTCAAGCTGAGCGAGTTCACGAGGTCGGGCACGGCCATCAGGTTGAGCATCAAGAATGAGCCGTCGGAGGCTGACGTGGAGCGGCTGCGGCTGCTGTGCACGAACGTGCTGGAACCGCTGCGCGGGCGGTTCGGCGTGATCCGCATCACGAGCGGCTTCCGCTGCCCGCAGCTGAACGCGGCGGTGGGCGGCGTGGCGCGGTCGCAGCACCTGACGGGCGAAGCCGCCGACATCCACGTGCCCAGCCTGGAGGCGGCACGGCAGATGGCGGACTTCATCAGGCGCGAGACGGTGTTTGACCAGCTGCTCTTGGAGCGGCGGCTGTCTAACGGCTGCGTGTGGCTGCACGTGTCGTACACCGCGCAGCGCGCGAACCGCCGGCAGTACCGCGAGTGCTGGGTTTAGAACCAGTGCATGAGCGTGCGCAGGTAGGGGGTCAGCTCGTCGGCCATGACGTGGTGCTGCTCGTAGGACGGATGCCACGAGGCGCCGTAGCTCTTCTCAACGGAGAATTCGAAGAAGTAGACTTCGGCGTCACCCTCGCGCCGCACTTCGCTGATGGCTTCGTTGATCATCATCTTGGCAATGAGCAGCTCGCGCCCCGTCAGCATGGAGCCGCAGAGACAGACGATCTTGGCCTGCGGGTTGTGGCTGCGCACCTGCGCGAGGAAGCGCTTGTAGGCCTGCTTGAACAGGGCGGAGTCGTAGTTGTTGGTGGACAGGTCGTTGGTGCCGAGGTTGATGCAGACGAGCTGGGGCTGGTAGCGCGAGAAGTCCCAGCGCTCAGAGCGGTCGTAGAGGTTGGTGTACTCGTATTCGGTGGTCATGACGTTCTCGGGCGTGCCGGTCTTCGGCCCGTCGTAGGAGCGGTAGACGCCGATGCCTGAGCGTGCCACGACGTGTGCGCGGGCATTGAGGGCACGGGTGGTCAGCTGTGCGTAGGTGAAGTAGTGGTTCTCCGTCTCGTACTCGAAGGGATCGGTCTTCTCCGTGCTCTCGTTGCCGTAGCCGCAGGTGATGCTGTTGCCGATGAACTCGATGGTGCGTTCGCTGAGCGCGGGCGGCGGCAGCAGCTGCGCATCACGGTCGAGCACGAAGCCGCGGAAGTCGGGCTTCAGCTCGTAACCCTCGATGACGTACATCAGCTGTACCTCGTGCTGGCCCTGCGGCAGGGCGGTGGCCAGCGTCACAACGGAGTCGCGCTCGCCCATGAACGCCACCTTGAACGGTTCGGCACGGTCAATCTGCGCCATGAAGTAGCCGCTGCGGGGCTTGGCCATCATCTTGAGCGACGTGCCCGTGAAGCGGGCGTTGATGCGCGCGCCGGGGAAGGTGAAGCGCGGCTGCTTGGGATTGTCGAAGCAGATGCGGCCGATGTACTGGATGTTGGGGTCGTCAGCCGGCACGACGGTGCCCTCGACGGGCAGCGTGGTTGATGCGCAGGCGTTGAGAACGGTGAACAGAGTCACGACAAAGGTCAGTAGTTTTTTCATATCGTTAAATGTTTGATGATTTCGTTTTGTCGTTACAAAAGTACAAATATTATTTTGAACGTGCAAGAATCTGGTAAAAAGTTTGTAATTTTGTAGCCAACAATGAGTATTCAATACAGAGAACCCGACAGCATGTTGCTCAAAGTGGCCGAACAGATATTACAGAAAGGGACTTTGGCTCTCTGCGCCGTGGTGCCTGACGTCAGACGGTCGTACAACCGCAAGACCTACGCCTGCCCGATAGAGCAGAAGTATCATGCGGACGGGCCTTATGATGTCGGCTACGTGCGCATGAAGAACCTTCACGTGTTCTTGCCCGAGACCGGATCAGACGCACCGCTCCCCATGGTCATCATGGTGAACGGGACGGGGCTGCGTGCGCTCTACTACCAGCCCGTCTTCGAGCATCTCGCGTCGTGGGGCATCATTGCCGTCGGCAATAACGACAGCAATGCGTGGAGCGGGCAGTCAGCCCTTCAGACGCTGGACGCAGCATTAGCGTGCCACCGGCAAGAGGGAAACGTCTTGTTCAAGCGGATTGACACTGCCCGGATCGGCATTGCCGGACATTCGCAAGGAGCATTGGGCGCCATCAATGCCGCTGCAGCCAATACGCAGTTCAAGGTTCTGTATGCCGCCAGTTGTCCGCAGCCCCGTCTTGCCAAGCGTCTTAACTGGCATTGCCGGATGGGTGACGTTCGCATCCCGACGCTCATGGCCTGCGGCACCGAGCAGCTGGAACGGCTCATTGCCCCGATGGACTCGATGCGAAGCCTTGCACAACAATTGCCTCAGGACGTCCCGCTGGTGCTGGGACAGCTGATAGGAACGGAGCACCGCTTCGTCTTGCACGAGGGGGATGCCTACATGACGGCCTGGTTCCGCTATTGGCTGTGCGGAGACACCGTGGCACAAGCGGCCTTTATGGGTGAAAATGCGGAGATGACGCGCAACCCCCGATGGCAACAAAAAGACATAATCAGACGGAATTTGGCCGAAAATGCAAGAAAATGAAATAAAAGTTGTATCTTTGCCGACAAATTAGCAAACAAGAAAAAGAATGAACGAAGATTTTGACATCAGACAAGAGCAGCTGTCGGCTTCTGAGCGCGACTTTGAAAACGCGCTCCGCCCGCTCAGGTTCAGCGACTTCAGCGGTCAGCAGAAGGTGGTGGAGAATCTGGAGGTGTTCGTCGAAGCGGCGAAATACCGCGGCGAACCGCTGGACCACACGCTGCTGCACGGTCCGCCGGGACTGGGAAAGACGACGTTGTCGAACATCATTGCCAACGAACTGGGCGTCGGTTTCAAGATTACCAGCGGTCCCGTGCTCGACAAGCCGGGCGACCTGGCCGGCATCTTGACGTCGCTGGAGAAGAACGACGTGCTGTTCATTGACGAGATTCACCGTCTGTCGCCCGTGGTGGAGGAGTATCTGTACTCGGCCATGGAGGACTATCGCATCGACATCATGATTGACAAAGGCCCGTCGGCCCGCTCCATACAGATTGACCTCAACCCGTTTACGCTCGTCGGTGCCACCACGCGCAGCGGACTGCTGACCGCCCCGCTGCGCGCACGCTTCGGCATTAACATGCACCTGCAATACTATGAGCCCGAGACGCTGCAGAAAATCATCCGCCGTTCATCGGGTATTCTCGGCATACCCATCTCTGACGACGCCGCCATCGAGATTGCACGGCGCTCGCGCGGCACGCCCCGTATTGCCAACGCGCTGCTGCGCCGCGTGCGCGACTTCGCCCAAGTGAAGGGAAACGGGCGCATTGACATTGACATTACGCGCCTGTCGCTGACAGCACTGAACATTGACCAGTACGGACTGGACGAGATAGACAACAAGATACTGCTGACCATCATCGACAAGTTCAAGGGTGGCCCCGTGGGTATCACCACCATTGCCACGGCCATTGGCGAGGATGCCGGCACGGTGGAGGAGGTTTATGAGCCGTTCCTCATCATGGAAGGCTTCATCAAGCGCACCCCGCGCGGCCGCATGGTGACCGAACTGGCCTACAAGCACTTCGGCCGCAACCCGTACAGCGGCAATATTATGGAACCTAATTTGTTTGGATGACCCAATGAAAACAGGAATATTCACAGGCAGTTTCGACCCCTTTACGGTGGGCCACCACTCCATTGTTACCCGTGCATTGCCGCTGTTCGACCGTTTGATCATCGGCGTGGTGGGCGATCAGGTGCACAAACCGGGCCTGACACCTGCCGCACAGCGCATGGAAGCCATCAGAAGTCTGTATGAAGATGAGCCGCGCATTGACGTGAAGCCGTACTTCGGACTGGCCGCCCGCTTCGCCAAAGCGGAGGATGCGCACTATATTATAAAAGGTGTACGGTCCGTGAAGGACTTTGAATACGAGCGCGAACAGGCTGACATCAACCGCCAGCTCAGCGGTGTTGAGACGCTGTTGCTCTTCGCTGAGCCGCAACTGGCCAGCGTCAGCAGCAGCATGGTGCGCGAACTGCAGCACTTCGGAGCCGATGTCAGCGCCTTCCTGCCACAGAAACCCTATAAGCCCTAATTGCCTTATAAGCCCTCTATGGCCTATAAGCCTAATAAGCCCCATAAGTCCAATGATTACTTACAATTCTGAAAACGTCCGTTTCCCCAACATCAAACGCCGCGAGACCACGGCATGGATACGTCGCGTTGCCCAGACCTACGGCAAGAAAGTCGGTGAGGTGGGCTATCTGTTCTGCGACGATGAGAAGATTCTGGAAGTGAACCGTGAATACTTGCAGCACGATTACTACACGGACATCATCACTTTCGACTACTGCGAAGGTGAAACGCTGAACGGTGACCTCGTCATCTCGCTCGACACCGTGTGTTCGAACGCCGAACTGTTCGGCAAACCCTACGACGAGGAGCTGCACCGCGTCATCATTCACGGCATACTCCACCTCTGCGGCCTCAACGACAAAGGTCCCGGCGAGCGTGAACAGATGGAAGCAGCCGAGAATCGGGCATTGGCGTTGAGACAGGAAGCATAAGATTTTTTTTGGAGTTAAAGGAGTTAAGGGAGTTAAGGAGTTAAAGACAATACTTCAAGCGCTTCATTTGTTCTTGTTCAAGCCCTACGGTACTATTGTCTTTAACTCCTTAACTCCCTTAACTCCTTTAACTCCTTAACTTCATAACTCCCAGTTACTCCTGCTCCATGAGCCTGATGGCCTCTTGAACGATGGCGTTTTGTTCGTTCATGATGGCGAAGTATTCATCCATTCCCCACAGGTCGCGGGCAATGAGTGCCTTCAACTGCAACTTCAGGTAGGGCAACGTTGTCTTCATCTCGGCCTTGTTTTCCGGTTTTATGTCTTGTTTCTCGGCCTCATCCACCAGTTCGTCGATCACTGTCTGGGGCACTTCGAACGTCTGGCGGTATTCTGCAAACGTGCGATACTGCTCCTTCAGCTCGCTGCGGTGGGTGTCCACATAGCGCAGGTTGGCGTTGATGACCAGTCCTTTGGCTTGCATGGCGCGATGAAAGCGCGTGTATTGCGTGGTGTCGAGCGGCACAAAGTAGTCAGGCATGATGCCTCCGCCGCCGTAAACGGTCCGATGACGGCGCAAGGTGTAGTATTTCAGCGAGTCGGCGAAGTGAATACTGTCAGCACTGGTCAGCTCTCCGCGCTTCAACCGGTTCTGCATGTCGCGTGCATAGTCGTCACTCTGTCCTTTCGTGTACGGTTTCTGGATGCAACGCCCTGCCGGTGTGTAGTAGTGGGCAATGGTTAACCTGATCATCGAGGTGTCCGGCAGGTTGATCTGACGCTGCACCAGTCCCTTGCCGAAGCTCCTTCGTCCGACAACATAGCCACGGTCCTGGTCTTGCACGGCTCCTGACACGATTTCGGCAGCCGAAGCCGTGTACTCATTGATCAGTACCATGAGCTTACCCTTCATGAACATGCCGTTTCCGCGGGCATTGTACTCCGAGTGTTCGCGCCCGTCGGTGTAGACAATGAGGTCCCTGTTCTCCAGAAACTCATTACAGATGTCCACCGCGGCCACCATGTAGCCGCCTCCGTTGTCCTGCAAGTCGAGAATCAGGCTTGTCATTCCGTCGTTTTGCAACTTCTTCAACGCATCTGTAAACTCCTTATGCGTCGTGGCCCCGAACCCTCCGATGCGGATATAGCCCACGCCCGGGCGTATCATGTAGCTGGCATTGACTGACTTGACGGGAATCTTGTCGCGCTCGACGACGAACGACAACGGTTCCGCGATGCCTCTGCGCACGACGCCGAGGGTCACTTTCGTCCCCTTCGGGCCCCTCAGTTTGCGCTTGATGTCCTCTTGCGACATCTTCACACCGGCTATCGGCTCCCCGTCGACGGCCACGATGCGGTCGCCGGCCTGTATGCCTACGCGCTCAGAGGGACCGCCCAACACGGGCTGAATGACCAGCAGTGTGTCTTCCTTGATGTTGAACTCCACGCCGATGCCCTCGAAGTTACCGTTCAGCGACTCCTGCATGGCGAGCATCTGCTCCTTGGTTGCGTACGAGGAGTGCGGGTCCAGCTGGCTCAGCATGCCACGTATGGCATCCTCCACCAGCTTTTTCTCGTCGACATTCTCAACATAAAGGTTCGTGATGGCCCATTCCGCCATCTGCAGTTTCTGCAACTGGAGGTTTTCCTGTGCCCCCACGCAGAGTGAAACCAGCATCAACGCTGCTGTCAGTATTCTTTTTTTCATTGTCAAATATTCAAGTTTCACATTCGCTCACTTTTTTGTAGTTAAAGGAGTTAAGGGAGTTAAAGGAGTTAAAGGACAATACCTTCTTCCCTTCATGATTCCCACAAGGAGCAGGATGTCGGAGCCTTTAGAGCATACGTCTTTAACTCCATTAACTCCTTTAACTCCTTTCACTCCTTACAACTTGCGAAAGTTGAGCCAATTACTTATTCATGAGCTTTGATGAACGCCACGTTCTTTCTCTCAATGCGGTTGAGCTGCGATTCCACGTTGTCGTATCGGGGCTGGTACCAGCTGTAACGGCTGAAAAACTCACGCAGGTCAGCGCTCTTGAACTTATATCCGTGACGTGCATAGATGGCGTTGCGCAGCACGCGCAGGTCTTCTTTCGTCAGACCGCTGATGTCACTTTCGTCTACCAGTCGCTGACTCAGGTAGAGGAACTCGTTGCCCGGAGCCGCAGGATCGGCATTGGCGGTGCGGCTGTTCGTGTTCAACGGCGAATCGTCGGGCTGCATCTCGTCCTGGTCGCGGATAGCTTCATCGGCCTCATCCTCATCACCTACGAGTGCCTTGTATTCCTCTTTCATCTCGTTATAGGTATCCACGGCGTCGTTCACGTCGTCCTTCACCTTTTCTGCTTTCTCCAACAGGTTCTTGATTTTCGTAACGGTTTCGCAGCTGGTGCAGAGCCCCAGCACGCACATCAGGCACAGGCTGACGGTTAAGATTGAATGTTTCATAATCGTATCGGTTTTAGTTTTGTTGATGTCCGGGTTAATCAAACTGTTCTTCCTCTTCGGGACGGTCTTCCTCAATGACCAGGTTGTCGATGATGAAGTTCTGGCGTTCCATGGTGTTCTTGCCCATGTAGTACTCCAAGAGTTTCTGCACTTGGTCGGTCTTGTGCAGCGTTACCTGTTCAATGCGCATGTCGGGGCCTATGAAACCGGCAAATTCCTCGGGCGAAATCTCTCCCAATCCCTTGAAACGGGTAATCTCCGGGTCGGGTCCCAGTTCCTGAATGGCCTTCTGCCGTTCCTCGTCACTGTAGCAATAGCGCGTGATGAACTCCTGTTTCTTGGCGTTGTCAGCCTTCGACGTGGCGTTCTTGATGTCTTCGTCGGCCAGCACTTGCTTGTTCCTGATCTTCGTCCGGCGGTTGCGCACGCGGAACAGCGGTGTCTGCAACACGTAGACGTGGCCTTTCTTGATCAGGTCAGGGAAGAACTGGAGGAAGAACGTGATCATCAGCAGGCGTATGTGCATGCCGTCCACGTCCGCATCAGTGGCCACGATGACCTTGTTGTAGCGCAGTGAGTCAAGCCCGTCTTCGATGTCAAGGGCTGCTTGCAGCAGGTTGAACTCCTCGTTTTCGTAGACCACCTTCTTCGTCATGCCGAAAGTGTTTAAGGGTTTGCCCCTTAACGAGAACACCGCCTGCGTGTTGACGTCACGGCTTTTCGTGATGCTTCCGCTGGCTGAGTCGCCCTCGGTGATGAAAATGCTTGACTCTTCTTTCCGTTCACTCTTCACGTCGCTGTAGTGTATGCGGCAATCGCGTAGCTTTCTGTTGTGCAGGTTGGCCTTCTTAGCGCGCTCACGGGCCAGCTTTGTCACGCCTGCAATGGCCTTGCGCTCGCGCTCACTCTCCTGTATCTTCTGCAACAGCACGTCGGCCACGTCGCTGTTCTTGTGCAGATAGTTGTCCACTTCCTGCTTGATGAAGTCGCCGACGTACTTGTTGACGCTGACACCGCCGTTGGGCGACATGGTCAGGGAGCCGAGTTTGATCTTCGTCTGGCTCTCAAACATCGGCTCTTCCACGTTGAGTGCGATGGCTGCCACGAGTCCGTTGCGGATGTCACCATACTCGAAATTCTTGCCGAAGAACTCCCTGATGGTCCGCGCAATATGCTCTTTGAACGCACTCTGGTGGGTTCCGCCCTGCGTGGTGTGCTGTCCGTTGACGAAGGAGTAGTATTCCTCGCCATACTGGTTGGCATGTGTGAAGGCAATCTCAATGTCTTCGCCCTTCAGGTGTATGATGGGATAGAGCGCATCCACGCTCATGCGGTCCTTCAACAGGTCCTCCAGTCCGTGACGTGAGAGGATGCGACGACCGTTATACATGATGGTGAGTCCCGTGTTCAGGTACGTGTAGTTGCGCAACATGTTCTCCACTATCTCGTCGTGGAACTGATAGTTCAGGAACAGCGTCTCGTCAGGCTCGAAGTAGATGTAGGTTCCGTTCTCATCCTGCGTCGGTTCGGTGTTGTCGGCTTGCAGTTCGCCGCGTTCAAACGTGGCCCGCCGCACTGTTCCGTCCCTGTAGCTGGCAACTTCAAAGTGTGCACTGAGCGCATTGACCGCTTTGACACCGACACCGTTCAGTCCTACTGACTTCTTGAAGGCTTTGGAGTCATACTTTCCGCCCGTGTTGAGCACGCTGACGGCCTCGATGAGCTTGCCTTGGGGTATGCCACGCCCGTAGTCGCGCACGGATACGCGCAGATGGTCGTCCACTTGTATCTCCAGACGGTCGCCGGCTTTCATCTTAAACTCATCGATGGAGTTGTCAATGACCTCCTTCAGCAGCACGTAGATGCCGTCTTCGGGCAGCGAACCGTCGCCCAGCCGACCGATATACATGCCGGGGCGCGTGCGCACATGCTCCATGTCCGACAGGTGCCGGATGTTTTCTTCGTCGTATTGGGGCGTGCCGTCCTCCGCTGTGGGGACGGGCTCAGACCCCAAGATGCCCTCAACGGGGGCTTCCGTGGGCTGGAGGTTATCTTTTTGGGTTTTCTTCGCCATATTTATAGTTGGGTTTTTTATCTTTCTTCTTTCCTGTTTACAGCGCTTTCCTGTAGCACCTGCGGCGCTTGTGCTGCACCCTTTCCAGGTATTGCCACTGCTGCTGCACCTTCTCGTTGGTCTCCATTTCCACGTTGGTCTCACCCCATTTGAAGCCATACTTCTGGTATCGCGGAATGAGGTCGTAGAACAACAGTGCGTTAGCGCCCTTCTGTTGGTATTCAGGCAGTATGCCTACGAGCATCAGGTCCACACATTCGGCCTTGTGAAACTTCAGTGCACGCAGGCAATGCCACCAGCCGAAGGGCCACAGCCGGCCGTTGCGACACTTCTGCAAGGCCCGTGTCATGCTGGTGATGGTGATGCCTACGCCCACCATCTTGTGCTCCGGCGTGTTCCAATCCTCTATCAGACAGATCAAATCCATGTCCAACATGGGGAAATACATCTTCAGATACTCGTCAATCTGGGCCTCCGTCATCTGCGAATAGCCGTAGAGGTGGCCGAACGACTGGTTCACCACGTCGAGCACCTTGCGCCCGTATTGCTCCTTGCCGAACACCTGCTTGCGCTTCGGATGCACGGGGTGCAGGTTGTAACGCTTCATCACCAGCTCTGACACCTTCCTGTATTTCTCAGGCATGCCGTCCTTAGGCACGATGAGTTTGTATTCCACGTAGTCGTTATCCTTCTCCCATCCGCCCATGGTCTCCATGTGTTCGGGGTAGTAGGGATAGTTATAGATGGTGGCCATGGTGCCCATCTGGTCGAAACCTTCTATCAGCATGCCCTCAGGGTCCATGTCGGTAAAGCCCAAAGGACCGATGATCTCGGTCATTCCCTGAGCGCGTCCCCAGTCTTCGACGGCCTTGAACAGGGCGGCAGACACCTCCGGATCGTCCACGAAGTCAACCCATCCGAAGCGCACGCTCTTCCGTTTCCACTGCTCGTTGGCACGTTTGTTGATGATGCCGGCAATGCGTCCCACCACTTCTCCGTCGCGGTAAGCCAGGAAATACTCTGCTTCACAAAACTCAAAGGCTGCATTGCGGTCCTTGCTCAGGGTGTGCAGCTCGTCAGTGTATAGGTTCGGCGCGTCGAAGGCGTTGCCCCGATAGAGGTCATAATGGAGCTGAATGAACGCATCCAAGTCCTTCTTGCCGGTTACTTTCTTAATCTCTATTGACATGATTGTTCAATTATATCTTGCAAAGATACGTAAAAAAGCAGAAATTGCCAAATATTTAACCAATTTTACGGCAAACGAGCAGCAGATGGCGCCCGTCGGCGGCTGTTGTGGCGAAGAGATAGGTGTCTCCGCCGTCTTTCAGCCGCAGTCGTTTGCGCAGTTCGGCAGCACTCAGGGGGAAGTTGCGCACGGCAATGTTGGCCTGTGTCAGACCGTCAAGAGCCTCCTTCAGCTCGCGGCGGTTCATCGTCGTCACCCGTTCAATGCCGAACCGCCGTCCCGGAAAGTCCGCAATCTCACGCTCAGCGGTAAACAGATGCGAGTTAGCAGCCACCTCCTGCACGCCAAACGCCTGCCCCACCGCCTCGAAACAGCCCGCCTTCATGATACTGGCATTGGGTTCGTAGAGGTATTGGGGGGCGAGGAGCAAGGGGCAGGAGGCAGGGGGCAAGGAGCAAGGGGCAAGAGATGTGTTGATAGACAAACTGTTTGCGTCCTTATGATAAGTTGTTTCAAACCGTTGCATACTGCCGTCTGCCAGCAAGTTAACACACACCACCAGCACATCTCTTGCCCCTTGCTCCTTGCCCCTTGCTCCTAAAACCACCACCACCAGCTCCTTACACTCATTCTGTACGCTGACAATATGCACCTCACTGACGCCCTCCAAGTCGCTGACGGCTTTGTGCCAGTCGAGCATGGGGGAGAGTTTGAGGATGATGCGGGCCGCCTTCTGCCGCAACAGGGGCAGCAGTTCGAGCACATTGGGCGTGCAGTCGCTGATGGCATAGGTACGGCTGCCCTGCTGGTCGCGCCGCGCAGGGTCCATGAACACCACGTCCACCGGCTCCGTCTGGGCGAGAACGTCAGCAGCACTGCCGCAGATGACCTCGCACGGAAGCCCCAACAGGGCGAAGTTATGGCGCGCCACGTCGCACAGGGCGGCCTGCTGCTCCACGTAGATGCGCCGCGAAAAGCCCTGAGCCATCCAGTAAAAGTCAACACCGAAGCCCCCGGTTAAATCAATGAATGTCGATTTTTCGGGGTGCGAGGTGTTGTTTTCGAGATACGAGGTGTTGTTTTCGAGGTGCGAGGTACGAGGTACGAGGTACGAGAAATGTTGTTGTGCTCCGTCTGATGACAGGTTTTCACAATTCATTTTGCTTTCATCTTCTTGGTATTCTCGTACCTCGCACCTCGAACCTCGTACCTCGAAAGCCGTATCTCGTACCTCGTACCTTGCACCTCCTACCTCGGAATCACAGAGGCAGGCTTTATAGCGGGCGGTGAGCTCGCTGGAACACTGTTCCATGTTCAGGTGTGGGGGATAGATGATGCCGTCGGTGGCGGCCCATGTGGGCAGTTTCTGCCGCGCTGTCTGCCAACCGCTGATCTGTTGCAGCGCCATGGTCAGGTCAACGGGGCCTTTCTCCGTGGCCGAAGGGTCTCCCTTCGGCGCCCAAGGGCCTTTCCCCGCCGCTTTCACGCTGCTTTTCGGCGCACGCGGGGCCTGCCGCAGCGCCAGCGTGCGCACATCGTCTGACCGGTGTTGCCGTATGAAGTCAAGGGTGGCTTTGTTCATCATGCTGCAAATGTACGCATTATTTCGCAGACAGGGCCACATTAACGGTTTAATTTTTGTTAATTGTGTTAAATTTCGGCTCCGTTTTTCTCCGAAGTTTTTTCTTCTGTTTTTTAAATGAAGCGCCCTTCCGGTGTTGAAAATATGCAACAACAGGCCGGAAGTCACCCCTTTTTTCTGTTAAAGGGCCACAGTAACACTGCAAAAGGGCCACAGTAATCAAGTTAAAGGGCCACAGTAACGTCGTTGGTGTGGCCCTTTTGCAGGGTTACTGTGGCTCTTTTCCAAACGAAAAGGGCACAGTAAGTGTTGAAGTCGTGGCTACATGATTCGTAAGTCGTTGCAGTGCAACGACATACCGAACCCTGCCGAGAATCGCTCATACGCAGCCGAGACGAAGTTATTTCAAAATAATGAAAAATAAATGTTAATTCCACAAGGGGCGATTGTTAAAAGATGTTGGTTTTTGATGTAACCAGTCAGCACCGCCCGGGGTGCGCCAGAACGGGGCCCGGGGTACCCGTTGTCGGGGGTGCTTTGCGTTGTAGCAGGGCTATTTCGTGTTACATTTTTCCTGTCAATCTGCCACTTTTTACTTAAAAATGCGCGCTCGCGTGCGATTTTCTTCAAAATATGATGGTGATTTGAAAGTTTTTTCTTATTTTTGCAGATGATATTTAAAGATACACACCCATTAAAACTATTTTACTACTTGCCTATGAAAGCAACAATACTCCGGACATGGTGCACAGCAGGCTTGCTGTTCATGGCGCTTGCCGTGGCTGCACAGGGTCCTAACAAGTCAGGAAAATACTACAAACCGGCCGACGGACTGACGGGCGAAGAGCTGAAAACCGCCCTGTTCAACATCATCCGCGACCCGAACATCGTAGACTATGCTGGCTTGAAACAGGCGTATGTCATCACCGACACACGTCCCGATGGGTATTTGCGTGACTTCTATTCGGACATCACGCAATATGTTCCGGGCTCGAATATGACAAACAACACGGCAGAAGGTGCTACTTACAATCGTGAGCACACCGTCTGTCAGAGTTGGTTTGGCAGTGTTGACCCCATGTATTCCGACATTATTCAGGTGATTCCTACTGATGGATACATCAATAGTCGCCACAATGACAACCCATTCGGAGAAGTCACAGACAACGAAGCCAACTATAATCAGTCGCAAACGGGCTACAGCAAGTGGGGTGCTCCTCGTGAGGGATTGGGACAACCCGAAGAGGTGACTACGGTATTCGAACCTAATGATGAGGTGAAGGGCGACATTGCACGCATTTACTTCTACATGGCTACCTGCTATCAAGACCGTGCTACAACGTTCACCGAAGGCAAAGGACAGTATGTCTTTAACGAAGAAGGCACTACCTATCAGCCTTTACAGCAGTGGGTGTTCGATATGATGATGGAATGGTCGAAACTTGACCCCGTTGACGAGATAGAGTCGACACGTAATGATAGCGTTTTCAAGGTGCAACGCAACCGCAATCCCTTTGTTGACTATCCAGGACTGGAGGATTACATTTGGGGTGATAAGATGGAAATACCTTTCAGCTATGATTTTTACGAAGGAGTAGAACAGGGTGAAGACATGGGAGAACCAGACCCAGATTTCTCCCCACTCGAAGACGGAACAACGATTTCCTTCAACAGCAACTTCTTTAATGTCTCATGGACAGGAGTTCGTCCTGCCAACAACCGCATCATCTTGACAGGTCAGGAAGGCAATGTCAAGGTATTGTATTATGCTGGACGTTCCGGTTCTTCTGTGGGAAATATGTATTGTAATGACAAACAAATACGCCTTTACAAGAAGAATACACTTACCATGCGCATTAGTGACGGTCTGTTCTCCAAACTCGTTTTCGATGTAGCAGGTGTCTCACAAGAGCAATACCTGAATACTGACGAAGGTCCTTTGGAAGAACAAACATGGACAGGAAATGCTGATGAGGTGGTGTTCTTTGTAAATGATGCCAATGGTAATGTCCAATTACGGGGGGTTACTGTCTATAGTGTTGCCACAGGCATTTGGGCATTGCCCGAAACAACATACTCTAATGAAATAGAAGCCATCTACAATCTTCAGGGGATGCGACTTGATGTCATGCAACCGGGCATCAACATCGTGCGCATGAAGGACGGTCACGTGAAGAAGATCGTGGTCAAATAAGAAAACAAATAACAACAAAATAACAATCAATGGAACATCTGATAGCAAACTCTGGTATTCACTTCATCTCGAAGGAGATAGAGCTGAATCCTTCAGAGCCCCTGATCCTGGAAAGCGGCAAGGCGCTCAAGTATTCTTTCTGCGAGACAACCGACTTTCTGGAAGGCACGAAAGTGTTTGATTTGCTCTATTACAGTGCCAACGACGGCAAATACATCCCCTTGGAAGAGCTGCGCGCCGACAAGGAAGCCGTGCTCTTCCGCACCAACGGGCGCGAGGAGCTGGACGAAACCGGCCTCATCATGATGCAACCTGACCACTCCACGACGCTCTTCACCACCTACGGCGAAGAAGACGAGGAGGTCTACAACATCAACTCGCTGCTCTCGTTCCGCGTGAAAGACCCCAACGACGGCCGGTCCATGATGCCCGCCTTCTACTTGTTGCTTGACAAGTGGCTTCCCATGCCCTTCTTCCGCAAGGAAGTGGACGGCATCACCAGCAGTGTGCCCATGGGTTGGTGCCGCATGAAGATGATGGAACTGGGCGAAGGGGTGAAGAAAGGCTATTACCGCTACCGTCTGATCTGGGCGTTCGACACGGAAATGGCCGACGATGAGCTGTCAGCACTGCGTCCCTACATTGACGGAGCGGGCTCAGAGGTCTATGGTATGTGCAACAAGACTGACTTGCTGATGGACTTCCTGTCGTCTTCAGAGGATTTCCATGCCTTCTCTGACTACATTGCCTCCCTCATCGGCATCGATTTGGAGAAGGATGACTCCCGTAAATACAAGGCTTACTACATCTATTTCACCAACTTCATCAGACTGTCAGGCGGTGCTCCCGAGGTCACACTGCACAACCAGCCGCAGAACGACATCGCCGTGGACCTGGTGCTCGACATCGGTAACTCGCGCACCTGCGGCATCCTGTTTGAAGAGGGAGAGTTTACGAAAGGAAAAATGCTTGACCTGCGCGACTTGTCACGGCCTTGGATTCTGTATGAGAACAAGACATTCGACATGCGTGTGGTGTTCCGTAAGGCTGACTTCGGCAACGACATCGTGCTGGATGAGGAGATGTTCAAGTGGCGGAGCTTCGTTCGCATCGGTGAAGAGGCCCGACGACTGGTCTACCGCTCCTTGGAAGAAGAGGGACTGGCCGAAAAAACGACGAACTACTCAAGCCCCAAGCGCTACATCTGGGACACAAAGCCCTACGACGGACAATGGGAAAACCTGACAACGAAGGACGATCCGTTCAACGTGTTGCTCTCTAACGACATCTACGTGCCCCGGTTGACTGAGCTTTTCGACGAGGAAGGCAACTATGTGGCCGAGGGAGTGAACGACCTGTTGAACCTGACGGAGAGCAAACACCACTATTCGCGGGCCTCACTGATGACGTTTGCCTTCATAGAGATATTCCAGCACGCCATCACACAGATCAACTCCATCACTTACCGGGAGAAGTGGGGCAACGTGGACTGCCGCCGTTACATCCGTAACGTCATCATCACCTGTCCCACGGCCATGCCTTTGAAGGAGCAGGTGAAGCTGCGCCAGTGCGCAAACGAGGCGTTCGACGCGCTTACACATTGTATTCCCGAGCTGAAAATGCCTGACATCATCCCCTCCACCACGGCCCTGAAGGTCACTGACCCGTTTGCCGACCCGTCGAAACGGGTGTGGAGCTACGACGAAGCAACGTGCTGTCAGCTCGTCTACCTGTATGCCGAGATTGCTGAACGCTACAGTGGAGAGATACATAAGTTCTTTGAACTGAAGGGACACGTGCGCCCCGAGCTGAAAGAAGAGGGCTACGAAGGCAACGCACTGACCATCGGAACCATCGACATCGGTGCCGGTACGACCGACATCATGGTCTGTTCCTACGAGTGCGAAGGCGAGGGACGCAGCAAAATCACCCCCACCCCGCTCTTCTGGGACAGCTTCTATCTGGCCGGCGACGACATTCTGCGCAACCTGATACAGAACATTGTCATTGAAGGACGGGAACATGAGCAACCCGATCTGGGCAACATCAGCAGCGCACTCATTGCCCGCATCAAGGCCATGAGCGACGAAGAGCTGCAGAAACTGCCCTGTCTGGACAACATTGTCTACCGGAACATGGTGAACAACATCTGCCTCATCATCAACAACGAGGAGAAGGAACGGCAGAAGACGGCCTTCGCGTCGAACCTCATCCATGACTTCTTCGGCGTTGACAGCTCCATGATGGGCTACCGCGAACGCCGTTGCCGCACCGACTTCAACACGCAGATTTCCGTTCCCATAGCCCAGCGCATGATGGAACTGCTGCGTCTGCACCGCCCGTCGCGCCTCTACACGTTCTATGAACTGTTCCCCGACATTAAGCCGGCAGACTATCTGCTTGACTTCTTCGAGCACCACTTCGGCTTCCGCTTTGAGGAACTCAACTGGCGTTACGACCCCGTTGAGGTGGCCAACATCGTGAAAGCCACCATGGAACCGCTGATGAAACAGCTGGCTCTGGTGCTCTACACGCAGCACTGCGACATCATCGTGCTGGCCGGACGGCCCACGTCGCTCGATGCCATCACCGAACTGTTCATCAAATACGTCCCCACAGCACCCGACCGCCTCATCCGTCTCAACGAATACCGTGTCGGTACGTTCTTCCCGACGGCTGACGGACGCGGTTACTTCTACGACCAGAAGGCAATTGTGGCCGTCGGAGCGATGGTAGGATTCCACGCTACGCACGGAAACCTGCACGGACTGGTGATTGACTTCACCAAGATGATCAACAAGATGACCTCAACAGCCAACTACATCGGCGAATACAACTCCCGTCGCAGGCAGGTCACGAAGACGTTACTGTCACCGACAACATCGTCGGCCACACTCCATGCCTCCGTGTTCCCCGTCTTCATCGGCTGCCGACAGTTCGATTCAAGCATCTATCAGGCCCGTCCGCTCTTTGCCATCTATAACAACGGCGCCTCTCACTCGCTTGACATCACCCTCTCACGTAACTATCATGAGAACCGCGAGGAACTCATCATCGATGAAGCCATGGACAGTGAATACCGTAACCGCAAGGGAGACCTGACGCTGGTGCAGCAGTCTCTCGTCGACGACGGTAAGTACTGGCTCGATAAAGGAGAGTTTGAGTTAACGATAAAGTAAAAAAAGAAGCCCCCCTTTCGTCCCCCGAGGGGGACACATTACCCTGTCACAGAACATTTGTGTCCCCCTCGGGGGACGAAAGGGGGGCTTCCTAAAATAAATATAAGATTATGATTGAGAAGATCAAGAACCAGATTGAGAACATCAACCAGTCGCTGGAGTGGATCAAGAAGAACAAGCCTGCTGACTACGACCAGAAGTTTCTGCAGCTCATTGAGGAACGCCGCAAGCTGAAGAAGCTGGGTGCAGCAGCACAGGACAACCCTGCCATTGCCGCCTATGGCGTCAGTCAGGTGGGAAAGTCGTACCTCATGAACTGCATCCTGCAGAAAGACGGCCAGCCGTTCATGCTCGAAGCTGACGGAAAGACGTATAACTTCATCGAGGAAATGAACCCCAAGACGAAGAACACCGAGGCCACGGGCGTCGTGACACGCTTCTCTTCGTTCAAGAGAAACCCCGCCCGCTACTGCAAGGACTACCCCATCCTGATGCGTTGCCTGTCACTGGCCGACATCATCATCATTCTCTGCGAGGGCTACTACAACGACATCGGCGACTACTCATCGCCCAGCGAGGAGGATGTGGAGGAACGCGGCGAGAACATTCTGGCCAAATATAAGGATGCACCCCGCAACTATGCCACTCCCATCATGGCCGACGACGTGCTGAACATCAAGGCTTACTTCATGAAACACCTGAACAATGCGCAGACTTTCCACCACAAGTCGGGCTTCTTTGACAAGCTGGCTTTCGTGGTAGACCGCATCCCTGCCAGCGCATGGGTGGACGTGTTCTCCATTCTGTGGAACCGCAGTGAGTATCAGACCAAGCTGTTCGTCAAGATGATGCAGACACTGGAGAAGCTGCACTACGCCGAATACATCTATCTGCCGGCCCAGGCACTGCTGCACAACGGCATCAATGAAGACACCATCATGAGCGTGCAGTGTCTCAATGAGCTGTTCCTGGGCACACCGAAGTATTACACCGACGCCTACCTGCGCTCAGGTGACTCCTACACGAAGGTGGAAAAGCTGACGAAGAGCGAGGTGTGCGCCGTGTGTGCGGAGATTATTGTGAAGATAGGTGAGGAGTATCTTAACAACACCAACGCCTATTGCTTCGACGACATCACCGACCCGGCCGTGCGTTCACAGCTCACCAAGGACCAAGTGGCCATGACCATCATCAATGATAATGACATGCTCGACTTCCCGGGAGCCCGTTCACGCAAGAAAGAGCTGCTGCGCACGCTCAGTGGTGACGACATTCTCATCAACGTTCTGTTGCGCGGAAAGGTGGCATACCTATTTAATATGTATAATGAGTCGATGCTGATCAACATCCTGCTCTACTGTCACCACGGCGAAAAGAACGAAGTGACGGACATTCCGCACCTGCTCAACGAGTGGATTCGCAACTATGTGGGCGACACCATGGAGAAACGCCGCCGCACTTTGGAGCTGACGGGCGACATAGCACCGCTGTTCTACATCGGCACTAAGTTCAACATGGACATGGAATACAGCACCGAAGAGATAGCCAACGGCCTGAACGCACTGAACGGACGCTGGCATCAGCGCTTCTTCAAGACGCTCTATCAGGAGTGTTTCAACGCCGACGGCTCGTTGGATAAGGAAGATGTCAAGATATTCCAGAACTGGACGCGCGCCGGTGAGAACTTCAAGAACAGCTACGTGCTGCGTGACTTCAAGTATTCAGGCCCCTTGGCCAGCAAACTCTACGACGGTGAGAAGACTGCGGAGAAGCGCATGCTCATTCCGCGCAGCTTCTATGAAGACCTGCGTAGCACGTTCTGCTCGAATGAATACGTCAAACGCTTCTTCAGCAACCCACAGTTGTCGTGGGATGTGGCCGCTTCTATTGACAATGACGGTGCCCTTTACATCATTGAACAGCTGTCGAAGGTGGCCAAACGCATGGACGCAACGCGCGAAGAACAGTTTGCCGGCATGCTCAGCGACTCCGTTCGCAAGATGCGCGACGTCATGCAAGCCTACTTCGTGTCAACCGATCTGGATGAAATTCTGGAAGGAAACATCCGCAAGGCACGCGCCATCTTCCGCGAAATGGACTTCACCTGCAACACCGATAACTACTACTTCGGCCACCTGATACAGGCTTTGCAGATGTCGGAGACCGAGAGTTACCGCGTCATCCATCAGGTGATGCAGGGTCCGGAAATCAACAGTCGCGTCAATGACTTCAAGGATTACGAGATCATACGTAACTCGTGCAAGAACATGGGCTTCCCCATTGACGCCGCCAAGAGCGAAAACGAGAAGTGGGACTGCCTGTTGAAGACCTACGGCTTTGCCACCCGCGAGGAAGCTGAGGAGTTCCTGAGCCGTAAAGGCATCACCGTCAGCAAGCTGTTCTCAGGCAACTACAAACGGAAGAAGAACTCCTACATCATCGGTGATGCCATCTTCGACCAGTGGAGTGCCGACATCCGCAGCGTAGACTTCCTCAACGAGTTCACCGACAAAGACGGTTTCGACGGAATCACCATGGGTTACCTCGTTGATAACCTCATTGCCTCAGCCAATGCGCTCAATCTGCGCGACATGATGGCCGATGCAGTGGCCGAATACGTGAACGTCATTGACATTCACACGGCCAACGAGAGCCTGCTGGCCGACATGCTGGCGAGCAAGATCAACGACTTCGTGCTTGATTTCGGCTTCAGCCGCCTCTCGCAGGAAGACGTTGACAAGGCCCGCAAGGTGTGTGAGTCGCGCAAGATACCTGCTTTCCGCTATATTCTCAAGGAGCAACCGGCGGTGTTCGGGGAAGAAGAACTCACTGCCATGTTCAATGACATGTCAGAAAACCCCAAGGCACTGCTGCCGTCGTTCGAGGATAACTACAATAAATGGATTGAATTCATGTTCATTTCGTTTATAGCTCATCTGGATATTCCCGACTTCGACCACGAAGCCAACCTCGCCCTGTCACAGATTCTGGAGAAGTTGAGAAATTAAGATTTGAGATTTAAGGTTTGAGATTTGAGATTTAAGCATTAAGAATTAAGCATTAAGAATTATGAAGAAGATATTATTCGGGAGAAATGGCACAAGTGGTCATCATCCGTTCTGGGAGCCTTGGGGATGTTTTGGCTGTCTGTGGCGGCTGTTATTATTCCTCTTTCTCATCCTGGCCATGCTGTTCCTGCTCAGTTTGTTCAGGGGTTGCCGCCATTCACGGGTAGACTTGCCCGACGAGTTTACGCAACCTGAGCAGACGTACATACAGCCCCGGCAGGACAATCTGCCCCCTGTCAGTGAGAACAACGACTGGATTCGTCCCATAGAAGGAGGCGAAGAGGTGGGTCTGCCGTCACCCGAAGAGAACCAGATTCCGCCCATCAATCAGGACGAGGTCATTCCTAACCCCGACAATGACGGCGCCACGGAGATTGTGCCGAACCTGCTCTACGTCATCTTCAACTCTGATGCCAACGACGAGACGTTCAAAACGTTCGCGCAGAAATTCACTTCACTCTACCCGAAGCCACAGCACAAGATTGAATTCTACAACACGAACTCGAAGACTGCCGTCCTCTCTGTGCCACAAGAGAAGCGGGCTGAAATCTGTCAGCAGCTGCCTCAGCAGATTCAGGAAGTGCAGTTCCTGGTGGTTCCCGTGGAGGTGATGACCCAAGGAGCAGCCGTCACGCCGAATGATCCCGTCTTCAAATACCCAGAGTTGAGCTGGTATTTCGCCCCCATACAGGCACAAGAGGCATGGGGAATCACCCAAGGTTCGCCTGACATCATCGTGGGTATCGTGGACAGCTACATGGACCTCACGCACGAAGAGCTGGCAGGTGACCGCGTGCTCTATCCCTTCTCCATTCCCAAACAGAACGCCGACGTGTCTCCACGTAACGGAGCACCGATGGACTATGCCGGACATGGCTCGTTAGTGACGGCAGTTGCCGTGGGAAATGTCAACAACCAGAAAGGCTCGACGGGCATTGCACCCAACTGTAAGTTCATCCCGGTGAGCATGGGTGAGCAGATCAGCACCATCACCATGGTGGAAGGACTGCTCTATTGCATCTATCACGGAGCGACGGTCATCAACCTTTCCTGCGGAACGCACTTCACCGAACAGGCCAAACAGCTGCCGCTGGATCAGCAGATTGCCGTTGCTGAGCAGACCGGTCAGCCTCAGGAACAGATGTGGGCCTACGTGTTCAACCTCGCCGAGCAGCGTCACGTGACCATTGTATGGGCTGCCGGTAACGACAATGTGTACGCCGCCATGGACAACTCGAAACGAAATGCCAGCACCATCCGCGTATCTGCCGTTGACAGACAGCTCCGTAAGGCCGACTTCAGTAACTTCGGCAACTTCCCGGACCGTGGTTTAGCCGCTTCAACCATCTCTGCACCGGGTGTAGACATCTTCGGTGCACTGCCAGGCAACGCCTACGACTGCTGGCCGGGAACCAGTTTCTCGGCCCCCATCATCACCGGTGTCGTGGCATTGATGAAGAGTCTCAAGCCTGACCTGACCAATGAACAGATTATCAAGATACTGCAAGACACGGGAAAGCCCGTGGCCGGTGCACCTGAAATAGGCAAACTGGTGCAGATCAAGGACGCACTGCTGGCCGTACAGCAACTGGGCAACAACCATCAGGAGACACCCAACAACAACGATTTACTCGGTGTGTGGGAAACGACTGCCCCTGTTCAATTTGTTGACCAGAACGGCAACCCATCAGCAAAGGGTAACATCCGCATTGTCATGAAGTCGCAAACGCAAGCAGAAGTACATTTCTTTGCCTACAACCTACAGTTTATTGCTCCTGCAACTATCTCAAATTCCCAAGGGAAAATAGTAGTCAACCAGACGCAAAATGCTACAACTTCAAGTACCCCGGTATTTTTTTACAAGCACGTCTTTACACTGACGCCAGGACAAAACGGGCAGAAGAAATGTCAGTTTGTTTCAGAAACCGGATACAGGGTTGATTGTACCCTCAAAAAGATTCAATAATCCTGTTTACTTATATATAACATAGTATTCATATTAATAATAGATTAACAACAATGGCAACAAATAAAAAGAAAGACTCCATCACCGTGGCAAACATCATGGCCATCTTCGGACTGGTGGCACTGCTTGTGTTCACTTATCTGGGCCATTCCTACATGAGTGGTGGCGAAATAGGCTGGGACATCGCCATAGCTGTCATCATTACAAGCTTCGCTGCGTTCCTGCTGTGGTTCATGGTCAAGGCAAAAGAGGCCGAAAACAACCTGGACAAGTGGAGAATCATAGAATATGCCACGCTGGCTTTCTATATTGTCACGGTCATTCCGCTCTCTGCCGCGTTCGGTATCATGCACTTCTTCGTGGTCAATGACAAGAAAGAAGAGATCAAGGAACTGGCACAAAGCGACCTGAACAAGATTGAAGAGATGTTCACAGACTACAAAGACTTTGAGTCCGGCGCCCTCTCTGTCACCGGAACAGGACTGCGCACAGCCACAGATGCCGGACAAGTCTGCGACGAACAGCTCAACAAGTTCATGGCCGATAACAACATCAGCCATACACATGAGAGTGCCAACAATTTTGAAAACATACAGCGCACCACCCTCATCGGTGCCGGTTTTGAAACGTTCTATCAGAGCTACTTAGACCAGAAGTCAGAAATAGAGGGCGTCATCAACGGCTGGAGCCTCATCCAAGTGCCCCGCAAAGCACGCAGCATTGAAGAACTGGCCAAGTCAGCCGAGGAAGAACTGACACGCCTTTCGAACGATGCCCAGCTGCCAATCATCGCTGTGCAGAACAACAAACACACGATAACGGGCTTCCAGAAGAAAGACTTTAAGATCAGAGACGGCATCAAGAGCTTCCAGTTCAAGAAAGCACTCAAGAAAGCCAAAGGCTTCAGCATCACCGCAACGCTGGTACTGCTGCTCATTCACGCGCTCATCCTGTTCAACTACATTGTTGCTCACCGCGCTCTTACGCTCGGCGTCAGCAAACGTGTAGAGGAAGACGGGGGACGATCGTTGTAAATCTCAAACCTCAAATCTCAAATCTCAAACTTCAAAGAAAAAAGAATATGCCAGATATAGATTTCAACAAACCCTTGACAGAGATGCAGCGTAAACAGCTCATCACAAGAGCTGAATCCATTAACGTGAATACGCTGGCCGGTTACGTGTTAGCAGGACAGATTGACTTAGACCGCGACCTGCCGAAACTCTCGACAGAACGCCGCAATGTCATCATCACCATGCGACAGAACCAACCGAACCCTGCCGAACAACGGCAGTGGCGCGACATTCAGGCACTGTTGCCACTGCTCAACACCCCGATAACAGACCCGAATGACCCTGCAGCAACAGAACAGCTGCAACAATTACTCCGCCAGCTGGAGAACTACATACGCCGTTGGGAGGCAGAACGGCCTAACCAGAACCACGTAGACGAGGCCAACCAGTACTACATACGTACCGAAGACGCCATCAGAGCGCATCAAGAAGCTGTTGAAGAAGCAGACTGGCAGACCATAGACTTCCTGAGCAGGGCATCACTTACGGAATATCTGCAGAAGTATCCGCAGACCACACACAAGCAAGACATTGACGACAGTCTCTGGCAACTGACCGATCAGGAAGACGTCAACGACGTGAAAGAGTATCTGCGGTTGCTGCCTGACGGCGCACACCAGCAAGAAGCGCACAACATTCTGACGGAAGTGACGGGCTGGCAACAGGTAAAAGACACGAACGACGTGTTTGCTGTCAACGACTACATACGCGATCATCCCCATTCATCATTTATCCAACAGGCAGAACTGTTGCGTCTTTCGCTGAAACAGAGTGAGATCAAGACCATGCGCGAAGACCCGAACCGCTATGAGGTGGATCGTTTGAAGAAGTTGTTGACCGACAAAATTATCAGCGAAAACGAGCTTTATAATGCCAAAGTCATCACGCCTTCGGTGTTTGAAACGCTCATGACCACAGACATCTTGAACGACTTGCCCGACATCCGTAAGGCTATTGCCAGTTCAAAACCCGATTGTCAGGAGGGTTACACGGACGTGTTCTTCTTTGGTGTGCCGTCAACCGGCAAGACCTGTGTGCTCATGGGACTCTCACGCTCACAGGCTTTGCGCATCAATCTGGCCCACGGCGGCGGCGACTATGCTGCTGCACTGCAACAATACACTGACGCTGGCATCACCGTACCACGTACACCGGGCACGTTTGTCACCACACTGGCAGCCACAGTGACCTCACAACAACGCACAAATGCGTTCCATAAAATCAATCTGGTGGAAATGTCAGGCGAAGAATTTGCGTTCAGCATTGCCAACAATGAGCAACATGTGTTTACCTTTGAGGACATGGGTAGCGGTGCTACCAATCTGCTGAAGAACAATAACCGCAAGGTGTTCTTCCTCATCATTGACCCGACGGCGAACGTGGTACGCATCAACCGCGAACACATCACCAGCTATGACGAGATGACAGGCAAGCCCATTGTGGAACTGGAGTGGTGCGTTGTCAACCAACGGACGATTCTGCAAAAGATGGTGAACCTGCTGGAGAATCCCAGTAATGCTGAAATCATGAAGAAAGTGGACGCCATTCACATCATTGTGACGAAGTCAGACACCCTGGGTGGACCCGTGGAACGGGAAGAAAGGGCGTTTAAAATCTTTGAGGAGAAATACAGGAGTGACATACTGGAGCCGCTGGTGGAGTTGTGCCAAGAGTACAACATCAACGCTCCGACCCATTTCCATCCGAAACTCTACACGTTCAGCCTCGGCACCTTCTACGTCGGCGGCATCTATGAGTATGATCAGACGGACTCCAACCGCTTGGTCAAGGCCATACGCAACTCGACGGAAGCTGTCAAGAAATCAGGCTTCTGGGATAAACTGAAAGACAAGGTGAATTAAATCTTAAACCTCAAACCTCAAATTTCAAATCTCAAATCTTAAATAAATTATGAATATATCACTGAAAATCTGCGGTAACCCTGAGAGCAATGGTGGTTTCCAACCCATTCTGCTTTACAACAACCCCGTCATAGACATACGTGACCGTTTTGACAGCGGCTTCGATGCTTGCTCTTACTATTTCTCTCTGTGTACGGAACAGACGCAGGCGGTCTACAAACTCATCAAGAACAATGTGCGCAGCTATGGTTCTGTACGCGCCGGGTCATTGGTTATTGCCATTGCCATACCACGAGGCTATGCGCTCGACGGCGGTCTGTCGCCGTTTGATGCACTGACAGCGCTGAAAGATGCTTTCCTGCAGCGCTGCATGACGTGCCGCGACGCCCTGAAAGAGACGTATGAGTTTAATCCAGGACGCATTGACTCTTCGATACTTGACGACGTTGCACAGCGTTTCACGCTGACAGAAGCCATCACACCGTGGCATCCGATGACTGACGGTGCCCCGGTAGGCTGCATCATCAGACCCGAGACTGACATCATACAGCTCTTCCGCGACGTGCAGTACCCAGAATTCGAGCATTACAGCGAAATTCTGGTGGCCGAAGCAACGTCACTCAACAGCCAACGGCCAACGCTGAACATTGCCATTCCGCGCGTGCCACAGTATAAGATATACGTCAACAACCAGCACGTAGAAACAGCGAGCGACACAGGACGGCATAACACCTACCGCATACCAGAGACAGCAAGTCATGAAGGTGCACAGATTGCTTTCACGATAGCTAAG
>JAFUSC010000008.1 GCA_017467705.1 Prevotella sp. | reverse complement strand
GGAGCACTTCAAGAAGCCCGTCATCATGACCGACTATCCGCGTGCCTTCAAGTCGTTCTATATGAAGCAGAACGCTCCCGTGTCCGGCGGTTCCGTCGACGGCGCCTCTGTCGGCTACAAGGGCGCTGTGGCTCCCGGACCGACGATGCAGGGCACCGACGTGCTGTTCCCGCAAATTGGTGAAATCATCGGCGGTTCAGTGCGTGAGGAGAGCTACGACAAGCTGATGAGCGAAGTGGAGCGCCGCCAGATGGATCAGACCCACCTGTGGTGGTACATCGACACCCGCCGCTGGGGAACCTGCCCGCATGCAGGCTTCGGCTTGGGCTTCGAGCGCCTGATACTTTTCGTGACAGGCATGCAGAATATCCGCGACGTCATTCCCTTCCCGCGCACACCGAAGTCGGCTGAGTTTTAGGACAAACCGTGCATGATATTTGTCTATTTTGTGCACAAAACAGACAAATGCCTTTTTTTCTATACAAATATGCTCCAAATTTCTTCGGAAATGTTTGGAGCATATTGTTTTTTTGTGTATATTTGCAGCAGATAATTTGCTAACTAAAAAATAAAACTTATGAGAAAAACTATTATTTTGAGTCTGATTGCACTTTTTTGCGTAACGACAGCTTCTGCTCAATATATTGAGCGCGGACTCTTCAATCATGTGGGCGCCAACCTCAGCGTGGGCACTCAGGGTATCGGAATCGGTCTGGCCACTCCTATCTATGAGTATGCAGAACTCAGTGCCGACATCAACTTCATGCCCAGCATCAAGATCAAGGGCGACGTGAATGTTGACTTCAGTGGAATACCTGTAACTATTGCTGACAACAAAGTGAAGATTACTGGCGATTTGGCCCGTACGACCTCTGACGTGAAGCTGAGTATCTATCCGTTTGGCGGCAACAGCTCGTTCTTCGTTGCTGGCGGCTTCTCATTCGGTGGGTATAAGATTGCAGAACTGACAGGCCATAGCGACGGCGTGGCTGCTGCCATTGCACAGAATCCTGCTTACAAAGATCAGATTGTTGCCGAGATTGACAAGTACAACGTCAAGTTCAACGACAACGGTGACGTATTGGGCGACGTCCGCGTCAAGAAGTTCCGCCCCTATGTTGGCTTAGGCTTCGGCCGTCTGGTACCTACCAATCGTGTGAATTTCCGCTTCGAACTGGGTTGCCAGTTCATGGGTAAGATGGAGATTTATCAGAGCGGCAACCTTGTAGATACCAATGACCTGAACGATACCAGCGACGATATCTCAAAGGTTGTTGACAAGCTGAAGGTCTATCCCGTTGTGAAATTCACATTAACAACCCGCATCCTATAGGCTCAGATGAGGGCAATGCCTTCGTCGGAGATACTGATTAGCCGTCGGCGATACAAATCGCCGATGGCTTTTTTGTATGCTTTCTTGCTGACTTTGAAACGGTCTTGTATCAGTTCTGCGGGACTCTTGTCGCCCAAGTCGCAGCGTCCGCCGTTGTCGTGCAGGTATTGCAGCAGCTGCGTAGCAAACTCCTCCGTGTGCTGCTGGCCTGTGGGCTGTAGCATGACGTCAGCCTTGCCGTCCTGACGGATGTGGTCAATGTATCCCTGCAACTTCATGCCTGACCGGATGGGCTGGAAAATCTGATTGTCGTAGAGCTGCCCTTGGTATCGGTTGTCAACGATTACCTTGAAGCCGAGGTCTGTCTTTTGCCAGACAAGCAGCTCTACGGGCGTCCCGTGGCGATAAGTCTTTTCCTGAGGACTCATAGGGCTTATGGGGCTTATAGGGCTAATGGGCTGTATGTATTTGTCAATCTTGGCTGTGGCCATCAGGCGGTAGCTCTCCTCGTCGATGGTGACGTAGACAAGGTATGACTGTCCCTTCTGCATGCGCATCTTCTGTTCGCGGAACGGGCAGAAGAGGTCTTTCATCAGTCCCCAGTTGAGAAATGCTCCGTACTGGTTGATCCACGACACTTCGAGCCATGCGAAGTCGCCCACCTTGGCCAGCGGGTGCTCAGTGGTGGCAATGAGCCGCTCGTCCTGATCCAAGTAGAGGAACACTTCCAGCTCGTCACCGACGTTGGTGCCTTCGGGCACGTAGCGCTTGGGCAGCAATATCTCGCCGCTGTCGTCATCGCCGTCAAGGTAAAGGCCGAAGTCAACGGTCTTGACGACTTTCAAAGTGTTATAATCGCCGAGCTTTATCATAGGTCTGATGGGTCTGATGGGTCTAATGGGGCTGATGGGTCTGATGGGGCTGATGGGTCTGATGGGACTTCCAATAATCCGTCGCGCATGTGGATGGTGCGGTCGGTGATGGTGGCCAGCTGCTCGTCGTGCGTCACGATGACGAAGGTCTGGCCGAACTTATCGCGCAAATCAAAGAACAGCTGGTGCAGCTCCTGCTTGTTCTTCGTGTCTAATGAGCCGCTGGGCTCGTCGGCCAGAATGACGGCAGGGTTGTTCACCAGCGCACGTGCTACGGCCACACGTTGCTTCTCGCCACCGCTCAACTCATTGGGTTTGTGGTGAGCGCGGTCGGTCAGCCCCATGAAGTCGAGCAGTTCGGCGGCGCGCCGTTGTGCCTCCTTGTTGGAACGGCCGGCAATGTAGGCCGGAATCATGATGTTCTCGATGGCCGTAAACTCAGGCAGCAGCTGGTGAAACTGGAACACGAAGCCGATGTGCTGGTTGCGGAAGTCGGCCAGCTTCTTCTGCGAGAGGGTGGTTACGTCGATAGAGTCGACGTACACGGAACCGCTGTCAGGGCGGTCCAGCGTGCCGATGATTTGCAGCAACGTGGTCTTGCCGGCACCGCTCGGACCGACGATGCTCACAATCTCGCCCTTGTCGATGTGCAGGTCAATGCCTTTCAGCACTTGCAGTGAGCCGAAGCTCTTGGTTATTTCCTTGACTGTTATCATTGGTTTCTTTCTTAGGTCTTATATGGGTCTTATGGGTCTTATGGGTCTTATGGGCCTTATGGGTCTTATAGGTCTTATAAGCCCTATTGGGCTAATGTGGTTTGTGGGTGCGCAGTCGGTTGACTTTCTGCAGCAGCCAGTCGTAGACGCTCGACTCCTCGTGGTGCTGGGCCTGTGTGAAGGTCATGCTGTCTTCCTTCTGGTTGCCATACTGGTCGGGGAAGATGATCATGAGGTTCTTGCCAGAGAAGTGCTGCATCAGTTCGTTGGGCAGGCGCTCCATGGCGTTCTTGTAGGAGATGGTGCCCTTACGTGCCGTCACCACGACGAACATGTGGTCGTCGTTGATGTGCTCGGCCAGTCGCGGCAGTTCGTTCCAATGGGCCATGTAGGTGTACTCTGCCCGCACGCTGGGGTGCAGGTTGTTGACGTATTCGCGTATGAGGTTGATGCTCTCGTTGCGTCCGTGGAACTGTATGCGGCAGTCCAGATTGCCCGCCATGCGGCACAACCGTTCCAGCCAGCGGTGGAAGCCCGGTTCGAACTCCGCCCTCGACGGCACGCACACCTGTATGCGGCGCAGCGTGTTCAACGGCTGCACGAAGCGCGTCAGCACAATCTGCCGGTTCAGTCCGTTGTAAAGGCTCTGTATGAACTCACCCCAGAACTTCGGGTTCACGTCCGTGTGCACGTGCATACCCATGATGATGTCGCTGGCAGCCGACTCGCGGAAGGCATGCTTGATGCCGTTGGCAATGTTCGTGGCCAGCCGCACCTGCGTCAGCATCTTCACGTCGCTGGCGCTGGCCTGCCGTTGCAGCTGTTCCAGCAGCCGCAGGCCTTGGTCGCGGTTCTTGCTGGAGTGCTGGTCGTCGTACACCACGTTGAGGGCCACCAGCTCCTTGTTGCGTTTCACGTCGCTCATCATGATGGCCAGTTCCAACAGTTGCGGGGCTATGTCGGGATACTTCACGCAGAGCAGGATCTTCTCGGTGAGCGGTGATTGGTGACTGGTGACCGGTGACTGGGCATCGCGTAGCGTGATCTGCTGTGCAGCATGTTCTGTCATCAGGCTACTCACCACGCACGTCACCAGAATCATGATGACCACACCGTTCAGCATGTCGTCAGTCACCAGCGGCTGGTCAGGCGTCACCTTCAGCTGCACACCTACCATCACCATAGCGATAGCACCGGCAGCGTGGGCGCAGGTCAGGCCGAACATCATGTTGCCGTCAGCCTTCGGCAAACGGAACAACAGGCTCGATGCGTAGGCGGCCAGCGCCTTGCCGAAGGTACCGAAGAACGTGATGAGCAGCACCACGAGCAGCATCTGCGGCCCGTCGAACAGCGTGCGTACGTTGATGAGCATGCCCACGCCGATGAGGAAGTAGGGAATAAACAGCGCGTTGCCCGTGAACTCAATGCGGTTCATCAGCGGCGACACGTGGGGAATGTAACGGTTCAGGATGAGGCCGGCGAAGAAGGCACCGAAGATGCCCTCCAGTCCGATAAGCTCTGACATGGCTGCCGAGAAGAACATCACCGAAAGCACGAAGATGAACTGCATGACGGCGTCGGAGTAACGGCGCAGGAAGTAGCGTGTCAGGTTCGGGATGAGCCAGATGGAAAGCGCGCAGAACAGGGCGAACTTCACCACGAACAGCAGCCAGAACAACATGCCGGCATCTTCGTTGAATGAGTTGGCCAGTGCTGCCAGCATGACCAGTGCCATGAACAGCGAGATCATCGACGAACCCACGCTCAGGGATACGCTGCTGTTGCGTTGCAGTCCGTAGCGGCCGATGATGGGGTAGGCAATGAGTGTGTTCGATGCCATGATGCAGCCCAGCAGGAACGACGCCTTGGACGAATAGCCCAGCAGCCACATGGACATGAAGTAGGTGAGCAGCAACGGCACGAAGCACGTCAGTATGCCGAAGATGAGGAAGCGCTGCTTGTGCTTCTTCACACCCTCCATGTCCATCTCCAGCCCGGCGAGGAACATGATGTAGTAGAGTCCCACCTTGCCGAACAGCTCGAACGAACCGTCGCGCGACAGGATGTTCAGCCCGTACTCGCCGATGATCATGCCCGCCAGCACCATGCCGATGATGTGCGGGATGCGCAGCTTGCTCATGATGATGGGCGCAAACAGGATGATGCAGAGCACGACGAAGAAGATGAGCGTCGGGTCAGTGATAGGGAAATATTGCATGCTTACTGCTTTTTGTGTGCAAAGTTACGAAAAGTCGGGAGAAGAACAAAAGAAATTCATTTCTTTTTTTCTTCCGAGGCGTAGTAAGTTCGGCGGAGCAATTTTTGCTGTTGCGAGGAGCAGAACGGGCCGTCCTGTGGTTTCGGACTGCTTTTTCCGGAGCGTCCAGCTGGAGCGGCGCGACCTGCCACCCCGGGCTGCGCGGTCGCGCAGCTCCAACTGGACGCTCGGACGAAGGGCTTATTGTACCGTAGAACAGCGCGTCCTGCACATGGAAACCTTCATGGCCGTACCGCAGAACAGTTGGTGCCCTTAGTTGTTGCTCTTAGTCAGGAACGCGTGATTATTTGTGCGGAAAAGCGCACTATGTCGGAAAAAATGTGTAACTTTGCAGCCGAAAAAGGAAAAAACTATCAATAAAGTAACTAAAATAGGCTTATGAAAGTAGCAATTGTGGGCGCCTCAGGCGCTGTGGGTCAGGAGTTCCTGCGCATTCTTGACCAGAGAAATTTCCCGATGGACGAACTTGTGCTGTTTGGCAGTGAACGCTCTGCCGGCACGAAATACACCTTCCGTGGCAAGGAACTGACGGTGAAACTGTTGCAGCACAACGACGACTTCCGCGACATTGACATCGCTTTCACCAGTGCCGGTGCCGGTACATCGAAGGAGTTTGCCGAGACCATTACGAAGTACGGCTGCGTCATGATTGACAACTCCAGCGCCTTCCGCATGGACGATGACGTGCCTCTGGTGGTGCCTGAGTGTAACGCCGAGGATGCCTTGAAGCGTCCGCGCGGCATTATTGCCAACCCCAATTGCATCACCATCATGATGGTGGTTGTGTTGCAGCCGTTGGAAAAGCTCAGTCACATCAAGCGCATCCGCGTCAGCTCTTACCAGAGTGCCAGCGGTGCCGGTGCCGCAGCCATGGCCGAGCTGGAACAGCAGTACAAGGAAATGGTGGAGACGGGTGAAGTGAAGACCATCAAGAAGTTCCCGCATCAGCTGGCCTACAACGTCATTCCGCAGATTGACGTGTTCCAGCCCAACGGCTACACCAAGGAAGAGATGAAGATGTATAACGAGACGCAGAAAATCATGCACACCGACGCCAAGTGCTCGGCCATGTGCGTGCGTGTCTCGTCACTGCGTTCGCACAGTGAGAGCGTGTGGATAGAGACGGAGCAGCCCATCAGCGTCGCTGATGCGCAGCGTGCCATTGCCGCAGCGCCCGGTTGTACGCTTGTCGATGACCCCGCCACGCTGACATATCCCATGCCGAAGGACACCGCCGGCAAGGATGACGTCTTCGTGGGCCGCGTGCGCAAGGACCTGAGCGACGATTGCGGACTGACGTTCTGGCTCTCCGGCGACCAGATTCGCAAGGGTGCAGCCCTGAATGCTGTGCAGATTGCAGAGTATTTGATACGTGTTAACGGCCTGAAGGCATAGCCTCGGCGTGCGACCATCGTCATGGCGGCATTTCTCCCGTGCGGAGAAGTGCCGCCATGCTTTTGTATGTTTATGCAAAAGCGGGTCTCTGTCCGTTCGGGTTTGGTGCTTTCAAAATGCGAGTTTTTCTTTCTTTTTTCGTTCATTATGGGAGTAAAAACGCCTTATATGTTAATTTCATGTGCGAAAATGTGTCTTTTTTATAAATTTATTCGTTTTTTACAAAAGAAAGTAATAACTTTGCACCTTGCTAAGCTTTATTCTGTCCGATAGGCAGAGACGTATTACAATATAATTAATGTACGGGTACATATTTAATAATAAAGATAAGAGAGTGAATATGAGAAAAAGAATTGCTCTGATGATGGTCGGCCTGTTCCTAAGTGTGGGACTGGCTTTCGCCCAGAACAAAATTTCCGGAACTGTCTTTGACGATTACGGTGAGCCATGTATTGGTGCCACGGTCATGATTCAAGGTTCGAAGACAGGTACTAAGACCGATGTAGACGGACACTTCACATTGACGGTGCCTGCCGGCAAAAAGCTTGTGATAAGCTATATCGGTATGACGACCCAGACCGTTGCTGCTAAAGACGGCATGGAGGTGAAGCTCCAGCCTGATGCATTAAGCATCGACGAAGTGGTCGCCGTAGGTATTATGAAACAGGATAAACGATTGTTCACGGGAGCTTCAACGAAAGTGGATGCCGACAAGACAAAACTTTCAGGACTGGCTGATGTGAGCCGTTCGTTGGAAGGTCGTGTGGCCGGTGTGCAGGTTACCAACGTGAGTGGTGCTTTCGGTGCATCGCCTAAAATCCGCGTGCGTGGTGCAACGTCTATCTACGGTAACTCAAAGCCGCTGTGGGTGATTGATGGTGTCATATATGAAGACAATGTCGACGTGAGTGCCGATGAACTTTCTTCGGGTGATGCCAAGACGCTTATTTCTTCGGCTGTGGCTGGCTTGAATAGTGATGACATTGAGTCGTTTACTATTTTGAAGGATGGCTCTGCTACCTCTATCTATGGCGCCCGTGCTATGGCAGGTGTGATTGTTATTACGACCAAACGTGGTACAAAGGGACGTGCAGTCGTGAACTATACGGGTGAGTTTTCTACACGCCTGAAACCCAGCTATCGTGATTATAACATCATGAACTCGCAGGAGATGATGGGCGTATACAAGGAAATGGCCGACAAGGGATGGCTGCAACTTGAGAATCTGGCTAATGCTCAGAACTCAGGCATCTATGGTTATATGTTCCAGCAGTTGCGCCGTTATGATACAACAAATGGTACATTTGGGCTCCAGAATACGTTGGCTGCACGCAATGCCTATTTGCAAGATGCAGAATTCCGCAACACAGACTGGTTTGACTTGCTCTTCTCAAACAGCGTTCAGCAGAATCACTCTGTGTCAGTGTCAAGTGGTACGGAGAAGTCGCAGACTTATCTTTCCATATCGATGATGCGCGATCCTGGACAGTATGTGAACCGCGGCAAGGTGAATCGTTACACATTCAATGCAAATACTTCTTATGACATACTGAAAAACCTGACCGTGAAACTGGCTGCACAGGGTAGCCACCGTGATCAGGAGGCTCCAGGTTCACTTAACCAGACTACAGATGTTGTGACAGGTGAGGTGAAGCGTGATTTCGACATCAATCCTTTTAGCTACGCATTGAATACCAGCCGTTGCTTGGACCCGAACATTAACTATACGCGTTTCTATACAGCGTTTAATATCTTTGATGAGCTGAACAACAACTACAACGACATCTCGGTGGACGAATTGATGTTCCGTGGAGAGCTTGAGTATAAGCCTCTTAGGACGGTGACGCTCACGGGCCTTATTTCTACACGTATGTCGCACACGCGTCGTCAGCACAACGTGATGGATGATGCAAACCAGGCAAACGCTTATCGTGCTGGTGTAGATGCACAAGACGATAACTCGACCATCCGTGACAGTAACTCGCTGCTTTATACAGACCCGGATAATCCCTCTGCACTGCCGGAGTCTATCCTGCCTGAAGGTGGTATCAAGTATCAGTATGACGACATTATGCGTTCTAACTACTATCGCTTCATGGCAGAGTATCGTGATGTGTATGCTGACAAGCATGTGGTAAACGCCATGTTTGGTACAGAGCTCTCCACCGTGAAACGTACATCAACCAACTGGACGGGCTGGGGCTATCAGTTCAATAATGGTGGTATTACTAACACACCTTACTTGTGGATGAAAATGATGAACGAAGAGAATACCGACTATTTTGGTGAGTCGTTCACGCAGACAAATTCACTGGCTTTCTATGGTCAGGCCGTTTATAGCTTCGACCAGCGCTATACCATCAATGGAACTGTCCGCTATGAGGGAACTAACCGTCTGGGTAAGGCCACGTCAAGCCGTTGGCTGCCAACATGGAACGTTTCAGTGGCTTACGATATGACTAGTGAGCCTTTCATGCAAAAAATACGTGATTGGCTCTCGCAGTTGAAATTCCGTGGCAGCTATTCGTTGACTGCTGATACGGGACCCTCATGGGTTACTAACGCAACGGCCATCTACAGGACTCAGAACAAATGGGGACCTACGGCCAATACACGACAGTCGGAAATCTATATCTATCAGATTGCTAATACGGAACTTACTTATGAGAAGAAGCATGAGTGGAACTTCGGTGTAGACATGGCTTTCCTGGATAGTCGTATTGCCTTGAACTTTGATGTTTACTGGCGTAATAATTTCGATTTGATCGGTCAGGCCTTTACACAGGGTGCTGGTGGTACTATTTCGAAATATGCTAATGTGGCTGACATGAAGTCGAGTGGTGTTGAGTTTGGTCTCTCTACCGTCAATATCCAGACAGAACGTTTCCGTTGGACCACAGACCTTATTTATTCAAAGGCCAAGAATGAAATTACCAACTTGCGTACTGACGGCCGTGTGGTAGACCTCGTGACAGGAACGGGTTATGCTATAGAAGGCTATCCGGTGCGTTCGCTCTTTAGCTATCAATTTGCCGGCCTCAATGCTGAAGGACTGCCGATGGTCTATAACGAAGACGGCGTGAAGACGGTAGGCGATGTGAATTTCCAAGAGACAGAGAATCTGGAGGACTTCCTTGTTTATGAAGGCCCGTCTGACCCCACGTGGTATGGCTCGTTCAGCAACAACTTCCAATACAACTTCCCCAAGATTGGTAAGGTGAACCTTGACGTGTTCATTACATATAGTGGCGGTAATGTGGTCCGTCTTGATCCGGTCTTCCGTTCATCTTATTCTGATCTCTCCTCACTGCCACGCGAGTTCAAGAATCGCTGGATGGTGCCTGGTGATGAGGCTGTTACGGATATTCCTGCCATTGCTTCGGTGAACCAGCGTGACCGTATTGGCTCATATTCCCTTTCGACAGCATACAATGCCTATAACTACTCTACGGCACGTATTGCCAAAGGCAACTTTGTACGTCTGAAGGAACTGGCCATTACTTACACCATGCCTCAGCAGCTCGTTCAGAAAATTGGATTCCTGAGCAATGTGTCGCTGAAATTGGCAGCAACAAACCTCTGCTTGCTTTATGCTGACAAGAAACTCAATGGACAGGATCCTGAATTCATCAACTCTGGTGGTGTGGCTTCGCCTATCTCTAAGCAGTTCACGGCAACCCTTAGACTGGGATTCTGATTGGGATTATAGAACAAACATATATGATTTAAGTGAAAGAACAGTATGAATCGCAATATTTTTAAATATTTTACTATTCTGCCTTTGGTCGCTCTGTGTCTTACAGCTTGTACAGATAAGCTTGATGAGGTTCCTGATAACCGAACAGAAATTGACAATGCCGACAAGGTGAAGAAATTGTTGACTTCGGCCTATCCCGTTGCTACTCCGGCTGTTATCTGCGAACTGTCGGGCGACAATTACGTAGACGACAATGTGGTAGTTCCGGCTACTCACAATGACCCCTATGAGATCTTCCATGAGGAAGCTTATAAATGGGAAGACATTAACAATTATTCCATCAATTCTGATGATACACCTTATCAGGTGTGGGAGGCTTATTATAGCGGTATTTCTGTCTGTAACCATGCTATTGCTGCCATGGAGGAGATGAGCACCAATCCTGCAACTGATCCGGAGCTGTCCCATTCATGGGGTGAGGCTCATGTGTTACGTGCCTATTTGCATTTCATTCTTGTCAATGTATTTGCCGAGGCTTACAAAAATGATGCCCAGAGTGCTCAGGATAAAGGTATTCCTTATGTCACGATTCCCGAGGATGTAGTGCAGGTGGACTATAGTACTTCCGAGTTCCTGCATAATGTCAAGGAAACTTATGATCTCATTGAGAAAGACCTGTTGGAAGGTCTGCCCCTTATTGACGACTCTAAGTTTACCCAGTCGCAGGTGTCCGCTTATCACTTCAATAAGAATGCTGCCAACGCCTTTGCTGCACGTTTTTATCTCTTCAAGCGTGATTACGACAAGTGTATCTACTATGCTACCGAGGCTTTGGGCAGTAATCCCTCCTCTATGCTTCGCAAGTGGGGTTCCATCAATCAGAACACCATTGATACACGCCTGAACGACTATAACGACGCAACGGCTCCTTGCAACTTCCTCATCCAGAGCACGTACTCGCTGCAGGACCGTATGCTTTCCGCTTGCCGCTTTGCTATTAACACTGGTACCACATTTACTTTCAACGATAAGACGTGGACGGTACCCAATACGCTGGGCATTCTCATCAATGGCGGTGGTCCTAACTGGTCTGGCTATCTGCCTGCCTTCGACGGTAACCTCTTCATCTTCGGTGGACAGGAATATGGCGCATGGCTCTTCCGTGTCTATGAGTATTTTGAATATACAGATAAGATTGCCGGTATTGGTTATGTGCACATGCTCTATCAGCCTTTCACGGCAGAAGAAACGTTGCTCTGCCGCGCAGAAGCACGCCTTTATCAGGGCGACCGCGACGGAGCCATTCAGGACCTTGGCTTCTGGACGGCATCGCACATGGTGACCAATCCGCTTACGCTTGCTGGTATCAAGAACAAGTATAACCGTTCGACGGCTAACAATATTTATGTCAGCGAGCTTCATCCGGCCGAAATGGGCTTCTCCAACGTCATTTCCGACCCCGATGACCAGAGCGTGCTCGATTGTATTCTGCACTTCCGTCGCATAGAGACTATGTTTGAGGGACAGCGTTGGTTCGATATCAAACGCTATGGCATTAAAATCTATCATCACTATCGTGGTCCTCAGGAGGATGATATTCATACAGACTCATTGACCTACGACGACCCGCGCCGTGTGTTGCAGTTGCCGAACAACGTTGTTGAGGCAGGCTATCCCGCTAACCGTGATCGTGGTTCAATAGGCTCTTCGTCAGGAGGTGGGGGCTATGCAGTGTCTGCACCGACCATGAAGCCAATACAGTTACCAAAAGAATAAGAGAAAGGGACAAGTATGATGAAAAAACCATTCTATATAGTAATAATGGTGGCAGTCCTCGCAGTGAGTCTGTCATCGTGTAAAGATAATGATGATTTCACGGAGTCAATCTTTGACACCGAGACCCCGGCTGTTGACCCGAATCTTGCGACGGCACCGTTCGACCAGTGGCTCTACGACAACTTCGTGGTGCCTTACAACACAGAGATTCAGTACCGGTTTAACTTCCCTGCATCTAACCTCTCCTTCCAGTTGGCTCCTGCTGACTACAAGAAGTCGCAGATGTTGGCGCACTTCATTAAGTATCTGTTCTACGATGTTTATAATAAATATGGTGGCGATGACTTCATGAAGCAGTACGGACCGCGTATCTTCCATTTCATTGGTTCTACGGCCTACTCACCCACCACTGGCACCGAGACCTTGGGTTACGCCTCGGCTGGTGTGAAGATTACGCTCATCAACGTGAACAACATGAAGTATTGGTCCCCCGAGTCTCCTTATACGGCTGCCGACATGGAATTGCTTAATAAGGACAAGTTCCATACCATGCATCATGAGTTCTCGCATATCCTTCACCAGACCAAGTCCTATCCTGTCTCGTTTGGACAGATTACACCTGGAACATACGACCCCCGTACATGGCAGGAGCGTGATTCTGTTGAGAGCCATCGTCTGGGCTATATCACTCAGTACGGTTCGTCAGCCAATTACGAGGACTTCGTGGAAACCCTTTCCTGCACCATTACCGACACAGACACCCGTTGGATGCACACGCTCATTGACTGCTGTGCTAATGGCGGTGTGAAGGATGGTGACAAGGAGCAGATTTACACGCTGATTGACTCTCTTGAGATTGAAGGCCTCGACGACCCGGGCAAGTCATGGAACAACTTTACCCTTTACAAGGAGTATGCTATGAATGAAGAGTCGGGCAAGTACGAGGAGACGGGACGCATTGTTCCCAGCTTCCACCAGAATGACACCCGTGCCAACTCTGATGTCGCTCTGCGTTTTGACAAGGTAGCCGACTTCACATCTTTCCGGAATTTCTTAGACAGTTGGGTCGAGATTGACACCAGTGAAAACACTGGCAGCATTAATGCACTACTGAAGAAGTTAGATATTGCAACCAAGTGGTACACAGAGAAGTGGGGACTTTACCTTTTCGAAATCCGTCGGGAAGTGCGGCAGCGTCAGAACAACATCAATGACTATGTGCGCGACAATGTTACAATTTACGACTATCAATAAAAGCTAAGGAGACAAGATGATGAAAGTAAAGCATATTTTCCATACTTTATTCGTGGCTGTCGCTGTGGCCACAGTCTGCACTGCATGCACATTTGAACAGGAAGACTTTTTTGACGAAAGTGCTTCGTTGCGTATCACTCACCTCAACGAGCAGTTGCAACAGCGTCTGGTCAGTCAGAGTAGTGACGGGAATAACGGATGGGTCATCCAGTACTTTGTGGCCGGCACCGATGACCTTGACTTCGAAGGCTTCAATCTCTTCGGCCGTTTCTACGACAGTGGGCAGGTGACGCTGGCCAGTAATCACCGTTTCCTGCGTAATGGCAATGCTAATAAGTACACGGAGGCCTCCAGTACTTATGAGATGTTGTCTGAGGAAGGTCCTGTTCTTGCCTTCAATACGTGGAACGACGTGCTCACCGTCTTTGTTGACCCCGTGAGTCCATCGTCTGCACCTAACACCATAGTCAGTGATGGTGAGGGAATGAACGGTGATCACAATCTGGTCCTCAAGTCATTAGAGGATGACGAGATTCTCTTCCGCGGTGAACGTCATTCGGCAGAGGTGCGTTTCATTCCCTGTGACCGCACATGGGAGGAGTACATTGATGCAACGGCTCAGCTGAAGAGTAAGATTGCCACTGCAGCACTCACTTCTTACTATGTTACCAACGGTGTTGACACGATGTATTTCTCGGGACTTAACCGTGGTTCTTTCCTCTATTGCGACCGTGTGGACAATCCGTTGGTGCGCAAGACGCTTGCCTGCGTGTTCACCCCTGACGGTTTCCGCATCAATCATGTCGACTCATTGGGTGAGTATGCGTTCCAGACATTCACTATTGATGCTGACACCACTTGTCTGCAAAACGAGGATCAGAGCGTTAAGGTCATTGCTTGCTGGGACAGGTACATTGCCAATCATACCGCAGTATGGAAGATGGACCCCTCTTCTTTTACGGCAGAACAGCAGAGTTTGTATGATCAGATAGCTGAGCAACTGCTGAAAGCCAATAAGAACTATGTGTTGGAAAGCATAGGCATTGGTAAGACGTCGAGCGGTAATGCCGTTAACGGATTAGTGCTGACCTTCTATTCTAATGCAAATAAGACGAGAACCAACGCCGCAGGACTTAGTTTATCAATTGTCTGCTCTGCTTACGGTCAGATACAGTTGGTAAGCACTCCCGAAGACGCTTATGATAATAACATGAACGCTATTAGCCGTAATGTTCCGGAGATTCTTGCACTGACACGCCAGTTTGCAGCTACGCTTAGTGGAACCTATGACGTCGTTCCTGATGACTATTTCCTGCCTACAGGTGGTGTGTTTACTGCAGTCAATGGTGGTACGACTTTTAAACTAAACTAAATTTTAATAGAGATAACGTTATTTATTAATTAAATGAAGAAAATTATGAAAAAATTTTTACTCATTGCCATTGCTGCCCTTTTTGTAGGCACAGCAAATGCACAGCTTGTCAAGAAGCAGGCTGTTAGCAAGCCTCAGGCAAAGCATCATGTTCTGCCGCAGGCTACGTTTAAGAAGTATGAGGCAGTTCAGGCTAAACCTGTAGGCAAGCCTTTGGCCGATAAGTCGGTCAAGCGGTTCCAGACGAGCCTGAGCCTGAAAAACTCGTTGAATCCTGTTGTTCGTAATATTCAGGGTAGTCGTCGTGCTGCTGTTCAGCCTGAGTATGAAGGAACAGGCACTGACCGTGACGATGGCGCTGTTGAGTGGAGCATGTTCACGGGTACAAGTTCTGATGGCAATACACTGCTGTTGCAAGATGTAATTCCTAATCCTTTCGGATTTGAAAATGGTGTTGTGGTAGAGTACACCGTTGAAAGTGGCAATATTGTTATTCAGCCTCAGTTGGTAGCCTCTACTGAGAATAGTGCTTCACCCACAGGAATGTTGTATATCTATCTGGAATCAGCTACAACAGCTGATGGTTCTATCACGCTGACAATGGACGAAAGCAATAATATCACAGGTAGTTACTCTATTTTGTATGGCGCATATAGTACAGATACCTACAATCAGGACGACTATCTGGGCTATTGGACCTATGTCAGTGGTGTTAAGTACAACCTGCCAGGAGAGATTGTTACCCCTTCGGTTTCTTTCGAACCCAATAGTCTTGTGTTGTTTGCCAGCCTAGGCCTGAATGGTTATTCATATAATAATAATCTGGCATTTACCAGTGCTTATGCACCTTTTGCTTTCCGCAACCTGACATCTGACAAGGTGACGGAGTGGCAGTGGTCTGTCAGCAGTCCTGTTGATGAGGAGACAACTGAAGTTGTTGCAACTGGCAACGAGCCTGAGTTTGAGTTCAACACCGTTGGTGGTGAAGCTTATACCGATATTCAGTTGGTGGGGCTTAACCAGACGGTTTCTTCTGACCCCTTTATCTTTGGTGTCGGTAAGTCATTGGATGATGGGGGCGAACTCAACTATACCACATCGTATGTCTATGCTGGCGGTTATGAGGGTGAGTTCTTGCTGAATAACGAGACGCCTGCCATCATCACGCGTCAGGATCCGGATGGTGATCTCACGTTCTATACAAACTGGGGTACGCCTGATAAAGCTTCTAACAGCATGAGCAAGATATATATCTATCATGAGAAACCTGCTGCTCCGCTTTACATTGAGGGTGTTACGCTGCCGCTTGTTTCTGCTACATTCAACACAGACTTTAACCTGCACATTAAGATTTACGAGGCATCATATCCTACCACATCATCACGTCCGACACTTGGACGTATTCTGGCCGAAGGTGATGCTACAAGTGCAAACCTTAATACAGACTTTAATGCAGGTCTTACGGGCGTTGAGTTCACCGAACTCTATGTTGAGGATGAATCTGGCTTGAGCGAGACGCTTGATTATCTTTTCCTTGATACAGAGTTTGTAATTGTTATCGAGGGTTGGGACAATGGCACATTCTCTGGTGTTTTGGGTAGTCAGGATGCTCCTCTTGATAATGCACGCACATCTACTTGGTTTGAGATGTCAGGTAATGAGGGTTCAATGTACTCTTATACCTCTTGGAAAACCTCTCTGTTCGTAGGTCTGCTTGGTGCAACCAGTGGCTATCTTTATACCGAGGATAATACAAACGTAGTTATTCCTGATGCTGGTGGGCAGGTTGCCATCAACGTACATCCGATGTTCAGCAACCAAGAGACTGATGCCAACGGCTCGAAGACTCGTATCTGGCTTGATGATTCTTCAGACGAGATTCCCGACTGGCTGTCTGTCGGCTTTGCTAACGAGGACTATGAAAACAACTACACGTTCGACCTCGTATTTGAGGCAGAGGCTTTGCCTGCAAGTGTCGAGGGACGTCAGGCAACTCTGGTATTCGTACAGGAAGGTGCCAAGCTGGAAGTTGTAGTTTCTCAGGGTGCTACTGGTATCAATACTTCCATCAAGAACGTTGAGACCGTTAATGGTCCCATCTACAATCTGCAGGGCCAGCGTGTTGACAGCAACTACAAGGGCATTGTCATCATGAACGGCAAGAAGGTCGTGGTTAAGTAAGTATCAACGAAAGCTTGCTTTCGCTTGATTGAACGCAGACGACCTCGACCGAAGGTCAAGGTCGTGGTGAAGTAAGCATCAAGCAAAGCATATCAATCATACAAAAGAATCGGGAAGCCCCACGGCCTCCCGATTCTTTTTTGTTGAAACGTTTGGCGGATTAAATATTATTCCTTATCTTTGCAGCGGAAAAATAAGAAGTAACTCGTATGGAAGTAAGAAGATTTAAAGGTAGATTGGAAGAAATTGCATGGATTAATAAGCAGAAAGGCTGGGGCCCGCTGACCGAAGAAGATAGGCTTGCACTTGATGATGCAGTAAGGATGATTACCCACCTTGACTAATTGAGCTATGCGTTATCTTATTGATACTCATATTTTTATATGGTATGCTCAGGAACAGCATAGGCTGTCTCCTGATGTACTTGCTTTGTTTGATGATTATGAGAATCAATTTTATATTAGTAGTGAGTCCTTGAAAGAACTTGTGCTGCTTTGGAATAAGAAACCCCATATCCGAAAGTGGTGGAAGTCACCGTTAGAGTTGATACGCTCCATTGAGGACGAATATGGTTTTCGGGTACTTTATTTGCACAAGGAACATTATGAGACTTATGCTTCTCTGCAGATCAATGAGGCTCAAGACCATAATGACCCTTCTGACCATCTTATTATCAGCCACGCCATAACCAATCGTATGCCTTTGATTTCTGCTGACACCCGTTTTCCTTTTTACGAATCTCAGGGATTAGAACTTATCCAAAATAAAGGATAATCAATAAAAGAAAGACATGGATACAAATATCAAGCGAAGTCGTGAAGAAATATTGCATGCTTTGCACGCATACAGAAATGAGCAGGTGCTTTGGCATCGGGAATCTGATATGCGCTTAAAAGAACGGATGTACCCAATGGAGCAAGTCGTATAATAATGTATGTAATAAACCTTGAACGGCTGAATTTGAAGTTGATTTTGATGCGCTTTAATGAAATTGCGGAAATTCTAATGAAATAGAATTATTTTGCTTTCCTTCCAGAAGTTTTGCGAATTAGAATGTCATTCCTTATCTTTGCACTTGATATGACAGCAAGACGAGAAAAAAGCAAACCTCAGTCACATGCAAATATGCATTCAGAGGACAAGAAGGATACACCAATAGAAAATCTGCGGAAGGAAAAAGTGGCAGATTAACAAGTAAAAGAAAGGAAAAGTAATGGATGCGCCAGCATGATTTGCTCTAAAGCGTTTTTGTTGAAACGTTAAGGAGAAAACTGCAAATATTTGGCATAATTCTTGCAAGTATCGAACTAAATGCTTATTTTTGCAAACGAAAAGTCAAGAAAGGAGACGAAATTATGACAGCTGCAACATGGGAAAGCCTCCCCGTTGAGGTAAGAAAGTATTTGGTTCAGAAGAGAATGGAAGCTTCTGATAAGTATCAGGGTTCAGCAACAGTCGAGAAATATGGTGTTTACATGAAAGACTGATGCGAGTTCTGATAGATACGTGCATATTCATCCATTTGGCAATTGACCGTGATCAATTGTCAGATGATGTGTTGGCCATTCTGACGAACTATGACAATACTATATGCATGAGTGCAGAGACACCACGTGAACTTATCATTCAATATAATAATGGAAAGGTCGTTTCCAGATTTTGGAAATCAGCTCGACAGATGATAGATGCTATAAAGGATGAGTTCTTTATCAATATACTTCCTTTGAAGGAGGAACACATGAAGACTTATTCTGAACTTGAACTGAATAAGGCTCAGGAGCATAAAGACCCTTCCGATCATGTGATTATAGCTCATGCTATTACTGAGCATTTACCCCTGATCTCTGATGACAGAAAGTTTGAGTTCTACCGTAAGCAAGGGTTGGACTTTATCTGGAATCAGAGGTGACAAAATCATCCAAATACAGACCCCACCCCTGCCCCTCCCCTTGAAGGGAGGGGAGTGCCTACGGGAAAGAAGGCGGCAGCCACTCCCTTTGAAGGGGGAATATTTATATAGTATTAAAATAATCGGGAGGCTCCGCGGCCTCCCGATTATTTTGTTATGCCTGAATGGGAATCCGGAAGTGTTGATTTTGTGATGCTGTTATGGCTTTTTTGAAAAGTAATATATCACTTATTATGAAGTAATATGTCACTTATTACCAAGTAATAAGTTACTTATTACCGAGCAATAAGTTACTTATTACTTTCTAATATGTCACTTATTACTTTTCTAAACTGCCGATTTAAACTCACAAAACTGCCAGTTTAAACTCATAGAACTGCCAGTTTAAACTCATAGAACTGCTGGTTCCCGCTGATACATTAGCAATGGCGAATAAAAAACACAAAAGAATTTGGTGATGTCCTAACTTATTCGTATCTTTGCATCTGACTACGAAAAAAGTCGTAACGAAAAAAGTCGTAATATGGAGAACCCTTTTAAATTCGGAGCGGTTGGAAAGTTGTTTCCCTAAAACACACGTTGAACTGGCTAACCGTATCCTTGACTATACCGCTTGTCATCCATATTATTCGCAACAACTGGCATTTAACGTTTGGCAGGTGGTATGTTGCAACCCGAGATATATACAGATCGATATGAAATAGAAGATCCTTTCTATAGGCAATGGATTGTCAATGGCTTATAAAAAAAACTAAAACATTTGGTGGTACAGGAATTAATACTTAACTTTGCACTTTATAAACTATTACAAAAAAAGAGATATTTATGAAAAGACTTTTTTTCTTTCTGTCAGCGTTGCTGATTTGTGTGTGTGGTGTCATGGCAATTCCTGCACATCCCGGTACTGTAAGAGTACAGCAACCTGACGGCAGTTATCTGTCTCTTCGCCTTGTCGGTGATGAGTGGTTACATTTCAACACGACAGAAGATGGTTATTCTGTAGTGAAGGACAGTCGTGGCTATTATGTATACGCTGAGTTGAAGGGTGGGCAGTTGCTCCCTACGGAACAGGTGGCACACGATGTGTCAGTACGCCAGCAGGCAGAACAGGCTTTCCTTGGTCATATTAGGAAATACCTGAAGCCGGATATGACGGCTGAGACAGCTGCAATGAAACAGCGTGTAGAGCAGCGTGAGAGTCAGAAGCGTGTCATGCACCGTGCTGCCCAGTATAACTATAATAATTTTAAGGGACTGATAGTTTTAGTGCAGTATAACGACAAGTCGTTTTCGCGTGAAGACTATAAGAATATCCTCACCGATATGGTGAATCAAGAGAACTATACGGGCTTCGACAGTTATAGCTATACAGGCAGTGTGCGCGATTATTTCTCTGACAACTCCGCCGGCAAGTTCGAGCCTCAGTTTGACGTGGTGGGGCCTTACACAGTTGACTATAGTCAATATGACTATAACCCGAATAACGGCTATAGCAAGTCGTCACAGATACTTAATGCTGCCATTAATGCTGCCGATGCTGATGTCGACTTCAGTCAGTATGATGGTGATGGTGATGGCTTTGTGGACTTGGTTTACTTCATCCTTGCAGGCAACGGCGCCAACTTTGGCGGCAATGATTCACGCTTGTGGTGGCCTCACCGTTCTGTTATTACAAACGGTTGGAGTTATGTTGTGAAGGATGGGGTCAAGCTTTGGGACTATGCCAGCTCCGTTGAGCTGTATGGATATACAAGTTATCCCTATACAATCTGCATAGATGGCATTGGCACCATTTGCCATGAGTTCAGCCATGTGTTGGGTCTGCCTGACTTCTATGATGCTGATTATGAGGACAGCGGTGGCGAGAGTAACCATCCTGACGATTGGTCGGTGATGGCTGGCGGCAGCTATTTTAACAACGGTCGTACGCCTGTCGGCTATTCACTCTACGAGCGGTGGGATGTCGGCTTTCTGGATGAGGATCCTGTAGTCATTGATGCCGAGGGCAGCTATACGCTCAATCCGCTTTACTCCAGTAATACGGGCTTCCGTATCAACTCGCCTGTCGATAATGAGTTCTTCCTGTTTGAGAACCGCCAGAGAAATGGCTTCAAGTGGGATGCTTACTTACCGGGTAACGGTATGTTAGTGCATCGCGTCGACAAGACCAATCAGAATGTGTGGAATAACAATACCGTCAACAATAATCCAAGCCGTAATTACTATGAGGTGATACGTGCTGGCGGCAAAGGTCGTCCTGCCACTAATGCCTCGCAGGGAAACACGGGCTCGGCTTACGATGTTTTCCCCGGTACAGGGCAAGTGCATGAACTGCATAATGCCACTTCGCCTGCTAATCTGAAAACGTGGGCAGGTGAAAGTACGAAGTGGGGGCTGAAGAATATTCAAATGTCGGGTGGCATCGTTACGTTCGACATTGAGAATTCCCTTGTGCTGGCTAATCTGGTGTTGCCTGAGGCAGTTTCGGTGGGCGTAGGCCTGACCATGCAGCTTAGTGTTACGGCTGAACCTGACTATGCTGTGTATACGCTAACATGGGAGTCAAGCGACGAGACCGTGGCAACTGTAGACCAAGACGGAAATGTAAAGGGGCTCAAGGAGGGTACCTGTACCATTACGGTTAGAAGCGATAATGGTACGACAGCAACTTGCAACTTGACGGTCGTCGAATTGCAGGCCATCAGCCTGTCGGAATTCAAATCAAAAGAGGTTGGCACCGATGCGCTGCTACAGTTGACAGATGCAGAAGTCGTGTACGTTTATAGCGGTGCAGCCTATGTCCGTGATGTTACGGGTTCGGTTATGTTCTATAATACAGGGCTTGATCTGAAGAAGAATGACATCATCAATGGTACGCTGTATGCCAAAGTGGGCTTCAGCAACAATATGCCACAGGTTGTTGGTATAGCAGGCTCCACAAATGATGCTAATCTTACTATCACGGCAGGTGGAGAGGTGCAGCCTCATGAGGTACACTTTGAGGACTTGACGCCTGACTATTATTCTGATTACATCGTGTTGAAGGGTGCCACACTGGAAAGAAGGAACGGCAACGTGTGGGCTGTCAATGGTGATGAAACCATCAGACTCTATAACGTTTTCCAGATAAAGGGTGTTAAGGTTCCTGCAGACATTGATGGTAAAACGTTCGATGTCTATGGTGTGTATGCTACTAATGTGGTTTCCGGAAGTGTCATTAATGAGATAGAAATGGTGGTAAGTCCTGTGGAGACCATTACACCTCCCACACTGAATGGCATCATGCTGTCGAAGACGCAGCTTGATATGCAAATCGGCGACACTGAGCAGTTGACAGTTACCACTGATCCTGCAGACTTTGAGGGTTTGACACTGACGTGGACCAGCAGTAATGAGGCGGTGGCGACTATTGCCGACGGCATGGTCACTGCTGTGGGGGTAGGTAGCTGCACGTTGATAGTAACAACGATAGAAGGACCGACAGCCACCTGCGAGGTTACGGTCACCGAGGCAACAGATATTCGCGGTGTCCGCACTGAGCGCAGTGGCATTGAGCCTGTGTATAACTTACAGGGCGTTCGTGTTAGTTCTGGCACGCGAGGAGTTGTTATTCGCAATGGCCGTAAGGTGGTTGTCAAATAAAGAGTAAGCGAAAGCCGTGAAGTTTAATGACAACAAATTTCACGGATTTAATGGATTGTAATTACTGTTATTGCATGCAATTCTAATCCGTTAAATCCGTGAAATTGTCGTTGTAAAGGTGCGTTGTGCGCCTGACAGGACTCGAACCTGCACGTCGTGAAACACCAGATCCTAAGTCTGGCGCGTCTACCAATTCCGCCACAGGCGCAGAATCGACGAAGTCAATTCCCTTTTAGTGGAATCGACGAAGTCAATTCCCTGTAAGGTTGTTTGCGGGTGCAAAGGTAATACTTTTTAAGGAGTTAAAGGAGTCAAAGGAGTTAAAAGGAGTTAAAGACGGAGGCTTATTCGTTGAGAATCTGTCTGGCAAATTCAATGATGGTGTCCTCGCCGCGCTGGAAATCAGCATCGGTGAGCGCCAAGTTGTAGTCCGGATCAATGCCGAATTCGGTGTCTTGACGTGTGGCGTCGTACATGGGACAGGCCGAGAAACGCACGCTCCAGCCATTGGGCAGCGTCGACGAGAACGGCAGTCCGGCACCTCCGCCCGTGCGGTCGCCCACTACGCGCACCAGAGGCAGCTGTCGCATATACATGGTGAACGCATTGGCGGCGCTGAACACGCTGCGGTTCGTGAGCACACAGACCGGCTTGTGCCAACGCAGACGGCTCGACGGCTCCAAGTATTGCGGCTCCATGTCGGAGAAATCGCTGTGCCCCGTGCCCGTTTTGTGGCGCATATAGCCCACAAGCACGCGCTCGTCGGTGAAGCGGGCGGCGAACTTCTCGGCGTAGGTCATGTCGCCGCCGCCGTTGTTGCGGATGTCGATAATGAGACCGCGGCAGAGTTGGAAGTAGGAGAGTACGTCGTCAAGATTGCCGTCGCCGATGGCAGACTGGAAACTGCTGTAACGCACGTAGCCGATGTTGTCGTCGAGGATGCGGTAACGTAGTCCGGCGGCAATGCGGTAGTCGGTGCCCAGATAGCGGCGTTCCAGTGAGTCGCTGAAGTTCTTGGGATAATTCTCCTGCCAGCTCCAGTAGCGGGCGTAGTCATAGCTGGTGCTGAGGTTGACGTGGCCGTCGCGCAGTTCACTGAGCATGCCCGACAGTACTTCGAAAAGCTGCTCCTCCGTCATGTGCTCGTTGACGCGCGGCTTGTATTTCGCGTAGACAGCCGACCAGTCAAGACCGTACTCATGCTGCTTGTAGTCCAAGTAGCAGTAATGCTCGTCGATGATGTGCCACAGCGCCTCGAAGTTCCCCTGCGGCGTGTCAGGGTGCTCGTCCTCATCAACGCAGGATGTGAGGCTGATAAGGCTGATAAGGCTGATGAGTCCTATAAGCCCTATAAGTCTTATGGGGCTTCTAAGTCTTATACGGCCTATAGGCCCTATGGGTTTGATGTCAAACTTTTTCATAGTCGGTGGTTGATGATGCTGAACTGGCGCACGATGCCAAGCATGAGACGGTGACTGTAGATGTGGGTCTTCAGCTGGTTGACATCAGTCTGCTGATAGTCGCCCAGATAACCGAGGCTGATGGCCGTGTGGTTGGAAATGCTGTAGCGCACGGTCAGTTGTTGGCGGAAGGTGGGCGCACTGACGAACGTCGTGGGCACGATGTTGTGGTCGTAGTTGCCCCGTGAGAATATCTCGTAATAAGACTGGCCGTAGTTAGGGCTGAACATGATGCCGACAAGCGGCACGTTCAGCTCGTAGCGCACTTGAAGATGACGGTGGAAGAGCTGCATGCGCTTGCTGACGGTTACGGTTGGCATGACGCTGGCCGACAGCCGGGCCTGTGCGGGGTTGTTGCTGTTGCTGGTGTTGTAGATGAAGCCGATGTTGCCGCACAAAGCTCCGCCCGCTTGAACCGTCCAACGATGCGGCAGCTGCCATTGATAGAGTCTGCCGACGAGCAGCGTGTAGTCGCCCTGCAATTGGCTTTGCGTGTCAGAACGGTCGTGCGTGCTGGCAAGGTTCACCTGATGCTCCATGAAGGTGGTCCACCGCTTGCCCGGCTTTTCGCGCTCGGTCGTGGCGAGCAGCGTCAGTCCCGTGCCCGAAAACTTCTCTTGTGAGAGATACGTGTCAAGCACATGACTGCTGCCAAGTCCCACCTGATAGGTCGTCGTGTTGCGTGGCAGCAACTGTAGCAGTTGCAGCGAGTCGGTCTGTGCATGCAAGGCAGCAGGCAATAACAGCAAAAAAGTCACAGCATGGAAAGGTAAAAAGCGTAAGCCTTTCACGACTGTCCATGCTGTGCTTTTGCTTATTGTCTTCACTTTTTCTTCTTTTACTGTGTTGGCATTTGGGCTTTTAGGAAACGGTTTGCCTTTTAGAAGTCATCAGGGAAAAGGCTCAGCTGTCCCGTCTGCTCATCGACGATTGGCTGTGCGGGGTCGGGCTTTTCCGGCTTTTCTTGTTTTTCCGAATTGTCCGGGCTTTCCGGGTTATCCGGATTTCTCGAGTTATCTGGATTCTTCGGGTTGTCCGGAATGTCCGGTGTTTCCGGCGTCTCTGGTGCTTCCGGGCTTTCTGGCTCTTCCGGGGGCTCAGGGAATCGCAGCGGCTCCAGCTCTTCGACGCTTTCTACTTGCCACGTGGTGATGCGCTTGCCTTTGGCCTTGGCGCCTTTGATGATGGCGAACTGCTCTGCGTCAATCTCTAACTGCGGTCGCACGGCGTCGGCACCACCGAAGGTGATGAGGATGCGCGGATAGACCTGTTCCGACAGCAGCAGTTCGCGTGAGTTGCTGTTCTCGCCTATGTACGACTGCTTGCGCTTCGAAGCATCCATCTGGAAACGCTTGATATAAGCGTAGTTCTTGTTGTCTGCGTCTAAGAGCACGCAGGTCCAGACCTTCTGCGGGTCGTACTTCTCAATGATGCGTACGTTGTCCTCGAAGTGATTGTTCACGTCGAAGTTCGTCAGGTAGTATTCGCCGTTGGTCAGCACGACGAGAATCTGATCGCCGTCGAAGAATTCACCGAGCAGCCGGCCGTGCTCGTCGTAGTTCAGTCGGTTAACGTCCGGGTCGTACCACACCATGCGTCCGCCCAGCGTGGAATGGCCGTGGCTCTTCAGTCCGATGTTCTTGATGGTTTTCTTGCTCAGCAGTATGCCCTTGGCCGAGCGTCCCTTGATGAGCACTTCGGCGAAGTTGCGCTCTAAGAACGGACTCATGCGGCGGTTGGTCAGGGCCGACGGGTCGAGCGTCACCTTGATGACCTCAGCCTCGCCATTGGGGTTGGCCGTGAAGTACATGACCCGTGAACCCTCTTCGCCTGTGGTGATGTCGTATTCGTGGTCGCGCGTGATGGCGGGCACATTGAAACGCTTGATGTAGTAAGGTCCCTTCTTGCCGGAGCGATAGACCACGTTATAGATGGTGCGCTGGTCGTTCTTCTTATAAACACCCAGCCAGAGCACGTTCTTGCCCACGAATATCTTTTCTGCCACGCGCACCACCTTGAACTTACCGTCGCGGTAGAAGATGATGATGTCGTCAATGTCGGAGCAGTTGCACACCAGTTCATCCTTCTTCAGTCCCGTGCCGATGAATCCGTCGTTGCGGTTGATGTAGAGTTTCTGATTGGCTTCCACCACTTTCGATGCCTCGATGGTGTCGAAGTTACGTATCTCTGTCAGGCGCGGGTGCTCCCTGCCGTACTTGTCTTTCAGGAATTGGAACCACTGCGCCGTCACCTCTGTCAGGTTGTTCAGGTCACGGTCAATCTGGTCAATCTCCGCTTTGATGCGTGCCATCAGTTCGTCGGCCTTGTCCTTATTGAACTTCAGGATGCGTTGCATCTTGATTTCCAGCAGCTTCAGGATGTCGTCCTTGGTCACCTCGCGCACCAGTGAGGGGTAGTAGGGCGTCAGGCGGTCGTCAATGTGTTCGCAGACGGCGTCCACCGTCGGTGCCTGTTCGAACTTCTTGTCCTTATAGATGCGCTCCTCAATGAAAATCTTTTCCAGCGAACAGAAGTGGTACTGCTCCAGCAGTTCGCCCTTGCGTATCTCCAGTTCCTGACGTATGAGGTCCTTGGTGCGTTCGGTTGAGTGGCGCAGCACGTCGCTCACGGTGAGGAACTGCGGCTTATCGTCCTGAATGACGCAGCAGTTGGGCGATATGTTGATCTCGCAGTCCGTGAAGGCGTAGAGTGCATCAATGGTCTTGTCGCTGCTGACGCCGGGCGACAGGTGCACCTGAATCTCCACCTCGGCTGACGTCAGGTCAGTCACGTTGCGGGCCTTGATCTTACCTTTCTCAATGGCTTTGGTGATGCTCTCGCACAGCGTGGATACCGTCTTCGAGAACGGCAGCTCGCGGATGACGAGCGTCTTCGGGTCCAGCTTCTCAATCTTGGCACGCACTTTCAGCACGCCGCCACGCTGTCCGTCGTTGTATTTCGACACGTCAATCGAGCCGCCCGTCTGGAAGTCGGGGAACAGCCGGAACTCTTCTCCGTGCAGGTAGCTGATGGCTGCGTCGCATATCTCGTTGAAGTTGTGTGGCAGCACCTTGGTCGACAGTCCCACGGCAATGCCTTCGGTTCCTTGCGAGAGCAGCAGGGGAAACTTCACGGGCAGCGTGATGGGCTCCTTGTTACGTCCGTCGTAGGAGAGCTGCCATTCGGTGGTCTTCGGGTTGAACACCGTGTCGAGTGCGAACTTCGACAGGCGTGCCTCGATGTAACGCGGCGCAGCTGCCTTGTCGCCTGTCAGTATGTTGCCCCAGTTGCCCTGCGTGTCCACCAGCAGGTCCTTTTGTCCCAGCTGCACCAGCGCGTCGCCGATGGAGGCGTCGCCGTGCGGGTGGAACTGCATGGTGTGGCCCACGATGTTGGCCACTTTGTTATAGCGTCCGTCGTCCATGCGTTTCATGGAGTGCAGGATGCGGCGCTGCACCGGTTTCAGTCCGTCCTCGATGTGCGGCACGGCGCGGTCGAGAATGGTGGAGGAGGCATAGTCCAGAAACCAGTTCTGGTACATGCCTGACAGGTGGTGCACGGCGGCTGCGTCAAAGCGGTTGACGGGCTTGTAGTCAGAATGTGCCTCGGTGGTGTCGGCTGCATCAGCAGCGTCAGCGTCGGGGGTGTCGGTGGCGTCAGCGGCGGAACCGCTGACCACGCCTTCTTCCTCGGGGGCTATGGGGGCGTTCGGGTCTTTTATATCGTCGCTCATATATGTTTTTAGTTATTCAGAATCGGTGTCTGTGTTATGTTAAAGATAAGTCCTTTCGTCAATGGCCTTGAACATGGTGAGGAACTTCTTGGCACGTTCCTCGCAGCGGTTGCACTCTGCTTGGAACTTTTCAGGAATCTCCGTGCCCGAGTACACCTCGTTGTACGTGGCTTTGCGCATCTCGTCCAAGGTGCCAGCCTGTCCGCCCCTCTTGGCCGTGAAGCGCAGCAGCCGTGGACCGTCGTACCATAGGCGCAGTTCATGTGGCACCATGTTCTCGTCAGCGTCGCACGTCAGGGCGTAGATGAACATCACCTGTCCCCGTTCGTCGTAGAGGTATTCCTCGTAGAACTCGCGTGCGGCAAAGTTATACTTCGCCGTAACGAGGCGCAGGAAGTGGGGCGGGTAGGGGTCGCCTTCTTCTTCCGGTTCCTCTTCGCCGTAGTACATGCGGATGTCCTCATGGTGCGGCCCCGTGCCCGGCAGGTTCTGCCGCACGTCCAAGTGGTAGTATTCAGGCGGTATGCCCCCTTCGGGGAAGTCGATGTTCATCAGGCCGACGGTCTCATACACTCCCTGATACACTTCGCGGATGCTTTCAATGGTGTTCTGCGCTGTGGCTTCCTGCATGACAGCAGCCAGTACGAACAGGGTCATAATTGCTTTTTTCATCATGTCAAGCGTTTTGCGACTGCAAATATACAAAAAAATAACCAATTATCCGTAACTTTGCGGCTGAAAAATCATTTATATTAAATAATGTTGTAAAAATGGTTTTTTTCGGCGGAAAAGCTGTACCTTTGCAGGCAAAAATTCAAAACAAACAAAAAGACTTATGGCACAAGAAGACGTTTTTAAGAAAATCGTGTCGCACTGTAAGGAGTACGGTTTCGTGTTCCCCTCCAGCGACATCTACGACGGACTGGGCGCTGTCTATGACTACGGTCAGAACGGCGTGGAGTTGAAAAACAATATTAAGGAATACTGGTGGAAGTCGATGGTGCTGTTGCACGAGAACATCGTGGGTATTGACTCGGCCATCTTCATGCACCCCACGATATGGAAGGCCAGCGGACACGTGGACGCCTTCAACGACCCCCTCATTGACAACCGCGACTCGAAGAAGCGCTATCGTGCTGACGTGCTGATTGAAGACCAGATTGCCAAGTACGACGAGAAGATTCAGAAGGAAGTGGAGAAGGCCCGCAAGCGTTTTGGCGAGGCTTTCGACGAGGCGCAGTATCTGGCTACGTCACCACGTGTGGCCGAGACCAAGCAGAAGCGCGACGCCCTCCATGCGCGTTATGCAGCTGCCATGCAGGGCCCGGATCTCGACGAGCTGAAGCAGATCATCCTCGACGAGGAGATCGTCGATCCCATCAGCGGCACGAAGAACTGGACCGACGTGCGTCAGTTCAACCTGATGTTCGCCACCGAGATGGGCGCATCGGCTGATGCTTCGATGAAGGTCTATCTGCGTCCTGAGACGGCTCAGGGCATCTTCGTGAACTACCTGAACGTGCAGAAGACGGGCCGCATGAAGATCCCCTTCGGTATCGCCCAGATCGGTAAGGCTTTCCGTAATGAGATTGTGGCCCGTCAGTTCATCTTCCGTATGAGGGAGTTCGAGCAGATGGAGATGCAGTTCTTCGTACAGCCGGGTACGGAGCTGGAGTGGTTCCCCAAGTGGAAGGAGACGCGTATGAAGTGGCATCAGGCCTTAGGCTTCGGCGCAGAGACCTATCGCTTCCACGACCACGACAAGCTGG
>JAFUSC010000114.1 GCA_017467705.1 Prevotella sp. | reverse complement strand
TGTGCTTCAGGGCGCTGGCTGCCACGGCGAACTCCAGAGCCTCGCCCTGTGTCGGCTTCGTCAGCAAACCGTGAATGAGACCGCCCGAGAACGAGTCACCGCCACCCACGCGGTCGATGATGGGATTGATCTCGTAGCGCTTCGACTGGTAGAACTCGCTTCCGTCGTAGATCAGGGCCTTCCAGCCATTGAACGTGGCGCTGAACGACTCACGCAGCGTAGATACCACGTACTTGAAGCCGAACTCCTCGCGCATCTGTTTGAAGATGCCCTCGTAGCCGGCAGCGTCCGTCTGTCCACCCTCCACGTCTGCGTCAGGCTTGAAACCAAGACACAGCTCAGCATCCTCCTCGTTGCCGATGCACACGTCCACATACTGCATCAGGGGGCGCATGATGCTGATGGCCTTCTCTGAGGTCCACAGCTTCTTGCGGAAGTTCAGGTCAACGCTGACGGTCACGCCGTGACGCTTAGCAGCCTCACAAGCCAGCTTGGTCAGTTCAGCAGCCTTGTCGCTGATGGCGGGCGTGATGCCGCTCCAGTGGAACCACGCAGCACCCTCCATGATCTTGTCGAAGTCGAAATCTGCGGGTTCAGCCTCGGCAATCGAGCTGTGTGCACGGTCGTAGATCACCTTCGAGGGACGCATCGATGCACCCGTCTCAGCATAATAGAGACCCACGCGGTCGCCCCCGCGGGCGACGAACTGTGTGTTGACACCGTAGCGACGCAGCGCGTTGACGGCAATCTGCCCGATCTCGTGCTTCGGCAGCTTGCTCACGAAGTAAGCCTCGTGGCCGTAGTTGGCCACCGATATAGCCACGTTAGCCTCACCACCACCGGGGATGATGCGGAATGATTCACTCTGAATGAAACGGTCGTTGCCTTGCGGCGACAGGCGAAGCATGATTTCGCCTAATGTTACAATTTTAGCCATTTGTTTTTAAGTATTATTTGTAGTGTTAGAAATATGTGCAAAGATACGGTTATTTCCTGAAACCACCAAATTTCATCCTCAAAAACACGCGAAAACCCACGTAAACGTTTTTCTGTACGTGATGCTCGGCCTCTCTGCGTGAGAAAGAAATGTTGATTGTTGCGGGAAGGGTTTGGGAAGGGTTTGGAAAGAAATTGACAGAAATTAGCCGGAAATTTTTGGAGGTTTGCAGGGAAAGTGTTACTTTTGCAGCATATAACTAAAAAGACACAGAATGATGAAACGTGTTACCACTATCCTTTTCACAGCCCTCGTGCTGGCGTCAGTGCCCGCAGCGCATGCATGTGCGCAAACCGTTGACAACCTGCGTCCCCCCACGCAGAGAACCGCCACCCCGCCGAAGAAGAAACCTCAGAACAGAACCCGGACATGGGAAGCGAAGTCTGTTGCTGATTTGAAAAGCAAGCTCATTGGTGACCATGACGTAATTTTCAGTCATGACAAATCAAACCAAACTCGGACAGGTGGATGTCATGTGCAAGATGACCTCAGCGTTTATGGCAGCTTTATGAGCATAAATGAGCATGAAATCTACTGTGAGTTCAGTGGGAAATTCACAGTAGAATCAGTTAACCAGATATATTTTAGTGGTCCTATTGTTTTCATTGGTGCTTGGGATAGCCCTGACGCAGAGTTTCACGAAAACGTATATCTGCAGTTTCAGTCAAACGGCAAAGGGAAGTATATTGCATCCATCACGAAAGAGAAATTCGGTAAGGCAACCATTGAACTCGTACTCAAGTAGCATTTTTCAGTAGTCACGGTTTTATTTGCCTTCCCTTTCTTTACTGATATGGTTATTGTAATGGGAGTATGCGTTCCTTCTTATTTATCGGTTCCCTTTTGCTCTATTGTGTGTCTTGCACAGCATTTGACAATTCTCTATTGATGTCTCGCCGCCTTTGCTCCAAGCAGTCACGTGGTCAGCATCCATATCCTTCAGGTCCCAAATCTTAGTATGGTTGGCATCGTGACCGATGGCGCAAAGCGGGCAGTTGGATTCACCTTTTTCTTTGGCTGCTGCTGTCTGCTGAGCATAGACAGTCTTCTTGGTTGGCTCGTCGAATACGCGGACATTCAGCAACTTGGTGTTCTGGCAGCCATCAAGGATATACTCATAAATGCCTTTCTTCTCCTTCACGTAGAAACTCTCATAGAGTTCGCGCACTTTTTCAGCCACAGCCGTCGGGTCGTATGCTTGGGCGTGATACTTCTCATAGAGTTCACCCCACTTCAAACCGCACATCTCCCGCTCAGGTGCAATGTCGAACACAGAGGTTATCCAGTCGATGACAGAAGTGAAGTAGGCTTTCATTTCCTGAATGTTCTCGTCCTGACGATGGGCAGCCATATATTCTTCCGTATGACCTCGACTCACCCAGTCAAGAGCTGTAGCCAAATAGTCTTGACGCTTGGCCGTACCAGAGATAAAGCAACTCCACTTGTTGATGTTCGTGTTGTTGGAGTTCGAGAACTCTTCTTTAGCACGGGTGATAAACGGCCCGCTATAGACAGCGTTGAGAACCTCTTGTGTGTTCAGCGGAATACCCACAATGTTGATGGTTCGGAACCAGTCCTTGATTTCTTTCTCCGTCCCCTCGCAGACATAGATGAGGAGTTTCGTATTCAGGAACTTCTCCTGCTCGTTTTTGTTCAGGGCTGTAAAGTACCAAGGTCTGCCGTCAGCATCAATCCAAGCAAATTTCTCGGTAATGAAACGACCAAGCGACGTGATACGTTGCTGACCGTCTAGCACCTCATAACGGTCTTCACCTACCTTCGAGAAGTAGATGAGTCCAAGCGGATAGCCATTCCTGACGGACTGAATCACATCCACCTCCTTCTTGCCACCATTCTCGGCATAGAGGTAGTGGCGTTGGAACTCCGGCTGAATGGTCAGCCGCCCAGAAAGGCCATACAAGCCTTTCCCTTCGTATTCGTTATACTGGAAGCCCTTGCAGATATCGCCAATGGTCCAGTCGGTGATGAGTGTAGGTTTCATATCAGTTATTGTTTTTTACGGATGAGTATTCGTGAGTATGGACAAGAGGGTTTGCCTGTTTGTGGATCTGTATAAGCTAAATCCGTTCTGCCTCGATAATTTTTGGAAATACCAATTTCTTTGGCGAGGTCGCCAGCCCCAAGACCAATTATCTCAAATTGTTCAGGACAATACTTTCCTAAGAATGCATCAGGAACACCCATAATTCCATCATAGTCATTTGGGATACATTCAATAGCAGGGACATCTATAGCATTATAATTGTCATAATGAACATAACCTCGTTCTTTTAACGTCTTGTTATTTCCAAAACGAATATTATCTTTCATAGTCATCATATTAATAAATTGATGACGCCTTCCATGTTCGAGGTTTGTAAACCATATAACACCCATAATGTTTTGTATGATGTTGCCACGTTTGTCAATATAGTACTTTTTGACCTTTGTTGGATCGAATATTCCCTTAGGCATTATCATATCCATACCACCACCGAATGGCTTGTTTCCTATCCAAATGGTATCATTTTGAATAAGTGGAAAGACCTCTTTATAATGGACAGCATTGAAATTGCCAAGAATCAAAAAAGATTTCTTCGCTTGAAGTACCCATGCAATAAACTCTCTAAACAGAGAGAATGGCGGATTTGTCACTATTATATCTGCTTCATCGCGTAGTTGGCAGACCTCCTTGCTGCGGAAATCGCCATCACCCTCCAAGTAGTGCCACTCCAAATCATCGATGTCAATTCGTCCATTCTGATTGGTATCGTGGGTCAGCTCGAATATCTTTCCCTTGATGCGCGTCTTGGCGGTATCGAAGAATGGGCTCTCCGTCTCAAACTGCGTGGGGTGGTAGTTCTTGTACTTTTTGCTCTCTACAGCATAACTGGTAGAGATGAGCCGCTTTAAGCCAAGCCGCTCAAAGTTCTGTGCGAAGAACCGAGTGAAGTTGCTCCACTCAGGGTCGTCGCACGGCAGCAGCACCGTCTTGTCACGGAACGTGTCGGGGTTATACTCCAGATAGGAGTTGACCTCTTTCTGGATGTCGGCATACTGCGTATAGAACTCATCGTTCTTTGCCGCCTTCGCAGCGCCGAGGTTCGTGTTATTGGCCATACGTTAATGCACATTATGCGTATGCTTATCTTCGGAGGAGCAGGCTTGGCATAGAGCACAAGAAAGCATGAACGATATTCTCATCCATGCTTTACAGGCTCTAGCACTTGCCCACCAAACCAGATAAGTCACGCCCATGCTTAACGCACAGACGCTTGCAACTTACTCTTTCGGTTCGGACTTTTTGACTGTGCTAGATTCGTAAAGCAATTCCGAATAACAGCAAACGCTTGTTATATTTCCACTAAAATCATACAGACACCCTGCACTCAGGGAATAAGCCTTAGCTTACGACGTTTACGTCGATCGGCATATACTTGGTGCACAAGTACTAATTTTATTTGTAAATCTGCACTTTATTATAAAAAAGATGTCTAAAAATAGTATTTGGATGGCAAAATTAGCGTCGTTTTCCTTCAAAAATCGAAAATAAATTGCAGGTTATAAGGTGAAGTTGTGGTGTCGCGGTGTTGCAGTGTTGCAGTTCTAAAACAGATAATATGAAAGTCAAAAAATAACTCTATATTTATATATAAATATAGCAATGTTTTCAGGACATGGGAAATGCCTTTCGGGAACTGCAACACTGCAACGCCGCAACGCAGCAGCAGGGTGCCGCGACGCAGCACAAGAACTCGGCGCAAGCGACACGAAAGCCCGCAGCAAACGACACGAAAGCCCCAAGCAAACGACACGAAAGCCCCGAGCAAACGACACGAAAGCCCCGAGCAAACGATGTGAAAGCCCCGAGCAATCTCAAACCTCAAACCTCAAATCTCAAACCTCAAATCTCAAACCTCAAACAGCGTTCTGCCGTTGGCGAACAGCCTCGAAGAGCAGGATGGCGGCAGAGACGGAGACGTTGAGGGAGTCCATGCGGCCCAGCATGGGGATGCGGATGTGCGCATCAGCTGCACGGCGCCACAGGTCGGTCAGTCCCGTCGATTCGGTGCCCATGACGATAGCCGTGGGACAGCGCATGTCGGTGTCGTAATAGAGCTTGGAGTCCTGTAGTTGGGCCGTCAGGATACGTATGTTATTTTGCTTGAAGAAAGAAATACATTCTTCTGACGTGCAGGCAATTGTCGGCACGCTGAACCGTGCACCAAGTGATGCGCGGATGAGGTTCGGATTATACAGGTCGGTCAGCGGGTCGCAGACGATGACGGCATCGGCTCCGGCAGCGTCAGCCGAGCGTAGCACCGCACCTAAGTTGCCGGGCTTCTCCACACTCTCGAGCACGACGATTAAGGGTGAAGAGCCTCCCCCGCCCTCTCCAAAGGAGGGTAGCTGTGTGAGCGCGTCAAGGGTCATGGGACGCTCGCGGACAACACCTATGATGCCCTCAGTAGAACCCCGATAGGCAATCTTTTCATAAACAGCCGGGGTGACGTGGTAGATGGTGGAGGGTTGAAGGTTGAAGGTGGAAGGTTGAGGGTGGAGGGAGGAGTGTTGCTGCCCTTGAGGTGTTCTCCCGTCACCCTCCACCTTCAACCCTCCACCAGAAACCACCCAAACCTCTTCCACCTCGTAGCCTGCGTCTATGCACTGTTGGAGTTCACGGCGTCCTTCCACGACGAAGAGCCCTGTGCGGCGGCGCTCCTGCGACTTCTGCTGCAAGAGCACGAGTTGCTTCACACGGGCGTTCTGTAAGCTGCTGATGACCATCGGCTCAGCATGTTCTGTTGGCTGTCTCACGTTATTCCTGTATGTCCACTTTAAAATTGTGAAATGAGCGTTCGCGGACGGTCCTGAGCAGGTCGTCCAATGTCTCGGCGCACCACTCCACCTGATATTGGGTGCAAAGATAACAAATTTATTGCCACCTTCCACCCATTTCGGGTTAAGGAGTGTTAAAGTGGGCGCTGTCCCTGAAATTATATGTAACTTTGCGCCCGTCAAGCAAGATACACTTTTATGGAAGGATACAAGATTATCAATGACCCCGTGTTCGGGTTCATCAAGATGCGCAAGGGACTGCTCTACGACATTGTGGGGCACCGGCTGTTCCAACGTCTGGGCCGCATCAATCAGTTAGGGCTGGCCTTCGTGGTCTACCCCGGCGCCCGTCATACACGGTTCCAACACTCGCTGGGTGCGTTCTACCTGATGACCGAAGCCGTCAAGTCGCTCCGCGAGAAGGGCGTCTACATCTTCGACTCGGAGGAAGAGGCCGTCGAAGCGGCCATCCTGATGCACGACATCGGCCACGGCCCGTTCTCGCACGTGCTGGAGAACACGCTGATCAGCGGCATATCGCACGAGGAAATCTCCATCATGATGATGGAACGCATCAACAGCGACTTGGGCGGACAGCTCAATCTGGCCATTAGCATCTTCAAGGACGAATATCCGAACAAGATTTTCCATCAGCTCATTTCCTCGCAACTGGACATGGACAGGCTGGATTACCTCAGGCGCGACTCGTTCTACACGGGCGTGACCGAGGGCAACATAGGGTCGGCACGCATCATCAAGATGCTCAATGTGGCCGACGACAGGCTGGTGGTTGACTACAAGGGCATCTACTCGGTGGAGAACTACCTGACCAGCCGACGGCTGATGTACTGGCAGGTCTATCTGCACCGCACAGCCGTTGGCTACGAACGGGTGCTCATCAATACGCTGCGCCGCGCCAAAGCGCTGGTTGCCAGTGGACAAAAACTGTTTGCTTCACCGGCACTTGACTACTTCATCAGGAACAATGTTGACCGTGAATGGTTTACCACCCACGACGAGGCGCTTGACATGTATGCCGAGCTGGACGACTCGGACATCTGGTCGGCCCTGAAGTCGTGGCGGCATGCTGACGACCGCATACTGGCCACGCTGGCTACTGACATGCTCGACCGCAGGCTGTTCCGCGTGGAGGTGCGCGACGAGCCTGTCGGTGACGATGAAGCTGACGCGATAGCCCGGCACATAGCAGAGCGCATGGCCATCACCACGGCGGATGCACGCCAGTACATGATGAGCATCAGCGCAGCGCAGAAAGACATGTATAACCCTGAGGACGACAGCATCGGAATACTCTACAAGGACGGCACGGTGAAGGACATTGCCGAGGCGTCGGAACTGCTCAACGTGCAGCTCTTGTCAAGGAAAATCAGGAAGTATTATCTGTGTTATCAGCGCACGGAATGAAAAACTCGAATAAAAATTTGGTTTTTCGCCGTAGTTTTCGTAAATTTGCACCCAATAATGAAAAGGCGGCCTATTGCCAGAACAACAAAACATATCTATAACCCACAGAGAATGGAATTTACAGCCAAGCAGATTGCCGAGTTCATCGGCGGCAAAGTGGAGGGCGACGAGAACGCCACCGTGAATACCTTTGCTAAAATTGAAGAAGGAAAACCGGGAGCCATCGCTTTCCTCTCAAACCCGAAATACACCCATTACATTTACGACACGAAGGCAAGCATCGTCCTGGTTAACGACGATGTGGAGTTGGAGCATCCGGTGACGGCGACACTCATCCGCGTGAAGAACGCCTATGAGTGTGTGGCCAAGCTGTTGCAGATGTATGCCGCCACGCTTCCCAAGAAGACAGGCATCGACCCGTTGGCGTTCGTATCGAAGTCGGCAGAGATTGGCGCCGATGTCTATATTGCCCCGTTTGCCTATATCGGCGACGGCGTCAAGATAGGTGACGGGACGAAGATTTTTCCGCATGTGTGCATCTATGACGGTTGCCGGATAGGACGCAACGTCACCATACATGCCGGTGCCGTGATCGGGGCCGACGGCTTCGGCTTCGCTCCTAATCAGGAGGGTTACGACAAGATTCCGCAGCTGGGAATCGTCATCATTGAAGACAATGTGGAGATTGGCGCCAACACCTGTGTTGACCGCTCAACGATGGGACAGACCGTCATCCACAAGGGCGTGAAGCTGGACAACCTGATTCAGGTGGCTCACAACTGCGAGATAGGCGAGAACACCGTCATGTCAGCCCAGGTGGGTATGGCCGGTTCCACGAAGATCGGCTCATGGTGCATGGTAGGTGGACAGGCCGGTTTCTCGGGACACATCCACGTGGCTGACCGCACGAACGTCGGTGCACAATGTGGCGTCATCAACAGCACGAAAGGCAACGGCGAGACGCTGATCGGCTCACCCGCAATGGATCCCAAGGTGTTCTTCAAGGCCAAGGCACTCTATCGCAGACTGCCCGACATGTATCGTGAACTGGCTGACCTGCGCAGAGAGCTGGAAGAATTAAAGAAACAAAAATAAGAAAACAGCATATCAAATGAAACAAACTACACTGAAAGGGAGTTTTTCACTCTTTGGCAAGGGACTTCACACGGGTTTGAACCTGACCGTAACATTTAATCCGGCACCTGAAAACACAGGCTACAAGGTACAACGCATTGACATGGAAGGTGAACCGGTTATTGATGCCGTTGCCGAGAATGTCGTTGACACACAGCGTGGCACCGTGCTGGGTAAAGGCGACATGCGAGTGTCAACGGTGGAGCACGGACTTTCTGCCCTCTACGCTATGGGCATCGACAACTGCCTCATGCAGGTCAACGGACCGGAGTTCCCCATACTGGACGGCTCTGCCATTAAGTATGTGGAAAAAATCAACGAGGTTGGCATCGAAGAGCAGAACGCCCCCAAGGACTACTACATCATACGCAAGAAGATTGAAGTGAAGGATGAACAGACAGGCTCCTGCATCACGCTACTGCCTGATGATGATTTCTCCATCACTACAATGTGCTCGTTCGAGTCGAAGTTCATCAACTCGCAGTTTGCCACGCTCGACAAGGTTGAGAACTACGCCACAGAGATAGCAGCTGCGCGCACGTTCGTCTTTGTGCGTGACATTGAACCGCTGCTTCAGGCAAACCTCATCAAGGGTGGCGACATGGACAATGCGATTGTCATTTACGAGCGCCAGACGACGCAGGAGCGTCTTGACATGTTAGCCGACATGCTGGGCGTTGAGCACCGCGATGCAACAGAGCTGGGATACATTCAGCATAAGCCGCTGGTGTGGGAAAACGAGTGCACCCGCCACAAGCTGTTGGACGTCATCGGTGACATGGCCCTTATCGGCAAGCCCATCAAGGGACGCATCGTTGCCACACGTCCGGGACATACTATTAATAATAAGTTCGCGCGCGCTATGCGTAAGGAGATTCGCAAGCACGAGGTGCAGGCTCCCATCTACGACCCCAACGAGGAACCCGTGATGGACATCAACCGCATCCGCGAACTGCTGCCCCACCGTTACCCCATGCAGCTGGTCGACAAGGTCATTGCTCTGGGAGCCACCAGCATCGTGGGCATTAAAAACGTGACAGGCAACGAGCCGTTCTTCCAAGGACACTTCCCCGAGGAGCCCGTCATGCCCGGCGTGCTGCAAGTGGAGGCTATGGCACAATGCGGTGGACTGCTGGTGCTCAACACGCTGGAAGAACCTGAACGCTGGTCTACTTACTTTATGAAGATTGACGGCGTGAAGTTCCGTCAGAAGGTAGTGCCCGGCGACACGCTCATCTTCAAGGTCGACCTGCTGGCCCCCGTCCGTCATGGCATATCGTCCATGCGTGGCTACATCTTCGTCGGCGACCACATTGTTGCCGAAGCCACCTTCACCGCCCAGATTGTAAAGAACAAATAACACAAAGTTAAAGAGATATGAATCAGATTCATCCCTTAGCAGTGGTTGACCCAGAGGCAAAGCTCGGCGACGGTAACGTAATCGGGCCCTTCTGTGTCATCGACAAGAACGTCGTCATCGGCGACAATAACAAGTTCCTCAACAGTGTCACCATTCATGAAGGTGCGCGCATTGGTAACGGCAATGAGTTCTTCCCCGGTGCCAGCATTTCAACCAAGCCGCAGGACTTGAAGTTCAAGGGCGAGGAAACAACATGTGAGATAGGTGACAACAACTCCATCCGCGAGAACGTTACCATCAGCCGAGGCACCGCTTCGAAAGGCAAGACCGTTGTCGGCAACGGCAATCTGCTGATGGAGAACATGCACGTGGCTCACGACTGTGTCATCGGTAACGGTTGCATCATTGGCAACTCGACAAAGTTTGCCGGTGAGGTTGTCGTTGAGGACTTTGCCATTATCTCTGCCACCTGCCTTTTCCACCAGTTCTGTCGTGTCGGCAGCTATATTATGTTCCAGGGCGGTTCGCGCACCAGTCAGGACATTCCGCCTTACGTCATTGCTGGCAAGGAGCCGGTGCGTTATGCCGGCGTCAATCTCATTGGGCTGCGTCGTCGCGGCTTTTCGAATGAGGTCATTGAAGCTATCCACGATGCCTACCGCATTATCTATGCACAGGGTGTGCTGAAGGATGGTATTGCAGAGGCACGTGCCAAGTATCCCAACTCGAAGGAAGTCGAGTACATCTGCTCATTCATTGAGAACTCCAAGCGCGGAGTCATCAGGTAATAACCATTTACGGATTTACCTCATCATCATCTTGACTACGCTCATTGTCATCACAGGGCCGACGGCTGTTGGCAAGACAGAGTTGACCATACGGTTAGCGCAGCACTACGGCACTGGCATCATCAATGCTGACTCACGGCAGATTTACCGCGAATTAAAGATAGGGACGGCATCACCCACAGCTGAACAGCTGCGGATGGTGCCTCACTATTTTGTGGGGACAAAGAGCATCAGGGATTATTATAATGCATCGATGTATGAGCAAGACGTGCTCCGTCTGCTTGAAGGCAGTAATAATCCCCTACCCTCCACCTTCAACCCTCCACCCTTCACCCTCAACCCTCAACCCTCCACCCTCCACCTCCTCTCCGGAGGTTCCATGATGTACGTTGATGCGGTTTGTAATGGCATTGATGACATCCCCACCGTGCGTGATGATGTGCGTGAACTGATGAAAAGCCGTCTGGAGCGTGAGGGACTTGAGGCGCTATGTGAAGAACTCCGACAGTTAGACCCGGAGCATTATGCTGTCGTGGACCGTAAGAACTACCGGCGTGTGATTCATGCATTGGAGATATGCCACCAAACGGGGCGAACTTACACGTCGTTCCGCACGCAGCAGAAGAAGGAACGACCCTTCCGAATCATCAAGATCGGGTTGAACCGTGAGCGTGAAGAGCTCTACCAAAGGATTAATACGCGCGTGGATGCAATGATGAGGCTCGGATTGCTTGACGAAGTGCGTTCACTCAACGACTGCCGTCATCTCAATGCACTCAATACTGTGGGCTATAAGGAAATGTTTGCATATTTGGACGGACGGTGGACTCTTGATGAAGCAGTAGAGCGCATGAAGGGAAACACACGCCGCTATGCCCGCAAACAGTTGACGTGGTTCAAGCGTGACGAGAGCATGCGGTGGTTTCACCCGGACGAAGAAAAACAGATTATAGAATACATAGACAACACTTTACAACAGATAACGTCATGAAAAAGTACATTACCAAGATAGCTAAATACCTCAAACGCTGCTGGACATGGTATAGGAATCTCTACCGCCGTCCGTGGTACGTAAAGCTGCTGACCGTCATCGTCACGCTGATAATAGCCTTTGTGCTTTATCTGGTCGCCGTTGACATGAATTTCCTGTGGCTGTTCGGTAAGTCGCCCAGCATGAGTGAGGTCAAGAACACCCACCCTGCCGAGGCATCGCTGATATACAGTGCCGACGGGCATATCATCGGTAAGTATTTTAACGAGAACCGTAGTCCTGTGGCTTATGAGGATGTGAACCCCGTCTTTTGGGACGCGCTGATTTCCACGGAAGACGAGCGTTTCTACAAGCATCGTGGCATTGACTTCCTCGGCGTGGCAGCTGCGGCCAAGGACTACATTGTGCATCATGATGCCCGTGGTGCCTCTACCATCACACAGCAATTAGCCAAGAATCTGTTTCGCGTACGTACACAATACTCTACGGGCGGTTTGGGCTATGTACCCGGTTTGAAGATTCTCGTCATGAAGAGTAAGGAGTGGATTACGGCGGCCAAGCTGGAGTACAACTTCAGCAAGGAGGAAATACTGACCATGTATGCCAACACGGTCGACTTCGGTTCCAACTCGTTTGGCATCAAGGCCGCGTGTAAGACGTACTTCGGCACAACGCCCCGTGAGCTGACGGCAGATCAGGCGGCGATTCTCGTCGGTATGTTGAAGGCTACAACCTATTACAATCCCCGCATCAATCCTGACAACTCGCTTCGGCGCCGTAACGTCGTGCTGAACAACATGGTGACGCATGGACACCTGACGCAAGAGGCTTATGATACGCTGAAGCTGAAACCCGTCAAGCTCAAATACAGCGTGGAGTCCAACTATGACGGTCAGGCGCTTTACTTCCGCAAGGCCGTCTATGACCAGTTGCGCGACTGGTGTAAGGAGAACGACTATGACCTCTACACCGACGGGCTGAAAGTATATACCACACTTGACACACGGCTCCAGCGCCATGCTGAACAAGCCGTCACGCAACAGATGCGCGAGATACAGAACAGTTTTGACACGCACTGGGGTAATGCCAACCCTTGGCGCAACGAATATCAGCAGGAAATGCCCCACTTCATTGAGGACATTGCCCGTCGGTTGCCTTGCTACGAACAGCTGATGGAGAAATATGAGGGCAACGAGGACTCTGTTAATTACTACCTTAACCTGCCCCATACGGTCAAACTTTTCGACTACGAACAGGGAACCATTGAGAAGGAGATGAGCACTATGGACTCCATTCGTTACATGGTGCGCTTCATGCACTGTTCATTAGTGGCTATGGAACCGGCAACAGGCCATATCAAGGCATGGGTCGGGGATATTGACTTCAATTCATGGAAATATGACAAGGTCACGGCCAAGCGTCAACCCGGCTCGACGTTTAAGCTCTTCGTCTACACCGAAGCCATGAATCAGGGTATGACACCCTGTGACCGGCGCAGGGATGCATTCTTCTCGATGAAGGTCAAGGAGAAAGACGGGAGTGAGAGCCTCTGGGCACCCACAAATGCTGATGGCCATTTCTCTGGTGCCGACATGCCGCTGAAGAGCGCCTTCGCACAAAGCATCAACTCCGTGGCGGTGCGTGTGGCACAGGAGGTCGGCATTGACAAGATTGCTGCTACGGCACACGCTATGGGAATAGAGAGTCAGCTTGATCCTACGCCGGCGTTGTCACTTGGCTCCAGTGATGTCAGTTTGCTGGAGCTGGTCAGTTCCTACAGTACCATCGTGAATGACGGTAAACACCGGTCACCTGTTCTCGTGACGCGGATTCTTGACCGTGACGGCAATGAGATTTACACGGTGGAGGATGACAGTAAGCAGGTGGTTCCGCAACGTAGCGCTTTCCTGATGCAGCAGATGCTGATGGATGGTATGCGCGAGGCAGGCGGTACGAGTCAGAGCATGTGGCGCTATGTGCGGCCGTTCCAGAAAGACACAGACTTCGGCGGAAAGACGGGCACAAGCAATAACCACAGCGATGCATGGTTTATTGGCACCATACCGCAATTGGTGACAGGTGTGTGGGTTGGTGGAGAATACCGTTGCATACACTTCCGTACTGGCCAGCTCGGTCAGGGCAACCGCACAGCCCTACCCGTCTGTGGCGTGTTCATGAAGTCTGTGATGGAAGACCCCGTTTTCAAGCATTACCACACAAAGTATGCCAAGCCTGCCGAGGGAATGGTGTCGGCAGCAGACTATGCGTGCCAAGGGGTCTACTACGTCCACAGTGAAGCTGATGCTACCGACGACGATGACTCATCAGCTACGGACGGGACAGAGGGCAACGACGCAGTACCAGTTGACGAAACAAATGTGGAACGTACTGTACCCACGGAAAAACCTTCACCGAAGCAGGAAGAGTAATTCCTGAATAATCAGCTCTCCAACAGCTGCATGGTCAGTTCGCCGCTCGTTGAGACAATCATCTCAACGAGGTAGCAGCTGGCAGCGTTGGGGATACAGAGTGTGGCATAGAAGTGAAGTCCGCGGTCATCAGCTTCCACGTAGCTGATGTTGTCTAACACAGCTTGGCTCAGGAAGCTTTCCGGTACAAACGACGCAAACTGCTGTTTGCGCATGTCGCGGGTGAAGAAGCGCTGACCGGCCCCTTTGAAGATGCTCAGGTGGATGATGTTGTCGTAGTAGACATTATTAACCTCCACGCCGTCGTCGTTGTAGTTGCTGACAACGACCTTGTAACGTGTAGGGTTGATGGCTACGTAGCAGTGATAACGCTCGCCGTCATGGTTGACCACCGTGTCGCGCTTGACGACCTGTGAGACGGTGAGCACCTCGGGACGCTTCACTTCGAATCCGATGGAGTCAACTGCCTCTTCACTGCGTACCAGCCGAAGCGTGTCACCTGCAGAGTTAACAAACCAGAAGATGTGCTCGGCCTGCTTCACAATGAGGTATTTCACCGCAGGTTCACCAATCAGCAGCGTATCGTGAACAATACGGAAATACGCTGGCTGACTGGTTGAATCGGGATAGAAGATGGTGTCACCCTCAGCCTTGAACACAATGTCCTCAGCTTCAGCATCGAGCCAGATGCCTTGCAGCATAGCTTTGGCTGACTGGCTTTCGTCTTCCTCATGGCCGACCGGTCGCTCCTGTTGCCCGCATGAAGTAAATGCGAGAAGCAACATGGCGGTGGCCACACCGAAGAAATTACTCCATCTTCTCATTTCTGTCATACTATACTTTAATATATTGCGTCATGCTCATTTACCGATGCAATGATACTCGAAACCGTACTCCTCCATGTCCTCAGAGTCGAAGATGTTACGTCCGTCAATGACGAGCGCCTGCTTCATGGCTTTCTTGATGACGGCCCACGACGGCAGACGGAATTCTTTCCATTCCGTCAGTAGCAGCATGGCGTCAGCATCAAGCACGGCATCGTACATGTCATTACAATAGATGACGCTGTCACCGATGCGGCGCTTACACTCATCCATGGCAACGGGGTCATAGGCACGTACCACACAACCGGCTTCCAATAGTAGCTGTATCATGACCAGTGCCGTTGACTCACGCATGTCGTCGGTTTCAGGCTTGAACGAGAGTCCCCACATGGCGATGGTCTTACCCTTCAGGGCTTCCTTTGAACCAAATGCCTTGATAAGCTTTTCGAAGAGGATGCTCTTCTGCTTTTCGTTGACACGCTCTACAGCCTTGAGCACTTCCATGGAGTAGCCGTTCTGGTCTGCTGTCTTGATGAGAGCCTTGACATCCTTGGGGAAACAGCTTCCGCCGTAGCCGCAGCCAGCATAGAGGAACTTGCGGCCAATGCGAGTGTCTGCACCGATGCCGGCACGAACCATGTTGACGTCAGCACCCACGCGCTCACATAAGTTTGCTATGTCGTTCATGAACGAGATACGTGTGGCCAGCATCGAGTTGGCAGCATATTTCGTCATCTCTGCCGACGGAATGTCCATGAAGATGACGCGGAAGTTATTCATCATGAAGGGCTTATAGAGCTTGGTGAGCACTTTCTTGGCGCGCTCGCTTTCCACACCTACTACCACGCGGTCAGGCGACATGAAGTCCTTGATGGCATTACCCTCCTTGAGGAACTCGGGATTCGAGGCCACGTCAAACTCAACGTCAACACCACGCTTCTGCAACTCCTCTTCAATGGCAGCACGCACCTTGCGGGCGGTGCCGACGGGTACGGTAGACTTTGTCACGACAACGACGTAGTGGTTGAGGTTCTGTCCCACCGTGCGTGCCACTTGCAGCACATATTTCAGGTCTGCAGAACCGTCTTCGTCAGGAGGTGTGCCCACGGCAGAGAATACAATCTGCACATCGTCGAGCACACTGGCCAAATCAGTGGAGAACTTCAGACGGCCAGCCTTCATGTTCTTTGCCACCATCTCGTCCAGTCCAGGCTCATAAATGGGGATGTCGCCACTGGTCAGGCGTTCTATCTTCTTGGCATCTACGTCAATACACGTTACATTTGCACCAGTCTCAGCGAAACATGTTCCTGAGACGAGACCAACATAACCGGTTCCAACAATTGCAATGTTCATACTGTGATAATTTTTTGTTAGTTATAAATAAAATAAATGTATAATTCTTGTCTTACTTCATTCAAAGTACTCAGCGTCACGGAATAACGGCTGCTTCAGGTCTTTCTCGCTCGTTTGCACTGTAGCCGGATCTATAGGCCATTCGATGGCAAGTTGCGGGTCGTTCCAACGGACACCGGCCTCGGCCTGCGGTGCGTAGGGATTATCAACCTTGTAGGTGAAAATGGCTTCATCGCTCAACACCAGAAAACCATGAGCAAAGCCGCGCGGAATGAAGAACTGGCGCTTGTTTTCGTCGCTCAGTTCTACCATGACATGCTCGCCGAACGTCGGACTCGACTTGCGCAGGTCCACAGCGACATCAAGCACACAGCCTTTAATGACTCTTACCAGCTTGGCCTGCGACAGCTCTCCCTTCTGGTAGTGTAGGCCGCGCAACACGCCACGGCTTGATTTTGACTCGTTGTCCTGAATAAAGTGCACAGGACCTATATACTGTTCAAAATCAGCCTCTTTCCATGCTTCCATAAAGTAACCTCGAGCGTCGTTGAATACGCGCGGTTCAATAATATAGACGCCTTGAATCTTTGTTTCCTTATATTCCATAGCTTATCGCATTGGTTTTATACTGTTAAATAAACGGTGCAAATTTAGTAATTTTTCCTTGAATTGGAAAGTTTTTTTGTTTTTAATTCACCTTTTGTTTGCATAAATCAAGAAAAAGACTTAATTTTGCACCCGTGATTGAACTGGAAAGACATATAGAGACCCTACTTTTGAGCAGCGACTGCGTCGTTGTGCCTGATTTTGGTGGCTTCATGGCTCACCACATAGAGGCGCATTTCGACGAGGCCGACAACTCTTTCATTCCCCCGCATCGCACATTGGGATTCAACCCGAAGCTAAAGATGAATGATTCGCTTTTAGCGCACTCATACATAGATGCTTACGATTTGAGTTACCCTGATGCTATGAGCCGGATTAATGAAGACGTTGCCCAGCTGAGGCAACAGCTTTCAACGCAAGGATACTATGAGTTGCACGGCATAGGTACGCTCTCTGTCAATGCGGAGGGAAACACAGATTTCACTCCTTGTGAGGCTGGTGTCTTGACGCCTGACCTTTACGGACTCTGCTCTTTCGAGATGAAACCCTTGGAGGCTGAGCATATCAAGCAACTGGAGTTGCCGCCGGTCAGCCAGGTTTCCAGTCACACCACTCAGGAAGAGACACATGCCACTATCCTACCCGATGCCTCTGAGGAGTCGGCCTCCGTGCTGACGTTGACTGACGACAACGACAATGAGGGACGTACTATCAGCATCCGCGTGGCTTGGCTACGCAACGCAGTAGCCATTGCAGCTGCGGTACTGGCCTTCTTCCTGATTACGACGCCTGTTAGTAATGGTGTTGACACCGACACTGCTGCTAATCTGAGCAGTGTCAGTCTGGCCGTTATTACTGACTCACAGCAAGCAAAGGTGGTTTCCCAGCAGCCTGTCAACGCAACACGAGCAACTGTAGTTGACAACGGACAGCAGTCTGTAGCAAAGACTCAACAGCCTGTGGCCTCCGTGCAGCAGGCAGAGAACCCACAGCCTGTTAAGACGGTTGGTAACAATGAGTCGACGGCAGATGAGTTTGTTGTGGTGCTGGCCAGCCATGTAGCTCGCGGCAATGCCGAGTCTTTTGTGGAGCGGTTGCACCAGAAGGGTTACACAGAGGCCCGTGTCATAGAGCGCAATCATACCGTCTGTGTCGTCTACGGACATTACGGCACGCAGGGTGAGGCCTATCAGACAGCCAACCGACTGCACAGCGACGCGGAGCTGGCGCAGGCATGGGTCTTAAATGTCGGCCGTTGAATGGTTATGTTTAGTGTTGATGTGTTGAGTGTTAGTGTTGATGTGTTGAGTGTTAGTGTTGTTGAGTCATGAAGCGCGTCAGATGTCCTAAGTGCGATAGTTTCATCACGTTTGATGAAACAAAATACGAAGCAGGTCAGTCCTTGGTTTTCCAATGTAACGAGTGCGGCAAACAGTTCGGCATACGCATCGGTGTGTCGAAGCTACGTGCCACGCAGCGTGAGGAGAACGTAGAGAACCGTTCACAGTTCGAGTCGCAGCCGACGGGCGAACTGGGGAGTATCATTGTCATTGAGAACGTGTTTCACTACAAGCAAACCCTGCATTTGCGCATGGGTGACAATGTCATCGGGCGTTATCAGAAGGGCAATCCCATCAATACACCTATTGAAACCGTTGACCCCAGCGTTGACCTGACGCACTGCGCCCTTAACGTCAGCCGTGACAAACGGGGACACCTGCGTTACGTGCTGCGTGACATGAACAGCAACACCGGCACCTTCGTTGACAACGTGGAGATTCCGCCGCGTGAACGTCGCATCATTTCCGACGGCACTCTCTTCACCATCGGTGCCACCAGCATTATTCTTCGAGCAGCAGAGGAGTGAATATCCTACACCCCTGACACCTGCTATCTCCTTTAAGAACTTACGCAACAAAAAAAAGGATTTGCCCCTGAATGAGCAAATCCTTTTCCTATTTTAATACTATGTTCAATTACTCTTCCACAGCAGCCTGTGCGGCAGCGAGGCGTGCGATGGGCACGCGGAAGGGAGAACATGATGCGTAGTTCATGCCGATCTTAGCGCAGAACTTCACAGAGCTGGGCTCACCACCGTGCTCACCGCAGATACCGCAGCGCAGGTCGGGACGTACAGCACGGCCCTCCTTGACAGCATACTTGATGAGCTTGCCGACACCCTTCTGGTCGAGTACCTGGAACGGGTCAACCTTCAGAATCTTCTTGTCCAGATAGACGGGCAGGAAGCTGGCAATATCGTCGCGGCTGTAGCCGAAGGTCATCTGTGTCAGGTCGTTCGTACCGAATGAGAAGTACTGGGCCTCTGTAGCAATGCGGTCAGCAGTCAGGGCGGCACGCGGAATCTCAATCATCGTACCAATCTCGAACTCAACCTCAAGGCCATACTCGGCAAATACTTCCTTAGCGGCATACTGGATGACATCCTTCTGCTGCTTCAGCTCGTAGAGCGTACCAATCAGCGGAACCATGATTTCGGGCTTCGGGTCCTTACCCTCCTTACGGAGTTCGCAGGCAGCGCTCAGGATAGCCTTCGTCTGCATAGCGGTGATTTCGGGGAAGGTGATACCCAGACGGCAACCACGGTGACCGAGCATCGGGTTGTTCTCAGCCAGAGAGTCAACGCGGCGCTTGATGTCCTCAACGCTTACGCCCATCTCCTTGGCCATGGTCTCCTGACCTGCCAAATCGTGGGGAACGAACTCATGGAGAGGAGGATCGAGCAGACGGATGTTGACGGGCAGACCGTCCATAGCCTCGAGGATGCCCTTGAAGTCAGCCTTCTGATAAGGCAACAGCTTAGCAAGAGCCTTCTCACGACCAGCAACGCTGTCAGCGAGAATCATCTCGCGCATGGCGATAATCTTCTTATCCTCGAAGAACATATGCTCGGTACGTGTCAGACCGATACCCTTGG
>JAFUSC010000113.1 GCA_017467705.1 Prevotella sp. | reverse complement strand
TCTTGCCTTCCATCTTGCCCGGCTTCCATTTCGGCATCTTTTTAACGAGTCGTATTGCCTCTTGATCCACAGCAGGGTCGTCGCTTGAATGGATGATTTTAATATCCGATAGACTGCCATTCTTCTCCACTACAAAAGAGAGGATAACGCGTGTTCTCTCTCTAGCGGGATTGTTGCTGTTTTCTGAAAGAAACTTCCGCATAGCAGAAGTACCGCCTGGGAATTCAGGCATTTCTTCGACAACGTCATAAATCCGGTCACTTTGTGCATGAACATTGGTGGTCATGACTGTTGCAAACAGTAATGTAAGCAGGATTGCGATTTTTTTCATAACTTCAAATAGTTTGGTTATACTTAAACTTTGTAATTGATTGTTTTACTTTCCTTATGGCTTTTGGGTGTTAACCGTTGTGGTGGCAGTCTTCAGGCCGTCGGCTGTGCAGGTGAGTTGGAACGTTCCGGGGGTGTTGTCGCTCTGGATGATGACCTGAGCCAGACCGTTGAAGGCCGGAATCTGGAACTCCTTGCAGTTGATGTCCTGCGGGTGGTCGGGGCCTAAGTAGCTCGGGTCACCGTTTCCTACGCCCAAGATGCGGCCGTTCCCCTCCAGTTTCAGGGTCAGCAGGGGGCAGGCGTCAGGCACCGTGCGGCCTTGCTTGTCCTTCACTTCCACCGTGATGATGGCCACATCGCGCCCGTCGGCGTGGATGGTCTGGCGTTCGGTGGTGAGCAGAAGCTGCGAGGCAGGCTTGGTGGTCTCGATGGTTTCGGTCAGTATCTTCTTGCCGTTCCGATAGCCTTTGGCCACCACTTTGCCCGGCTGGTACGTGGCTTTCCACTTCAGGTGGCCGTTGCGCGGCATCTTCTGACGCCCCAGTTTCTGGCCGTTCACCGTCAGTTCCACCTCGTCGCAGTTGCTGTAGACCCACACTTCCACCTCTTCGCCCTCGTGTCCGGCCAAGTTCCAGTGGGGGAAGATGTGCAACACCGGCTCATCTGTCCACCAAGCGCGGAGATACCAAGCCTCGTCTTTCGGGAAACCGCAGTAGTCCAAGATGCCGAACTCCGACTCATGAGCGGGATACTTCAGCGGGTTGGGCTCGCCGCGGTAGTCGAATCCCGTCCAATAGAAGATGCCTGAAGCCCAGTCATGGTCAGCATAGAACTGCCATCCGCGCTCTATGACGTTCTCAACGTGGTGATGTGTGGTGTCACGGTTCATGCTTACCATGTGTCCCGGGGCGTCGGACGTGTTGAAGTAGACCCCTCTTGTGCCGCAACCGCTGGTCTCTTCCGTGCCGACGATCTTCCATTCCGGGTGATTACGTTTACGGTTCTCGACGTCGTTCTGCACAATATAGTTGAAACCCACCACGTCGAGGCCCTTGATCATTTCCCCTCCGCCGGCATTGGCAATCGTGGAATGGCGTGTGGGGTCCAGTAAGTGGGTGTATTGACGCATGGCAGCGGCCAGACGGGTGCCCTGTACGGTGTTCTCGATGCCCCACTCCTCGTTACCGTCGCTCCACAAGATGACACTGGGGTGGTTACGGTCGCGCTTGATCATGCGTTCAAGCAGCCGCAGGTGCTCGTCGTTGATGCCCGTCAAGCGGTTTTCGTCGATGACGAGGATGCCTTCACGGTCGCAGATGTCCAGTTGTGCGGGTGTCATGGGGTTGTGTGACGCACGATAGGCGTTGCAACCAAACTGCTTCAGCTGCTTGATGCGCCACTCCATGAGTGCCTCGGGCATGGCTGCTCCTACGCCGGCGTGGTCCTGATGCATGTTGACGCCCTTCAGTTTCAGCTGCTTTCCGTTGAGCAGGAAGCCGCGGTCAGCCGTGAAGTCGATGTCACGCAGGCCCGTGGTGGTCGTGTAGACGTCGGTCACCTGACCGTTCACCTTGACCGTTGTCTCTACTTGATACAGATAGGGGTCGGTGGTTGACCACAGATGCGGCTGCGTGACGTTCATCTGTTGGGCGCATTTCAGGGTCTGCTTGCCCTCGACGGTCAGCGTCGTGGCGCCGCTTCGTGCCACTTCGCGGCCCTCAGCGTCCAGCAGACGCTGCTCCACGGTGCACTGCTGGGCCGTCAGTGCGTGGTTGTTGACCTCGGTCTCCACGTGCAGCGTGGCCGAGGTGTAGGGCTGTTGCAGCTCAGCATAGACGAAAGTGCCGAAGGGTGCCACGCTCATGGCGGCTGACTTGACCAGCCAAACGTCGCGGTAAATGCCTGCACCCTCATAGAACCATCCCTCTTCGAGTGATGCATCGGCCCGCACGCAGATCAGGTTTTCGCCGCCGTAGTTCACATATTCCGTCACGTCATAGGTCTGTGTGGCATAGCCGCTGGGCTCCGTGCCCATGTAAAAGCCGTTGAACCACACCGTAGCATTGCGGAAAATGCCGTCGAACTGTAGCATGACGTGCTTGCCAAGGTCCTCCTCGGCGATGGTGATGAACTTGCGATACCAGCCCACGGAGGTCTCCGGATACTTGTAACCCACCGTCTTGTAGCCGTGCGAATGGCTGGCGGTGGACCCGTATGGCAGCGTGGTCACCCAGTCGTGGGGTATGTGCACCTGCTGCCAGGCGTCGTCGTTGAACTTCAGGGAGTACGGTCCTTCGTTGTGAATGGAGTTAGCTTTGGTCAGATAGTTGAAGTACTCCGTGCCGCATCCGAAGTCTTTGGCGGGGTCGGCAGCATGACCGAAGGAGAACTTCCAGCCTTCGTTGAGGCGGATGACTTCACGCTGGCTCTGTGCCTGTGCGCTGACAACGCACAGCAACAGGCCGATGAGCAAGCTCAGGAAATTGCGTTTCATGTTTGTTTTTTTAGGTTTTTATTGTTTGTAATTAGCTGCAAAGGTAATCAATTGGGACGAATTATGCAAACAAAGTGTCAGGAAATTGTGCGCGCACGC
>JAFUSC010000112.1 GCA_017467705.1 Prevotella sp. | reverse complement strand
CGCTTCAAGCGTTACGTGCAACGTGTTTTTCAGCACATTGGCAGTGTCAGCATAGACTGGCAGACGCACCAACCGGCCCCCGTCGGCACTGACCGTGACGGCATCGTGACCGGCAATGCCTGCGTGCACATAGCCAAAGGGTATTTGCGGATTGGTACACTCCAGCCACAACGTGTCGCCACGCAACGGAACTTGCAGGATGACGTGGTTCATCTGGCCCGCACTGGCAAAGTCAGGAATGAGCCGACGGTTGGTTGTACTGATGACGGTATAATAAGATGGTATGCCGATTTCCTTTAACAGCGCGCGCATGTAGTTGCTCAGTCCTTTGCAATCACCAAAGCCACTACTGCTGACCTGCTTGGCTGGTGCAGGCTGTTGACCGCCTACACCTAACAGGACGGCGACATAACGGGTGGTCTCGCCGAGATACTGATAGAGACGTTCCACCTTCTGACGCTCGTCAGGCAGCCCGTCGGTCAGCTGGTGCACCTTTTCAACGACTGCTGCCGGCAGCTCGTCGCGTCCTTGCAGCAGTGAGTTTTCCCACAGTCCATACTCCGCCCAGTCGGTGAACTGCCCCTCGTGGTCGTAATAAGAGAACTGCGACGGCGCGAAATAAGCCAACGGCACCCGCTCGCGCAGCGGTGGAGCGAACGGTTCACTGTGCAGTGCAGGCAGATTGTCTAACTGTAGGCGCAGCACCTGCATGTCTTTCTCCACCGACTCGGCAAGGGGAGCGCTGATGTTGCGCAGCACGTGGCGCACGTTGACACTCCGCGGCACGCGCAACTCGTAGACAGCATGCGCCACACCGACCTCATAATCGCTCTGCGGGCAGAACCACGGATACTCAATGACGTTATCGCTGCTCTCCATGGTCCATTCGTAGGTGACGGTCACGGGATATGTCGGCGGTGTATAGTCGAAGTACATCGTATAGTCGTCCACGGCCAAGTAAGCCGAATACTCCGTGCGCAGCAGGTCGCCCTTCTTCACCTTGCGGATTACGCGCCCATCGGCGTCGGCCACCTCGCCGCGAAAGTCTTTCAGCTTATCGTATTTGCTGCACTGGCAGACAAACGAGGCATGGCGTGCAGCACGCTCGCTGGCAATGGTCAACACCTTGCGCTGTTCTACGCGCATGCTGGTCACGTCGTCACTGACGACCTTGACCGTCCACTCCTGCACCATGCACTCCTGTGCGGCACAGGGGCAAAGCCCCCACGGGCACGCCACCAGCAGCAACAGCCACAGCAACGATGTACATCTCACAAGGTTCATGGCTGTTTCTTAATGGTGATCAGGTGGTTACAACTCTCCACCAGTTTATCGAAGAAGCCCTTGAGGTCCGCATAGGAGGCGGTTTCAAAGAATGTCTTTTCGATGACAAGCTGGTAACGGGCCACCACCATGTTGCCGTTCTGCGACATGAGCACACGCGCCGTGATGCCGTCGAACGTCATCACGATGGGCTTGGGCAGGTCTTCCACAACGTAACCCTCAGGCAAAGTCAGTGCGACGCTGCTTGACTGCGCACTGGCATAAGGGAACTCAACGGGCAGGTTACGCTCCGACGCCGTGAACGGGCTCTCGCTCAACGGCGACAACACCAGCGGATTCACGTAGATCATGTCGCCGGCAGCATCGAACGACTTGGTGAAAGCAAACGTTTCCTTCACCGTGTTAGAGAAGTAGCTGCCGTTGTCGCGTTCATATTTTTCTATCCCGACGCCCCACTTCTCCTGCAGTTTGCTGACCGTCTCCGTACTGTCCTTGGCCGTGCGCCATGCCTTACGCCGATACATGGCTGCCTCGTCGGCAAACGTCGTCGTGCAGGTGCCGCTCACCGTGCCGTCAGCATGTAGCTCAGCCTTGATGCCCGTGCCCTCCTTGCTTTTCGCCTGTGCTTTCAGGTCAACCCATCCGCTCATACCGTCGCCGCTCACCAGCCGCGCACGCTCCACGAGCATGTTGGCAGGCAGCACGTTCATGCACCCGTCGTCAATCATGGAGCCGTCAGTGACGGCAAAGGTTGAGTCAGTCAGTGCGACGGCTACGGCAAACGTTGACAGATATTTCAGACTGGGATGCGAGACAGGCAGGTGTCCGCGCGAACGGCTGCGCAGCACAACGGGCAGCGCCGTCAGTCCGGCATCGCGCAGCATATTCATGCAAAGTATATTGATGTCGGCATTGGTGCCCGTTCCCTCTTTTACCACTTTCGACGACGATCTGGCCCACAGCGCGTATTCGCCATTCCAGCGTACGCGCTGGTGCAGCAGCTGCATCACGGCCGTGGCCCGCTCCGTCGGGTCGCTGATGGCAGCAATGCCGGCCGCAGCTATCTCGTCTTTCAGCGGACTGCTTTTCTTAATCAGCCCGCCAAACTCATCATCCTCCAACAGTTGCTGGTCCACTTCTTCCCACGACGAGATGAAGTTCTTATACACCTGACCGGGAATGATGATGCCGCGCAGCTCGTGGGTCACCTTGCTGCCGTAGTCAATGGCGCACCAGACGTAGTCGTCATCCTTCAGGGCGGGCAACTGCCGGCCCACGAAGTGATACTCATCCGTCGTGATGGTGTTGCCGCTGATGTTCAGGCCGCCACTCGAGATATTCTTTTCCAGCTTGGCCATGCCCGACTCCTCAATGCTGAAGCGCAGCCACTCGGGAATCATCACGCTGTATTCGGTGTAGAGGACGGGGATGTCCGTCTGGGCTTCCCAGTCGCGCAGGTCAAAATAATAGTCGCTCTCCAACTCGTATTCGAACTCTATCACCGTGCCCACCTTCACCTGCGGCACGCTGAACTTGATGATGCGCCAGTCTTTGTCAACGCGCTCCTCGTTCACCATCGACTTCTCCATCTTCGTCTTCACCGTTTCGCCGTTCTCCACGTTGTAGGCCACGGCTTTCAGTCCCGACACGTATTCGCGCATGGTGCTGCCGCTTCTCAACGCACGGTACATAATGCTGCCGTTACCCACGTCCTTGCCGTCAGGTTTGAGCACCTTCAGCCTGCACTTCACGTTGTTAAAGACGCGGAAGCCCGTGTTCACGTATGAGTAGAACACTTCCACGGAGCGGTAGAGCACCACCGCCGCAGCGCTGGAGTCAGCGTCGTAGACGGTCATGTTCAGCTCCTCAGCCGTCGGTTTGCCCCACTTCAGGTTAGGCTCAATGGGTGCCGCCGTAGCGCCCAACGCACAGAAGGCCAACAAGAATAACGAAAACAACTTTTTCATAAGCACGAAGATGTCTGATGTCTTTTTACAAAAGTTATGCTCTCCGAGGGATCAAGCGTCGCCCTTCGGTATTTCGAAGGGTGCAATGCCGCCCTTGTTCTGCGCTTCGGGTATGCGGATGGGGCCGTATGTGCGCTCATAGCGGGCGATGTTCTCCTGCAAAGCACCGAGCAGACGCTTGGCATGTTCAGGCGCCATGATGATGCGGCTCTTGACGTGCGCCTTAGGTACGCCCGGCAGCACACGGGCAAAGTCAATGACGAAGTCACTACTGGCATGAGTAATCACGGCGAGGTTGGCATATTCACCCTGCGCCACTTCCTGAGGCAACTCCAGCTGAAGCTGGTTCTGCGATTGATTGTTGTTGTTCATTGTTGTTATTAATTGATTTTAGTTCTGTTTTTATACTACAAATATTTCAGCAGTTCACCCAGCTGCACCATCTCATCAGCCGTCATGTGCCCCGTTATGCGCATGAGCATGCCCGTGGAGTTAGTGGCCTGAAACAGCACCGCATCGGTAATCTCGCCGCTTTCGGTCATTATGAAAGCAACACTGTTAACCTCGCCCGTGCCGCTGGAGTTAGTCACCACGCGATAACCGGCCCCCTCCAGTTCCTTCACGCCGTCGGGAATCTCCGTGCGCTGCGTCTTGGTCGGCTGGCTGAACATGAGAATCTTGACGTAGTCGATCTTCTTCACCAGCGCCGCCCTCGAGTCGTTAACGTCCTTGACATGATGAATCAGCATGTTCTGCGTGAACATCTGGTACTTCGTGTTACCGTCGTTGCGGTACTTGTCAAACAAGTTCTGCGCGTTCTGCGCCGCCACCAGCTGGCATACCAGCATCATGACAATCAGTGTCAGTGTCTTCTTCATATTTCCTCCGTTTTAATGTTTCGGGGGCAAAGTTACGAAATTTTACAAGAACCACAAAAGAAAGACATATAAAATTCCAGTTCAAAGACAATAAGTAATAGAACACAAAGACACGAAGCCATGAAGAAAAGTATTGCCAAATAGTTTCTTTTCAGTTGCCAAATGGCTACTATACGATTGTCAATGCGCCATTTTATATTTGTAATATAGCCTATATTGAATTGTAAAATAGATTATATTGCATTGTAAAATAGACTATATTACAATGTAAAATAGATTATATTACAATGCAATATAGACTATATTACAAATCAACCGTGCCCTCTTGTCAATTGTAAAGCAGCGCTTTGGCAGCTGATTATCAGCACTTTGTCAACTGACAATAAGGGCACCTGCGGCTGGAAACAAAAAAAGAGCGCCGCAACTGCGTGAGTTGCGACGCTCTTATCTGTAAGTCGTGAAGGCTGATTACTCGCCTGTCACAGTCTCTTCTGCAAAGTCGAGCACGTTCTTCTTGTTGGCCTGCATGCGCTCATACTCTTCCTTCGAGCCGACAATGATCTTCTCGAACTCGCGCTGACCAGTACCGGCAGGAATGAGGTGACCGCAGATGACGTTCTCCTTCATGCCCTCCAGCGTGTCCTGCTTACCGCGGATGGCAGCTTCGTTGAGCACCTTCGTGGTCTCCTGGAACGAGGCAGCTGACATGAACGACTTGGTCTGCAGGGCTGCACGGGTGATACCTTGCAGGATCTGCGTTGACGTTGCGGGCACGGCATCGCGCACCTGCACCAGATGCAGGTCGCGGCGCTTCAGACTGGAGTTCTCGTCGCGCAGCTTACGCGGCGTGACAATCTGTCCCTTCTGCAGGTTCTCTGAGTCACCGGCGTCAACAACGACCTTCTTACCATAGATGCGGTCGTTCTCTTCAGCGAAGTCGAGCTTATCAACCACTTCCTGCTCGAGGAACGACGTGTCGCCCGGGTCGTTGATCTGCACCTTGCGCATCATCTGACGGACGATAATCTCGAAGTGCTTGTCATTGATCTTCACACCTTGCAGGCGATAGACGTCCTGCACCTCGTTGACAATGTATTCCTGAACAGCCGTGGGGCCCTTGATGGCCAGGATGTCGGCCGGTGTGATGACACCGTCGGAGAGCGGCGTTCCGGCGCGCACGGCGTCGTGCTCCTGCACCAGAATCTGCTTGGACAGCGACACGAGGTACTTGCGCTGCTCACCTGTCTTAGAGGTGACGATGATTTCGCGGTTACCACGCTTCACCTTACCCATGCTGACCTCACCGTCAATCTCGCTGACGACAGCGGGGTTCGACGGGTTACGGGCCTCGAAGAGCTCAGTGACACGCGGCAGACCACCGGTGATGTCACCACCCTTGGCCACGGTGCGCGGAATCTTCACGAGCGTTTCACCCGTCTTCATGACCTGTCCGTCCTCAACAACGACGTGACCACCCACGGGGAAGATATAGGTACCGACGACATCGCCGTTGTCGTCGATGATGTCGCACGTCGGCACGAGGGCACGGTCGCGCGTCTCGGTGATGATCTTCTCGGTCAAGCCCGTGGTCTCGTCGGTCTCAGCCTTGTAGGTCTGGCCTTCAACCACATCCTTGAACTTGAGCTTACCGGCATACTCGGTGACGATGACGGCATTGAACGGGTCCCAACGTGCAATGAGTGCTCCCTTTTTCACGTCGTCGCCCTGCTTGAAGTAGAGCGAAGAACCGTAAGGAACGCTCATCGTAGAAAGCACGATGTTGGTGTTCTTATCAACGAAGCGGACTTCCGACAGACGGCTGACCACCATCTGGCAGTCTACACCATTATCGTCAGTGAACGGAACGGTGCGCAGTTCGTCGAACTCAAGACGTGAGTCATTCTTTGCAACGATTGAAGCATTAGCGGCAGCGTTACCTGCGACACCACCGGCGTGGAACGTACGCAGTGTCAGCTGTGTACCCGGCTCACCGATAGCCTGAGCTGCAATGACGCCGACGGCCTCACCCTTCTGCACCATGCGCTGCGTGGCGAGGTTACGTCCGTAGCACTTCATGCAGACGCCGTGCCTTGATTCGCAGGTGAGCACCGAACGAATCTCGACAGACTCAATGGGCGACTCCTCAATCTGCTGTGCAATGGCTTCCGTGATTTCCTCACCGGCGGGCACAATGAGCTCGCCCGTGGTGGGATGAATGATGTCGTGCACTGACACGCGGCCCAGAATACGCTCATAAAGCGTAGAGATGACCTCGTCGCCGTTCTTCAGGGCGGTGCACTCCAGTCCACGCAGCGTGCCGCAGTCTTCTTCGTTGATAATCACGTCGTGTGAAACGTCAACGAGACGACGCGTCAGGTAACCGGCGTCAGCCGTCTTCATGGCGGTGTCGGCCAGACCCTTACGGGCACCGTGGGTTGAAATGAAGTACTCCAGCACGGACATACCCTCCTTGAAGTTTGACAGAATCGGGTTTTCAATCGTACCGCGGCCCTCAGCACCGGCCTTCTGCGGCTTAGCCATCAGTCCGCGCATGCCGGAGAGCTGACGAATCTGGTCCTTAGAACCACGGGCACCGGAGTCAAGCATCATGAAGACGGCGTTGAAGCCCTGGTCAGCCTCGGTCATTTCCTTCATCAGCACGGAGCCAAGGTCGTTATTAATGTGGGTCCAAGTGTCGATGACCTGATTGTAACGCTCAGTATCGGTGATGAAGCCCATGTTATAGTTCTCAGTAATCTGGCGGACTTCCTCGTTACCCTTCTCCACGAGTGCTTTCTTAGCCTCAGGGATAATGATGTCGTCGAGGTTGAACGACAGACCGGCGAGGTAAGCCATGCGATAACCTAAGTTCTTGATGCCATCAAGGAACTCGCAAGCCTCAGCGAAACCAACATTCTTGATGACGTCGGCAATGATGTCACGCAGTGACTTCTTGGAGATAACCTTATTGACAAAGCCCACCTTGTCGGGGATGATGCCATTGACGATGACACGTCCGACAGAGGTTTCCACCATGTGGCGCTGGGGCTGACCGTCAACCATGTCGTCAACGACCACCTTCACCTGAGCGTGCAGGTCGCACTTGCCCTCATTGTGGGCAATGATGGCCTCTTCAGGACCGTAGAACGTAAGGCCTTCACCCTTAGCACCCGGACGAATCTTGGTGATGTAGTACAGACCAAGCACCATGTCCTGCGAGGGAACGGTGATAGGTGCACCATTGGCAGGGTTCAGGATGTTGTGGCTCTGGAGCATCAGAATCTGTGCTTCGAGAATAGCCTCGTTGCTCAAGGGGAGGTGAACAGCCATCTGGTCACCGTCGAAGTCGGCGTTGAAGGCCGTACATGCCAACGGGTGCAGCTGAATGGCCTTACCCTCGATGAGTTTCGGCTGGAAAGCCTGAATACCCAGACGGTGCAGCGTCGGTGCACGGTTGAGCAGCACGGGATGTCCCTTCATGACGTTCTCCAGAATGTCCCAGATGACGGGCTCGCGGCGGTCGACAATCTTCTTGGCCGACTTCACCGTCTTCACAATGCCACGCTCGATGAGCTTACGGATGATGAACGGCTTGTAGAGCTCGGCAGCCATCAACTTCGGCAGACCGCACTCACCCATCATCAGCTCAGGACCGACAACAATTACCGAACGGGCTGAGTAGTCGACACGCTTACCGAGCAGATTCTGACGGAAGCGGCCCTGCTTACCCTTCAGCGAGTCAGAGAGTGACTTCAACGGACGGTTAGAATCGCTCTTCACGGCGCTGGACTTGCGTGAGTTATCAAACAGCGAGTCAACAGCCTCCTGCAACATACGCTTTTCATTGCGGAGGATGACTTCCGGCGCATGAATCTCAACCAGACGCTTCAGACGGTTGTTACGGATAATGACACGACGATAGAGGTCGTTCAGGTCAGACGTAGCGAAACGGCCACCATCCAGCGGAACGAGCGGACGGAGCTCCGGCGGCGTGACGGGGATAATCTTCATGATCATCCACTCAGGACGGTTGATGCCCTTCTCCACACTGCTGCGGAAAGCCTCAACCACTTGCAGACGCTTCAGGGCTTCGTTCTTGCGCTGAACAGAAGAGTCGCTGTTAGCACGGTCGCGCAATTCGTATGACAAGGAGTCAAGGTCAAGACGGACAAGCAGGTCATAGATAGCCTCAGCACCCATCTTGGCAATGAACTTGTTGGGATCGCTGTCATCAAGATAAGCATTGTCAGCAGAGAGCTGATTATCTATGATGTCGTTATACTCTTCTTCCGAAAGCAGGTCATAGGCAGTAGATCCGATGAGGGGATTACCTTCACCGTCCTTCTTGCCTGCCATGGCGCCCGGCTGAATGACAACGTAGCGCTCATAGTAGATGATAGAATCGAGCTTCTTGGTCGGCATGCCTAACAGATAACCGATCTTGTTAGGCAGGCTGCGGAAATACCAGATGTGTGCAACAGGTACGACCAGCTCAATATGACCCGTGCGTTCACGGCGGACTTTCTTCTCCGTCACCTCAACACCGCAACGGTCGCAGACGATGCCCTTGTAACGGATGCGCTTATACTTACCGCAACCGCACTCGTAGTCCTTCGTCGGGCCAAAGATGCGCTCGCAGAACAAACCGTCACGTTCAGGCTTGTAAGTACGATAGTTGATGGTCTCAGGCTTGGTCACCTCGCCAAAAGAACTCTCCAGAATCTCCTCGGGCGAAGCCAGTCCAATGGTAATCTTGGTAAAATTACTCTTTATCTTTGAATCTTTCTTGAAAGCCATAAATCTTCAATTTTCAATT
>JAFUSC010000111.1 GCA_017467705.1 Prevotella sp. | reverse complement strand
TCAATCAATAGGGAGTGTCATGTCAAAGCGTGCACCCTGGGTGTAGGCGGTGTCGAGCATGATGTCACCACCCAGACGGCGCACGAGGTTACGCGCCACGGAGAGTCCGATGCCCGTGCCTTCGGTGTACTTGTCAAGCTGGGTGAACTCTTCGAAGATGCGCTCCGACTCATTCGTCGGGATGCCGATGCCCGTGTCTTCGACGATGAAGTGCAGCGTGTGGGCATCATTGGTGATGCGGAGCGTAATCTCTCCTTCCTTCGTGAACTTCTTGGCATTGTCAAGCAGCTGTCCGAGTGCACGGGTGGCGGCTTGCAGGTTCGTCTTGACGTTCAGCTCATTGGTGGTGAGCTCTTCAAGCAGCGTGAACTTCACGGCGGGGCTGTAGGTTGTGATGGCGCTGTGGTTGATGCACTGCTCGGCAATGGCGTGCGGGCTGATGGTGTCGCTGCGGTTGATGACGGCCTGACTGCTGGCTTCGCTGAGCTCCAGCATCTTGCTCACCAGCCCCACAATGCGCTTGGTGTTGTCGGAAATGAGCTGATGGATGTTGCTCGTTTCCTCTTTGGTCAGCGACATGTCGGGCGAGGTGATGATCTGTGCGAAGCCGCTGAGCACGTTGAGCGGCGTGTGGATTTCGTGCGAGATGGTCTTGATGAACTCAGACCTGATCTTAAGTGACTCCTCGGCACGTGCGTTAGCCTCCATCAGTTCGTTGTTCTTCTGCTTGAGCACTTTCTCTTCGCGCCAGCGGTAGGCCAAGAAGAGCAGCAGGGCTATCAGCACCAGTGAACCGATGATGATCACGGAATACATGATGGTGCGTTGCTGCTTGCGTTGCAGTTCGTCGACTTTGAAGATGGTGTTCAGCTCGTCCAGCTGTGTGCGCATGTCGCGGTTGAAGATGGAGTCTTTGCGCTCGTAGAGCCGACGGTAGGTCTCTGCCGACTCAAGACCGCGGCCCGCCTTGAACAGCGCCTTGCCACGCAGTTCATAGATGCTTTCGTCCACGTAGATGCCTAAGGCGAGCGCAGAGTCTGTGTAGGCAATGGACTGTCCGACGAAGCCCTCTTCCAAAGCCAGTAAGCCGTTCATCTCGTGAATGTAGAACAGCGTGAGCGTCGACTTGCCCATCTCCTGATATTTGATGGCCTGTTCAAGCGTCTTGTGAGCCTCGTCAAACCTGCCCAGCCGCATGTGGGCCTTGGTGCGTGCAACGTAGCAGGAGACCAGCGTGGGGCTGATGATGGAGATGGTGTGCTTCTTCTCCAGTGAGTGGAGGTATTCTTCCCACTCGAAGGTGAGCTTATAGGCTTCCTCATAGCGTTGCAGCCGGTCGTATGACTGGCACAGCACCTCGTACACGCCGCTTCGCATGCCGGTCATGTCCGCTTCTTCACGCAGCAGTATGACGCTTTGTTCGAGTGCCTTGGCTGACTCGGAGAACTGGTTGATGTCGTAGTAGGTGATACCCATCTGCTTGTAGGCCATGGCACGCCCGAAGTTGTTGTCATGCTTCGTGGCATAGTCCAGCATGTTTTCTGCTTCAACGAGGGCTGTCTGTATGCGGCCCATGTCGTGATTGGCAGAGCACGTGCGCTGCCAGCACTGGTAGAAACGGTCCCACATCTTGTGCTGCTTGTACCATTCCATCTGCTCCTCGGCCTGTTCCAGCAGTTGCTGGTGCTTGCCTGCATTGTTGAGCAGCGCGATGATGTTCCACCGCGCAGCACCTTCGCCATCGACGTCGCCCCGCTTCTGGTGCAGCTGTATGAGCTGGTCGAGCGCGTTGAATGCGCTGTCAACCTGTAGCGTCAGGTAGTATTGCCGGAAGAGCTCTGACAGTGTTTGGGTCTTCTCTTCGTCAGTCTGGTGTGCCAGTGCGGTTTTCAGGGAGTCAATGACGGCCTCCCCCTTGGACGTTTGGCCCATGGCAGGCAGGGCTGACAGCATCAATGCCAGCACGAGGTGAATGAGATAAGGCGTCGTAGTGCGTGTATCAGTTGTCATAAGGGATTGCACAGGTTAGTAATTAATTGTGCAAAATTAAGTATTTCTGCTGATATTACCAAATAAATCATAATTTTTTTTGTCATTCGCGCGTTTTGCACTATCTTTGTAGTCGTGAAAGCGGCAACAGCAGAAATAGAAATGACACCGTCACGCCTTGACCGTCTGCTCAGGTGGCGTGAACAGTATATCAGTCAGCGCATGTTTGTGCTGATACTGGCATTTTTGGTGGGTTTCTTTGCTGCGGTGGCTGCCTTCGTGCTGCATGGGCTGATCAACCAGATAGGGGCGTTGCTCACGGGCGGTTTCAGCATGGTTGACGTCAACTGGCTTTACTTGCTCTATCCCGTGGTGGGCATTTACCTGACCAGCCTCTTCGTGCGCTATGTAGTGAAGGACGATATCTCGCACGGCATCACGCGCATCCTTTCAGCCATCAGCATGAAGCAGAGCCGTCTGAAGGCTCACAACTGTTGGTCGAGTGTCGTGGCATCGGCCATCACCATCGGTTTCGGTGGTTCAGTGGGTGCCGAGGCGCCCATTGTGCTGACGGGCTCCGCCATCGGTTCCAACCTTGGAAAACTGTTGCGACTCGACAGCAAGACGCTGATGCTGCTCATTGGCTGTGGTGCGGCAGGCGCCATTGCGGGCATCTTCAAGGCCCCCATTGCGGGATTGGTCTTTACCTTGGAAGTGTTGATGATCGACCTGACCATGGCATCGCTGCTGCCGATTCTGGTGTCGTGCGTGACGGCGACGTGCTTTACCTATATATTCCGTGGTGATGCGGTCTTGTTCTCATTTCATTTGGAAAGCGACTGGGTGATACAGCGCGTGCCGGCCACCATTCTGTTAGGCGTCTTCTGCGGGCTGGTCAGCCTCTACTTCATACGCCTGATGAACGCCACCGAGGGACTCTTCGCCCGTTTCAAGGACAAACCCTACGTGCGGCTGCTCATTGGCGGCATACTGCTGAGCTCGCTCATCTTCCTGTTCCCATCGCTTTATGGCGAAGGCTACCGTGACATCAACCTGCTGCTGAATGGTAGGACAGAGGCCGACTGGCAACAGATTCTCTCCGGCTCGTTGTTCTACGGTCACGGGGAGTGGCTTGTGGCCTATGTGGTGCTGGTGCTGTTGACTAAAGTCTTAGCCACCTCAGCCACCAACGGCGCCGGCGGTGTGGGCGGAACGTTTGCGCCGAGTCTGTTTATCGGCTGTTTTGCCGGCTTCCTGTTTTCCCGTGTGTGGAACATCAACAACATCGGCGTCTACGTGCCCGAAAAGAACTTCGCACTGCTCGGCATGGCCGGTGTCATGTCGGGCGTCATGCATGCACCGCTGACAGGCATCTTCTTGATAGCCGAGATAACGAGCGGCTATAATCTCTTCATGCCGTTGATGATTGTCAGCGTGTGCTCGTATCTGACCATCAATATCTTTGAGCCCCATAGCATCTACGGCATGCGGTTGGCGCGGCAGGGCAAGCTCATCACCCACCACACGGACCATGCCGTGCTGACGCTGATGAGTCTGGACTCCGTGATTGACCGTGACTTTGTGCCCGTGGAGCCTGACACGGAATTGGGACAGATCGTACACAAGATTGCACGTTCGCGCACGGACATGCTGCCCGTGCTTGATGCAGCAGGCTCGTTGCTCGGCGAGATAGACATACGGCGCATACGTCACGTGGTGTTCCGCTTTGAGCTGTATCACCACTTCAAGGCTACGCAACTCATGGCGCAGCCGCCGGCAACGCTCAGTAGTGCACAGCCGATGACGGAAGTGGTGCAGACGTTTGACAGGACCGGGGCCGACTGGTTGCCGGTGCTTGACACGGAGCAGCACTTGGTGGGCTACATTTCGCGTCAGCGCATGTATACCATGTATCGTAAGATGGT
>JAFUSC010000110.1 GCA_017467705.1 Prevotella sp. | reverse complement strand
TGAAGCAGGCTGTTGCTAAAGGTTATGTAGATTGGAAAGACATTAAAGTAATAGGAGATTAATAACTATGGCAAGCAAGAAAGCAAAGGGTAACCGCGTTCAGGTCATTCTGGAGTGCACAGAGCACAAAAACTCTGGCATGCCCGGCACCAGCCGTTACATTACGACCAAGAATCGTAAGAACACTCCTGAGAGAATGGAACTCATGAAGTATAACCCCATCCTGAAGAAGATGACACTTCACAAGGAGATCAAGTAAGGGTAATAAGGTTTAAAAAGTAAAAAGGTAAAACTATGGCAAAAAAAACCGTCGCTACCCTCCACGAAGGCTCAAAGGATGGTCGCGCTTACACAAAGGTTATCAAGATGGTGAAGAGCCCCAAGACGGGTGCCTACATCTTCGATGAGCAGATGGTTCCCAACGAAGCCGTAAAGGACTTCTTCAAGAACTAAGAATATAATCACCCTTATAAACATTAAGGCTGACACCAATAATGAGTGTCAGCCTTAATTGCATCATCCAGACCACAATGCTTCCAAATAATCCAATTATAATTGCCGGAGCAGAACGCGCAGTTCTTGGGAGCCAGATAAACCGTTTTGCGGTACAATAATCCCTGTGTCCGAGCGTCCAGCTAGAGCTGCGCGACTGCGCAGCCCAAGGTGGATGATCGCGCAGCCCAAGGTGGACGGTCGGGAAATAACCGTTTTGAACCGCAAAACAGTGCGCACAGCCCCTCAAAACGGTGCGACCTGTACCTCGAAGATTACATAGGTAATATTTTTTATAATAGCTGATTTCGATTACAAGCGGCTTAGATTAGCTCGCCTTCTATATAAAAGGAGTAAACTAAACTTATTTCCCCACGCAAACTACTTTCCGACGCAGAAGTGGGAGAAGATGTTGTTGAGGGTTTCCTGTGGAGTAATCTGGCCGCCGGTGATTTCGGCAAGGATATCAAGGGTTTGGCGGAGTTCTTCACTTAACAGGTCGGAGGGAAGCGGAGAGTGAAGGAAGGAGGGTGAAGAATTATCATTGCCCCCCATGCCTTTGATGACGCGGAGGATGCTGGCGTGAGCACGCTGAAGGGCATCGTAGTGACGGGCATTGGTGATGATGACATCTGTGTCGGAAAGGGTAGGGAGCCCGGCGGAAGCGTAAATGGCCTGTTCAAGGGCAGGGATGCCTTGGCCAGTCTTGGCACTCACTTGGAGATATGAAGAATGAGGAATGGAAAATGAAGAACTGGCTACCGCTACACCTTGGTCGGACTTGTTACTGACGATGATGAGAGCCTTGCCCTTGCTGCGGTCAGCCATTTCCTGCTGTTCTTTCTGAGTAGGCTCTGCATCTAAGAGCCACAGGATGATGCGGGCTTTGGAGATGGCGGCGTATGTACGCTCTATACCTATCTGTTCTACCTTGTCGGCAGTCTGGCGTATACCGGCGGTGTCGATAAAACGGAAAGTGACGCCTTGGATGTCAATGGTGTCTTCGATGGTGTCGCGGGTGGTGCCGTGGATGTCGGAGACAATGGCGCGGTCATCACGGAGCAGACGGTTGAGCAGGGTGGATTTACCCACGTTGGTCTTGCCAACGATGGCGACAGGGATACCTTGCTTCATGGCCTGTCCTGTCTCAAAGCTTTTGATGAGACGGGCAATGTGAGCCTCTATGGTCGTTGACAGTTCCAACAGTTCGGTGCGGTCAGCAAACTCAAGGTCTTCATGCTCTGAGAAGTCGAGCTCCAGTTCCAAAAGGGTAGTGAGCTTGAGGAGCTTTTCACGCAAGAGTGACAATTCTGAAGAGACGCTACCCCGGAGCTGGCTCATGGCGAGCTGATGGGTAGCCCGGTTGGTGGAGGCAATGAGGTCGGCCACAGCCTCTGCCTGCGAGAGGTCCATCTTGCCGTTGAGGTAGGCACGTTGGGTGAACTCGCCGGGGTTGGCCATGCGGCAGCCTTGCTGCACCAGCAGCTCTAACACTTTATTCAATATGTAGCGTGAACCGTGGCAGGAGATTTCCACGCTGTCCTCGCCTGTGTAGCTGTGAGGAGCGCGGAAAACGGATATCAGGGCGTCATCAATGAGGGCCTCCCCCGACCCCTCCGAAGGGAGGGGGGAAACGATGTGACCATAGTGGATGGTGTTAGCTGCAACCGTATCGCAGCACACGGTGCTGATGGCGCTGACGACCGAGAGCGCACGCGGGCCAGAGACCCTGATGATGCAGAGGGCACCACCAGGGGCTGTGGCAAGGGCGCAAATGGTATCAATAGAATTAATAATTGACAATTGACAATTGATAATTGAAAATTAAATTCGGTCGAGGACTTTCGTAATCAGTGTGTCGATGGAGTTCTTGTACTCGGTATTCATCTTCTGGGCGTAGCGGTTGGCAATGACCATGCAACAGGTCATAGCGCGGTGTCCAAGGAGTGAAGCAAGGCCGGCAAGGGCAGAGGACTCCATCTCGAAGTTACAGATTCTCATTCCATCGTATTCGAACGACTCAATTTTCTCATTCTGCTGCGGGTCAGCTATCTCGGCACGGAGCTGTCTGCCCTGAGGTCCGTAGAAACCTCCGCATGCCACGGTGTAGCCACGCACCATGTCGTCTTGGGCTATCTGGTTAATCAGTTCCTGATCGGCTACGGCTACATAGGGTGCACCCTTGATGGGGTCCCACTGCATGTGCTGCTTGAAGGTTTCTTCGAGCTGAAGGTCGCACACCTGATTGCGCCCGGCGTAGTAGTTGAGCAGGCCGTCAAAGCCGATGCTCTTAACCGATGCGACAAAACACCCGGTCGGGGTGAAAGGTTGCAGTCCGCCGCAGGTGCCTATGCGCACCATGGTCAGCGTGCGGTGCTCGTCACGCTCTGTGCGGGTGGCATAGTCGATGTTGGCCAGCGTATCGAGCTCGTTGACCACGATGTCGATGTTATCGCAGCCGATGCCGTGACTCTGGCAGGTGATGCGCTTGCCTTTGTACGTTCCGGTGATGGTGTGGAACTCGCGGCTGCTGACTTCACACTCCTGCGTGTCGAAGTGGGCTGCCACGGTGTTGACGCGTGCCGGATCGCCGACGAGGATAATTTTGTCGGCCAGCTGTTCAGGCTTCAGATGAAGGTGAAAACACGAGCCGTCGTTGTTGATAATGAGTTCTGACTCTGGAAATAACTTTTTCATAGGCCTAATGATTTAAAAATTGTACTTCTATGTTGCGTATCTCTTTTTCTAATTGTCTGATGGCCAGCTCCGCATCTTCCAGCTCCCGCTCCGCCCTGGCTATGTCGTCTGCCAGCTGCGGGCGTTCACTCTGTGCGGCCTTTGCATAGTAGTTGCGTGACTTGGTGAGCTCCTCCTGCTGATTGCCGTACTCTTTCTGCATGTATAGCAGCTGCCTGAACCGGTCAGCATTGCCGGGTGCTTTGAAATCGGAGGGGCTGCTGTAGACGGTGTTCCCGTCAACGGCAAACCTGACCGCACTCTCAGCCACGGGGTCACGGGGCTGACGCTGTGCCTGAAGCATGCGCTCCTGAGCATTGATGCGCTCCTTCTCATTGCTCCACGTGTCGGCAATGCTGCTGATTTCGGCGAGACCTTTCAGCTGGTGCAGGTCATAGCCTTCCGCATACGTCTGCCGTGTGGTCGGGGGGATAAAGCTGTAGATGCAGGCCATGCCCTCAGGCTGGCGGCGTGTCGTGGCAAAGTAGCCCACACGAGCCCCCTCGTCGATGACGTAGAACAGGTCATCAGCCGTGCTATTGAAGGGCATGCCGACGTTCTCAGGCTTTAGGAACGTGTGTGTGTCCGTGTCATAGCGTGTGACGAAGATGTCATAGCCACCAATGCTTTCCGAGCCTTTTGCGGCAAAATAGAGTGTCATGCCGTCGTTCATCATGAACGGACAGCGCAGCGTATCAATGACGCCCGGCTCGCGTAGCCCGGCCAGCTCCCGCTCGTCGCCCCATTCGCCGCCAGTCTTCGTCTGCATCAGCAGCCTGCCTGCATCGTCGGAGTAAATGCGGCGACTGCCTATCTCGTTTTCGTGGCACAGATGCTGCGCGTCCTGCCTGATGTGGCCTGCCTGCGGGGTCAGGCTCAGCTGCGTCACGGCCTCCTTGCGGGTCACCACGACGCTGTCAATGAACATGATGCGCTGCGTGTTGTGTATCATTTGTTCCACACGCGGATCAGCAGCCGTCTCGCTGACTGCCGGCCGACGCTTGCGCTTGCCTGCCTGCGATGCTGCCCCAAGACATACGCAGAGGCACAGCACGAGGACTGTATATCGTTTCAACAACATCATGACGTCTATGTTTTGTAGCAAAGATACGAAAAAACTCATCACGAAACGCAAATCATGTGCAGGAATTAATATTATTTAATACTCGACCAGTTTGCCAGTCGACTCCAGAGCGTTCCAGACTGACTGCCGGGCGTCGGCATGGAGTGCCTGCATCTGTGCAAACAGCCCCCTAATGGCCGTCCTGTTGGTCTCGTGCTCGTGGGGGCACCGCTTCAGCTGTCGGCGGTAGTCCTGCTGCTCGGCATAGCTGCTGATGTCAGCTTCCTCCACG
>JAFUSC010000007.1 GCA_017467705.1 Prevotella sp. | reverse complement strand
TAAATTGAAAATTGATAATTGAAAACTGATAATTGAAATAAACAAACAATGAGTAAGCAATTAGAAAAGATTAAGCAGCTCATTGCCAAGCGCGAGCAGGCACGTCTCGGCGGTGGTGAGAAAGCAATTGAGAAACAACATCAGAAAGGTAAATACACCGCTCGTGAGCGCATTGACATGCTGCTCGACGAAGGTTCGTTCGAAGAGTACGACATGTTCAAGGAGCATCGTTGCCACAACTTCGGCATGGAGAAAAAGCAGTTCCTTGGCGACGGTGTTGTAGCCGGTAGTGGAACCATCGACGGCCGTCTGGTCTTCGTTTTCGCACAGGACTTCACCGTTCATGCCGGTTCACTCTCGGAGACCATGAGCCAGAAGATCTGCAAGGTGATGGATATGGCCATGAAGATGGGCGCTCCTGTCATCGGTCTGAACGACTCTGGCGGTGCACGTATTCAGGAAGGCATCAACGCATTGGCAGGCTATGCTGAGATTTTCGAGCGTAATATCCTCGCTTCGGGTGTTATTCCACAGATTTCTGGAATCTACGGTCCCTGCGCCGGTGGTGCTGTCTACTCCCCTGCCCTTACTGACTTCACGCTGATGATGGAAGGCATCTCATACATGTTCCTCACAGGTCCGAAAGTGGTGAAGACTGTCACGGGCGAGGACATCGACCAGGAGCATCTGGGTGGTGCCAGCGTACACTCTACGAAGAGCGGTGTAACCCACTTTACGGCTAAGACTGAGGAAGAGGGCATGCAGATGATCAAGACGCTGCTGAGCTATATTCCTTCAAACAACATGGAGACGGCTCCCCGCAAGAAGTGCACCGACCCCATCGACCGTCTGGAGGATTCACTCAACGAGATTATTCCCGAGAACCCCAACGAGGCCTACGATATGTATAAGGTCATCGGTGCTGTGGTTGACGACGGCGAGTTCTTCGAGGTGCAGCCTAAGTTCGCCAAGAATATTATTGTGGGCTTTGCACGCTTCAACGGCCAGAGCGTAGGCATCGTGGCTAACCAGCCTTCATGCTACGCCGGCGTGCTCGACGTGAACGCATCACGTAAGGGTGCCCGTTTCGTCCGTTTCTGCGACGCTTTCAACATCCCCATCGTGTCGTTGGTCGACGTTCCCGGATTCCTGCCCGGTACAGGTCAGGAGTACAATGCCGTCATCCTGCACGGTGCACAGTTGCTCTACGCTTACGGCGAGGCTACCGTCCCCAAGATTACGGTTACGCTGCGTAAGTCATACGGCGGTTCGCACATCGTGATGGGTTCGAAACAGCTTCACACCGACCTGAACTATGCATGGCCCTCAGCTGAGATTGCTGTGATGGGTGCCAGCGGTGCTGCCGCCGTGCTCTACGCCAAGGAAGCCAAGGCTAAGAAGGAAGCTGGCGAGGACGTCAAGGCATTCATTGCCGAGAAGGAGCAGGAGTATGACGAGCTCTTTGCTAATCCTTATCAGGCAGCCAAGTATGGCTATATTGATGACGTGATTGAGCCGCGCAACACGCGCTTCCGCATCTGCCGTGGATTGGCACAGCTCGCCACCAAGCGCGACGCTCTGCCTGCCAAGAAGCATGGTAACATACCTATGTAATACTTATTGCGTATGAACAAGAACGAAGTATATGCAGCCATTGCATTGGCTCTGCACGAGTTCAAGGGCAATAACGTCCACGACAAGGAGACGGGCATCATCACCATACAGGAGAAGACGACCCAGTGGAATGGCTATGCCCTCACGATGACAGAACATCCTTAAAACAAAGTAACATGAAATTATATAAGTATACCATCAACGGCAACAAGTATGAAGTTGAGATTGGCGATATCGCCGACAACATTGCCGCCGTCAAAGTAAATGGCGAAGACTTCAAAGTGGAAATGGAGCCAGAAGCCGAACCCGAGAAGAAAAAAGTCGTACTGGGCAAGCCCAAGGCTGAAGCTACAGAGAGTGCTGCTCCCGCTGGTGACGCCGCTAATGTCAACCGCGAGAATGCTGTCAAGGCTCCGCTGCCTGGCACTATCATTGAGATCAAGGTTGCTGTGGGCGACGAAGTTCAGGCAGGCGATACCGTCATTGTGTTGGAAGCTATGAAAATGGCTAACAACTTGGAAGCTGAGAAGAGCGGAAAAGTCACAGCCATTCTCGTTCAGCCGGGACAGAGCGTCATGGAAGACGATGCGCTCGTGGTGATTGAGTAATCTCCTATACAAAGAAATGAAAAAGCCGCTCAGTGAGCGGCTTTTTTTATAGCTTGTTTCCTTCTTTGGGAAACACGATGCTGGGCTTAAAAGATTTCGCCTCCTCGAAGTCCATCAAGGCATAAGAGATGACTATGCAGACGTCGCCCACCTGCACTCTGCGTGCCGCTGCACCATTGAGGCAGAGGCAGCCACTGCCACGTTCGCCCTTGATGACATAGGTTTCAAAACGTTCGCCGTTATTGTTATTCAGCACCTGTACCTTCTCGCCAGCAATAAGGTTAGCCGCATCCATCAAGTCCTCGTCAATAGTGATGCTACCCATATAATGGAGATTAGCCTCCGTAACGGTAACACAATGGAGTTTTGACTTCAATACTTCTATCAACATCTTTTCTGTTCTATTACGGTTTACGGATTATGATTTATATTTGATGTGGTCAATGAGACGGATGGGCGTCTTGCCGCAATAGACGGTGATACAACCCACGACGTAGTCAGAATCCTCCCAGTTCTCAATATCCTGAAGGGTGTTGCCATCAACAATAGAGAAATATTCTACGTCAAGTCCCTCGACGGCATTGATGTCCTTAACCACCTTGTCGTGCGTCTGCTGTACGGTGTGCTTCTTGGCATAAGTCACACTGGCCTTAAGAGCCTTGTAGATGGTCGGGGCAATGGCGCGCTCGTCAGGCGATAAGAGCGTATTGCGCGAACTCTTGGCCAAACCGTCCTGATCGCGCACAATGTCACACTCAACAATCTGCACAGGAATTCCCAGATGCTTGACCATCGCTTTCACCACAGCTATCTGCTGCCAGTCCTTTTCACCGAAATAGGCACGATCGGGTTTGACAATATAGAACAATCTGCTAACCACCTGACAGACACCATTGAAATGACCCGGACGATGCGCGCCCTCCATCACGGTCGAGACAGGTGGATACTCAAACTGACGTGTGTCGGGTGTAGGATACATCTCCTCCACCGACGGAGCCAGCACATAGTCAGCGCCGCACTCCTCCAGCAGCTGGCAGTCAGCTTCCAATGTCCGCGGATAATTCTTCAGGTCGTTTTTGTCATTAAACTGCGTGGGGTTGACAAATACCGACACGACCGTAATTCCGTTTTCCTTTACGCTGCGGCGTACTAATGAGGCATGTCCTTCGTGCAGGGCACCCATCGTAGGTACAAGGCCTACTTCACGTCCCTGTTTCCGTTCATCGAACAAGGCGTTCTGAAGATCAACAATCTTATTAAATACTTTCATTTCTTCTTATCAATTATCAGATGAATCATTCACTGATTTGCGAAATCGGGTGCAAAATAACAACATTTTTATCAAATAAGGAAAAAATATCGTGAAAATATGCCAAATAAGTGCCTAAAAAACCTAAAAAGCACTGCAAAATGACGTTTTACCAAGAATTTTTCGTACCTTTGCATGAGTAAAACTCATAATAACATGGCAAAGAAGATTTTATTCATCAATCAGGAAATCACTCCGTACGTACCAGACAGCGAGCTCTCACTCATGGGCAAGGCTCTGCCACAGGCCATTCAGGAGAAGGGACACGAGATTCGTACCTTCATGCCGAAATGGGGTAACATCAATGAGCGCCGCGGGCAGCTGCACGAAGTGCAACGTCTGTCGGGCATGAACCTCATCATCAATGATACGGACCACCCGCTGATCATCAAGGTAGCCTCCATCGTGAATACACGTATTCAGGTCTACTTTATTGACAACGAGGACTACTTCTCGAAACGGCAGATGACTATGAACGAGGCTGGCGAGGACTATCCCGACAACGGTGAGCGTACCATCTTCTTTGCACGTGGCGTATTGGAAACGGTGAACAAGTTGCGTTGGGCGCCTGACATCATTCATTGTCAGGGCTGGATGAGCGCCGTGGTGCCGCTCTACATCAAGAAAGCCTATCACGAGGAGCCGTCGTTTGCCAACACCAAGGTCGTCACTTCATTGTTCACGAAGAGTCTGAACAATGACCTCGGTCAGAACTTCAAGAAGTGTCTGGAGTTCCGTGATGCCAAGGCTCCCTTGCTGAAGAAGTACAACGACAACTTCGACTTTGAGGAGCTGGGTAAGCTGGCCATTGACTACAGCGACGGCATCATTGAGGCAGACAGCGAAGTAAACGCCAGCCTGCTCAAGTACACCGAAGAGCGTGGCCTGCCGCTGCTGAAATATCCAGGCGAGGACTTCGCTGATGCATACGAGGCTTTCTATGACCAGATTTGTCAACAATAAAACTAAACCGCTCAAAACTGAACATAAAAACACTCAACACGCAATGAAAACAAAATGGATTGCAGGATTTGTGTTGGCAGCAATGGCCTTCTCTGCCTGCGATGACTCTACTGACAACATCGGAGCTTCACTGACCAACCGTCTTGACCGCTTCCAGATTGTTGCCGATACTTTTACGGTTTCCTCACGCTCCATCATGGTTGACTCTGTCGTCACGCAGAGCCGTTACACCTATCTTGGCCGCATCAAGGACCCTGAGACCGGTGCCTACGTGACAGGCAGCTACACCACGCAGTTCATGCATCTGGAAGAGACCACGGCCTCTATGCTTCCTGCCAAGAGTGAAATCGTCAGTCTCGAGGACGACAACGTTATTGCCGACTCGTGCCACCTCAACATCTACATCAATTCATACGTCGGTGACTCGCTGGCACCTATGAAGCTCAAGGTCTATGAGCTCAGCACCCCGGTCAAAGAAGGCGTGGCCTACTACTCCGACTTCGCCCCCGAGGAGGAAGGCATTGTGCGCACTGACGGCATCATCAAGGAAAAGAGCTACAGCTACACAAACTTCCTCGTCAAGGACAGCGCGAGAGCATCATCATCATACATGCCCTACATCAACATCACGCTCAACGAGCCCTACACGGACAAGGAAGGTAATACGTTCAAGAACTATGGCACCTATATTCTGCGCAGCTACTACGACCATCCTGAACGTTTCAAGAACTCCTACTCGTTTGTGCACGATGTGTGTCCCGGCTTCTACTTCAAGACCACAGGTGGGCTGGGCCTCATGTCTGAGATTTACACGACGGAGCTGGTCATCTACCTGCGTGCAACAGTCAACGGCACCGTCACCAGCTACGCCAAGATATTCACCGGAACGGAAGAGGTGATGCAGACCAACAACATCATCAACGACAAAGAGCGCATGAAGCAGCTGGCTGCTGATAATACCTGCACTTATATCAAGACGCCCGCAGGCATCTTCACCGAGGTGACGCTGCCCGTTGACGAAATGAAGCGCGGACACGAGACTGACACTATCAGCTCAGCACAGATCAGCTTCTACCGCTACAATGCCTTGGACACGGACGAGATGAAGTTGAAAGATGCTAGCTACCTGTTGATGATTCCGCGTGACAGCATCAACTCCTTCTTTGAAAGCAAGAGCCTGCCCAACTACACCACGTCGTACATCGCAGCACTCAGCACAAGCAAGAACTCCTACTCGTTCAATAACATCACGCATCTTATTTCCCACATGTATGCGCACCGCAACGAGACGGAGAACTGGAATAAGGTGGTGCTGATTCCCGTAGAGGCCACGCTGAGCAGTTCGACCAGCTCGACAGACTTCCGCAGGGTGTCGAACCTGATGTCGATAACCAGCAGTCGCTTGGTGGGCGGCAGCGCTAACCCACACGCTCCCATCACCATTAGTGTCATCTATAACCAGTTCAGGTAAGCCCTATCATCATGGCCGACGGATTCTTAGAGACACATCAGCAACAATACGAAGCCCGCAAAGAAGCATGGCTACGTAAGAAGCGCCATCTTCCCAAGACGGCGCTTCGTGTTTTACAGCGTCCCGACGACGAAGCGCTGTAGTATGTGAAACAGTATAAACCACAATAAACAAACAGACAGATGAAAAGAGACAACGAGATTTTCTCCCTCATTGAGAAAGAACATCAGCGTCAGCTGAAAGGTATTGAATTGATTGCCAGCGAGAACTTCGTCAGCGATCAGGTAATGGAAGCTATGGGCTCCTACCTGACCAACAAGTACGCCGAGGGCTATCCCGGCAAGCGTTACTATGGTGGCTGTCAGGTGGTAGACCAAGTAGAGCAGCTGGCCATCGACCGTGTGTGCAAGCTCTTCGGTGCCGAGTATGCCAACGTGCAGCCCCACTCCGGTGCACAGGCCAACGCTGCCGTACTGCTCGCCGTGCTGAAGCCCGGTGACACCTTCATGGGCCTGAACCTGGCACACGGTGGACACCTCTCACATGGCTCTGCCGTCAACACCAGCGGCATCCTCTATAAGGCCATCGGTTATGACCTGAACCCTGAGACCGGTCGCGTGGATTACGACCAGATGGAGCAGCTGGCCCTTGAGCACAAGCCTAAACTGATTATCGGCGGTGGCTCGGCTTATAGCCGTGAATGGGACTACAAGCGCATGCGTGAGATTGCTGACAAGGTGGGCGCCCTGCTCATGATTGACATGGCTCACCCCGCAGGACTCATCGCTGCCGGTCTGCTTGAGAATCCTGTCAAGTGGGCTCACATCGTCACCTCCACCACCCACAAGACGCTGCGCGGTCCGCGTGGCGGCATCATCCTGCTGGGTAAGGACTTCGACAATCCTTGGGGACTGAAGACGCCGAAGGGCGAAATCAAGAAGATGTCAGCCCTGCTCAACTCTGCCGTCTTCCCTGGACAGCAGGGCGGTCCGTTGGAGCATGTCATTGCTGCCAAGGCCGTCGCCTTCGAGGAAGCTCTGCAGCCTGAGTTCAAAGAGTGGGCCAAGCAGGTGCAGAAGAACGCCCGCGTGCTGGCCGACGAACTCACTAAGCGTGGATTCACCATCGTCAGTGGTGGCACCGACAACCACTCCATGCTCGTTGACCTGCGTTCCAAGTATCCTGATCTGACAGGTAAGGTGGCCGAGAACGCACTTGTGGCTGCTGACATCACCGTCAACAAGAACATGGTTCCGTTCGACTCCCGCTCTGCTTTCCAGACCAGTGGCATCCGTCTCGGCACACCTGCCATCACCACCCGTGGTGCCAAGGAAGACCTGATGATTGAGATTGCAGCTCTCATCGAGGAAGTGCTGAACGACCCGACGAACGAAGAGGTGATAGCTTCTGTGCGCCAGCGCGTTAACAACCGCATGAAGGACTATCCGCTGTTCGCATATTGATTCGTTTAGGTTAGGAGTTAAAGGAGTTATGGAGTTAAAGGAGTTAAAGACGTATGTACCGTAGGGGTGTATATCATATTATTGATAGTATGGACCCTTTAGCGCTATTGTCTTTAACTCCTTTAACTTCTTTAACTTCTTTAACTCCATAACTCCTGTAACTCCTTACAAAAGATAAACGTTTACGTGAAAAATTCTACCGGCCAAGTGATAACGAAACGAAATTCATCGTAACTTTGCAGGCAGAAAACATCATTAGAAAACAAACTATTTAAAAACAAAAAGCTATGAGTAAATCATTTGTTATCGGCGACAGAGAAAAGAATGAGTGGATTGCAGTATTCGACAATGCTGCAAAGCAGATGAGTTTCAAGAATCACCTGAGCGAAGCTAAGGAGTATGCCACTGAGGATGCGGCTAAGACCGACCTCAAGGCCATGCAGCAGACAGGCTTCTTCAGCGACCTCGAGGTTTACCTGAAGGAAGAGGACGGCAAGGCTTACGTAGCCGGCGAGCGTGACAGCTTCCATCCGGTAGATTGATTCTTCCTTTTTAGGAGTTACAGGAGTTGCAGGAGTTCAGGAGTTACAGACAATAGTTGTAAACACCCCATCATGTCCAAAGGTACATTCGTCTGTAATATGCCCTACGGTACATTTGTCTGCAACTCCTTAACTCCATAACTCCTTAACTCCTAAAAGAATGAAGTCCCCCACTCCGCCGCTGAGTGACATCGGCTACCGCGTGCAGCTCTATCCTGACGGTAAGTACCGCTGGATTTATGAGGTGAAGATGCTTACCAACCCTTCTATTCTTTTTGATGTCTACAAGGTCTTGGCCATCAGCTTCATCGTGGTGTGGCTGTTCAACATCACCATCATCAGCTGTGCGGGCAGCATGTCGCTTGATTCATTATGGGGCGCCACGTGGGTGCTTCTGCTCATTCTGCTTGGTCTGTTCGTACTGGGCTACGTGGCTTACTTCTTCGTGGCGTGGTACTACGGCTGGAAATACATCGTGGTGTTCACGATGGATGAGCATGAGATTTGCCACGAGCAGGCACCGCAGCAGGTGAAGAAGGCGCGCAAGCTCAGTGCCCTCACCGCGTTGGCCGGTGCTGCGTCGGGACGTCCCGGCATGGTGGGCCAAGGACTGATGACGGCTACCCACACGAAGAGCACGTCAGTATTGGCCAACGTCAAGCACGTCGTGCCGCGCCGGTGGATGAACCTGATCAAGGTGAACCAGCTCTTTGACCACAACCGCATCTTCGTGCCCGACGAAGATTTTGACTTCGTGCTCGACTTCCTGCGCCAGCACTGCCCGAAAGCCAAACGGCGTTAGCAAAGTTTAACTAATGGACGAAATCCTTTAACACGAAGAAGGGGCACTTTTCGTTTTTATGGTCAGTCGCGCGTAAATATGCGAGCTTTGAACGTCTTTGTAAGTCGTTGACAAATAGAGTGATACGCTTTTTGTCGTTTTTGGGGCGCCTGCACGTTGGAGTTAGGCGGTACCTAACTCCCCTTTAGGCGGCACCTAACTCCCCTTTAGGCGGTACCTAACTCCCTCCGAGGCGGTACATAAACCTCCGCAAGCGGTAAGTTTACGGCCTGCATGCGGTAAATTTACCGCCGAAATGCGTGTTTTTCGTCCTTTTTACCCTCTTTTTCCCGTCGAAAAACCGGCAGGGGAGCTACAAAACTCCTTTGGGATTATTTTTTAGGCCCCAAAATCCTGAAGAAAACAAAGCCCGAAATTTAACACAATTAACTATTTTTTCACAGGGTGCTTCTGGGCATTTCTGCGTTCCTGCTCCTCTTTCTGATACCGTTCTGCTCGTCGAAGCAGATTTTGTCCTCGCGGGCGAGCCAGCCGATGGCGGTGCAGACGGACTCTGAGTCGAGAAGTGTTTCACGTTGTAGGTCTTCAAATGAAAGGGGGCCTTTTTCGTTGAGTGCCCGC
>JAFUSC010000109.1 GCA_017467705.1 Prevotella sp. | reverse complement strand
TCGGTGAGCGGATAGGCGTAGTGGCGGCTGTAGCCGAAGTCCTGCGACGATATCAAGGCCACATAAACGAAACCCTCGTCGAGTTGCAAATCGTCGTTAGAAACAATCAGTGCGGGGTGTACCTTGTAACCCTCGCCGGGGATTGGAAAATCAATCTCCACAATATCTTTCTGGTGGTACTTCATTTTAGGTGGCGGGCAAAAGCTTTGGCAGAATTGATCTTCGACGCATAGAGGAACTCCTCAATGAACTTGTGGTGAGCCTCTGCCTCTTCTCGCGTTGGCTCGTCGGGCTTCATGTCCTTTTGCAGGAAAAGACCCGTGGCCAGCAGTGCAGCAAGCTTGCGCCGTGCAAGCGCACTGTTCTGGTTATACTCTAATGTTATTGTACACATAGCTATGTATCTATTTAAACGTTTCGGTTGCAAAGATACAACTTTTTCCGCAAACATGATGCGATTCGGGCGTTAAATATGCAAAAAGCAGGCGAAGGTGTTGCGTTTTGGCCTTAATGTCCTAAAGTAGTCGCCTACGGCGAGAAATCCCACAAATCTAATCAAATCTACCAATAATATTGTTGGATTTGTAAAGATTTGCAAGATTTCTGCCCTGACAGGGGCACATGGCTATTTGTCGTTGTAGTGTTCCTCGGCTTGAACGACAAGCACCGTGACGCGGTCGTCATAGATGTCGTAGATAATGCGATCGTGGGCTGTGATGTGGCGTGAATAGGTCACATCGTTGCCTCCGACGAGTGCCTCGGGATGGCCCAAACCGGTGCGGGGATGCTGCATGATGTCCATCAGAATCTTCGTCGCTTTCTTGAAAAGGTTTGGGTTCGACTTCTTCCACTTGCGCAGCGTACGGTCAGCCTCCTTGGAATAGTCAATCGTGTAGGTCATAGGCTGTCGAAATAACGCTGCATCTCCTCGGGGGTGCTGCATGAGATGGTTTCGCCGTTGGCATATTCGCGGCGGGCCTTGTTGATGGAACGTCGCATGGCGGGGGTGATGGTGTTGTCGTCGTTGATGGTGGCTACACGCACCGATGCCACGCCGCGAATCAGCTTCAGTGCCCGCTTGATGTCGGCCACGAGTGCATTGTCCTCCAGCGTGATAATCATCTGGGCCGGATTTGATATTGATGTCGTTGTTGCCATAATTATGCGCATTAAAGTGTTATAACAGGTGCAAAGATACAACTTTTTCCGCAAACATGATGCGATTCGGGCGTTAAATATGCAAAAAGCAGGCGAAGGTGTTGCATTTACAAAATTATTTCCTAAAAAAGTACTCACAGGAGTCCCCGGTTTTCCTGACTAAGTCTGGACGTGATGATTGATAATGTGTAATATACACACAGCAATAAAACCTGCATGATTAAAAAGCCCAGTACGCTACGAAAAGCTTGCCCATAGCCGTATATTTTGTAATATAAAATCCCAACCTTCGTGTCATCAATCATATAGTATTAAGAGGTATATCTTTTTCATGTTTGTTTGCTAAAATGTTTCTTTTGCACCTTTAGGTCAACGAGTCTCTGCTTTTTTCTTAAAGTATAACTTTGCTGTGGCGATTCGCGTGATAATAAGGATAAATAGAATAATGCAATAATAAAGGAAATGCCTTTGGAAAAAACTGTCATACCAACATAGCATGCCATGAATATCATCACGCTCATATGTGCCAATCTTATCTAAAATAGTTTCTTCAAAGGCTTTCATAATCCTTCTATTTTCGCTTATGGATTTGTCAGCGTAATTAATACGATTATCATGCTTATATGGCTTGTCTGATGCCCATCCTATACTATTATATGAGTATTCGTAGTTGGCTAATATTATTCTAAGGGGGGCTTCATTACATACAATAAAACCTATTTTTGCATCAATGGCAGGAATATAATAATCACAGGTGTAGCCACTGGATTTATCATAAATTTTTTCCTTGTCAAATACATAGTTCACTTTTTTGTTTTCTCCATGATAGGGTTCTTTAAAGTAGAAATATTCGCAAGAATCAGGTGAATTGGAAAGGTAAAGATTTTCATATTTCTTCATGAACTGTTCCATATTCAATTCTTTCATGTAATAATTTTGCGAATGACCTTTTGTGTTAAGTTGCGGGCTGTTTATAAACAAAAACAACAAGATTGACGTTACAAAAATAATGGCAAATATTATAAGAACTATAGATAGAAGTTTATTTATAAGCCGAATCATAATTTAAACATTGTGAAACACTTTTGATAATGTTTTAAGTTTACTAATCTATAGAACACAAAACGGCTCCCCGCACCCGTTACCGAGAGTCAGGCAGCGTAGGGAACTATATGTGAGGGTGAACGGGGACATGGGAGGAGAATAGGGGGTTACTTGTCTCTTGGAACGAACAACTCCGGCACATGCTTCAGGAAGTCCTGATAGTAGGCGAGAATCATGTCGTGCAGGGGATGGTCATGGCGCAGGAGTATGCCAGCGTAGTATTTCGTTTTCTTGAAGGTGACACTGTCGCTGAAGAGCGTCATCTCATGGTTGCGGGCGTAGTCGTAGAACCAGAGGTGATAGAGGCGGTCGCGGGCGGCCTGACGCTTGTCAGTGGGGTCGCAGATGTAGAGCATGACGGTGGGCTCCTGGCTGAAGAACTCCTCGAGGATGATGGTCACTACGTCGAGAATCTTCGGGTCGTAGGAGCCGTGCCCGTGCTCGCTGTTATCGATGAAGAAATGGTAGGCACCATCGTCCATGAAGTACGTGTCTTTGTAGAAACCGACGTTGTAGCGTATCTGCTGGTCGGTCACGAAACTGAACGTCATGTCGTTGATTTGCGCCAGATGGTAAGGCGAGCGAAGGTTGAGTTTGTCGGCTGAGAGTGTCATTTGGCTGTTGCTGCTGGATGTTCACGAATCTGCTCGCGCCATTTTTTGCGGGCGTCAATCATCTGCTGAAATGCCTCGGCGTACTGCTCAGGGCTGTCGTAGCACTTGAAAATGTCCGTTGTGTTCATATCTGCTTCGTATTTGTTAATTTGCTGCAAAGGTAAGCAATTTATTTGTAATTCCATTCGATTCTTCCGTTAAACTTGCAAAAAGCGGGCGAAGATGCATCATTTTTAATTGTACCTTTGACTTGCGGCCGAAGGTACTCACGTTCGAAAAAGCAAAAAAAGTTTTGCTTTTTACTCACTTATTCGTACCTTTGCACGCAAAATCACAACATCATGCAGATAAAGAAAGCAGAATTCACACTGAGTGCGCCCATGGTGAGCATGTGCCCCAAGGACGTGAAACCCGAATATGCCTTCATCGGACGGTCGAACGTAGGCAAGTCAAGTCTCATCAACATGCTGACGAACAACAAGAAGCTGGCAAAGACGTCGGCCACACCGGGAAAGACATTGCTCATCAATCACTTCATCATCAACAACGAGTGGTATCTGGTTGACCTGCCGGGCTACGGCTATGCCAAGCGCTCGAAGAAGGAGATACAGCGGCTGGACCAGATGATACGCGGCTACATCCTGCAACGCGAACAGCTGGTCAATGTGTTCGTGCTGGTGGACATCAGGCTCGAGCCACAGAAGATTGACCTTGAGTTCATAGGGTGGCTGGGGCAGTCGTCCGTTCCGTTCTCCATCGTCTTCACCAAGGCTGACAAGCTGAGCACGGCGAAGGCCGCGGCGGCTGTCGAGGCATATAAGCAGACGCTGCTGGAAACGTGGGAAGAACTGCCGCCGATGTTCATCACCAGCGCAGAGAAGGCCGTCGGGCGTGACGACGTGCTCGACTACATTGAGAAAATCAACAAGGACATGAAGGACTAACTTTCAATTCTCAACTTTCAATTTTCAACTTATATGGTTCCCTATCTCGACGTTCAGCACCTGCACAAGTCGTTTGGCGCGCTTGTACTCTTCGACGACATCAGTCTCTCTGTCGCCGAGGGCCAGCGTGTCGGCCTCATTGCGAAGAACGGCACGGGCAAGTCGACCCTGCTGAACATCCTTGCGGGGCGTGAGGGCTACGACAGCGGCAGCATCGTCTGTCGGCGCGACCTGCGCATCGGCATGCTGGAGCAGTCGCCGACGTTTGACCCCGACGAGAGCGTCTTGGATGCATGCCTATTTGGTGGAGGGTGTAAGGTTGAAGGTGGAGGGAGAGTTGTGGATGAAACGCTCCTCAAGGCCAAGCAGATTCTGACGAAACTGAAAATACGCGACCTCAGTCAGCCAATGGGACAACTGTCTGGCGGGCAGCAGAAGCGCGTGGCGCTGGCCAACGTGCTGATTACCGAGCCTGACCTGCTGATTCTGGATGAGCCTACCAATCATCTGGACTTGGAAATGATAGAGTGGCTGGAGGGATTCCTGCAGCGTGGCAACAGGACACTGCTGATGGTGACGCATGACCGTTTCTTTCTGGACAGGGTGTGCGACAGCATACTGGAGCTGGACGACCGGCAGCTGTATGCCTACAAGGGCAACTATGCCTACTATCTGGAAAAACGGCAGGAGCGCATGGACGCACGGCGGGCGGAGATAGCACGCGCCAACAACCTTTACCGCACTGAGCTGGAGTGGATGCGACGCATGCCGCAGGCACGGGGACACAAGGCGCGTTACCGTGAGGAGGCGTTCTATGAACTGGAACGGGTGGCCAAGCAGCGGTTGGAAGAACGACAGCTGAGGCTGAAAGCCAGTCATGTATATATAGGTAGCAAGATATTTGAGTGTCAGTACATCTCGAAGAGCTTTCCTTCCGCCGACGCAGGGAGCTTGACCATACTTAAGAACTTCTACTACAACTTCTCGCGCTATGAGAAGATGGGCATCGTCGGCAACAACGGCACGGGCAAGTCAACGTTCCTGAAGATTCTGCTCGGGCAGATGCAGCCTGACGAGGGGCGCGTCGTCGTGGGCGAGACGGTGCGCTTCGGCTACTTCTCGCAGGGCGGGCTCCAGTTTGACAATCAGCAGAAGGTGATTGACGTGGTGACTGACATTGCTGACTACATTGAGCTCGGCGGACGCAGGATGACGGCCTCACAGCTGCTCCAGTATTTCCTGTTCACCCCCGAACAACAGCATAATTACGTCTATAAGCTAAGTGGCGGCGAGCGGCGCAAGCTCTATCTGTGCACGGTGCTGATGAGCAACCCCAACTTCCTTGTGCTTGACGAGCCGACCAACGACCTTGACATCGTGACGCTCCAGATACTGGAGGAGTATCTAATGGACTTTCCCGGCTGCGTCATCGTCGTCAGCCATGACCGTTACTTCATGGACAAGGTGGTTGACCATCTGCTGGTCTTCCATGGTGACGGCGTCATCAAGGACTTCCCCGGCAATTACACACAATACAGAGAGTGGGAGCAAATGCAGGAGGAGACCCAGCCCCGGCCTCTCCCTGTAGAGGGAGGGGAGAAGTCGCGTCAGAAGCCTTCTCCTCCCCGTCCTCGCAAACTCTCTTATAAGGAAAAGCGCGAGATGGAACAACTGGAACGTGACATCGAGGCGTTGGAGGCTGAACAGCATGCACTGGAGACGGCGTTGTGTAGCGGCACCCTTTCGGTTGACGAGCTGACAGAGAAGAGCAAACGTCTGCCTCAGCTGAAAGATGAACTGGACGAGAAATCCATGCGCTGGCTCGAACTGAGTGAGATAGCATAAGCCCCCTAAGTTAGGGGGCGTTGGGGGTCTGAACAGGCGCAGATCCCAGAAGTTAAACATAAGGAAATGGGTCCGATTCGCTTGTTCAGACCCCCAACCCCCTAACTTAGGGGGAAAAGAATGCAACAACAATATCCGTCGCAGCTGCTGGAAAAGGCAGTCGAGGAGTTTTCCAAGTTACCGGGCATCGGACGCAAGACGGCACTGCGCCTTGTGCTCTACCTGTTACGTCAGGACACGGAGGACGTTGAGCGCTTTGCTGAAGCGGTCAGCCAGATGAAACGCGAGGTGAAGTACTGCCGCGTCTGCCACAACATCAGTGACAGCGACTTGTGTCCCATCTGTGCTAACCCGCAACGTGACGCTTCGCTGATCTGCGTCGTGGAGAACGTACGCGACGTGCTGGCAGTAGAAAACACGGGGCAGTTTGGCGGGCTCTATCATGTGCTGGGCGGCGTCATCTCGCCGATGGACGGCGTGGGGCCCAGTGATCTGGAGATTGAATCACTGGTCAGCAGAGTGGCAGCGGGTGGGGTGAAGGAGGTCATCCTGGCACTCAGCTCCACGATGGAGGGCGACACGACCAACTTCTACATCTTCCGCAAGCTGGCCTCTTACGACGTGAAGCTGACGGTCATCGCGCGAGGTATTGCCGTAGGCGACGAGCTGGAGTATGCTGACGAAGTCACGCTCGGACGCTCCATCCTGAACCGCGTACCGTTTAAAAGTGAGAGGTGAAAGTTGAAAGTTGAGAGTTGAAAGTTGAAAATTGAAAATTGAAAGTTGAAAGTTATGAAGACGACAAGAAATATACTGATGGGCTTGCTTTGGGGCTGTGTGCTGCTGGCGGTGCTGCTGGTGGTGTGCTTCGAGACGGGGCTGCTGCCTAAGGGCACGTGGCAGAACTACGTCGAGCTGGAGGTCATGCTGCGACTGATGATGGAACTGGCGTTGGGCTTCGTGCCGCTGGCGCTCTACCTGTTCAAGTTCGAGTTCGTACATAAGGACCTGCTTCGCCGCAAGGAGTCAGCCCTGCGCCTTTGGGGAACGTGCCGGCTGCTCATGCTGATGCTACCCATGGTGCTTAATACCTTATTATATTATATGTTCATGCAGTCAACGTATGGCTATCTGGCCATCATGATGTTGCTTTGCCTGCCGTTCGTCTATCCCACGACGGGCCGCTGCATGGCTGATGTAGAAGAATAAAGAAAATGAAACTGTCTGTCATTATCGTTAATTATAACGTCAAGGATTACGTAGAAAGGTGTCTTGAGAGTGTCTTCGTGGCAGGTCAGGGCATCGACATGGAGGTGCTTGTGGTTGACAATGCGTCGCACGACGGCTCCGTGGCCTATTTGCGTGAACGCTTCCCGCAGGTTAACTACATAGAGAACAAGCAGAACCTCGGCTTCTCGCGTGCTAACAACATCGCCATCCGGCAGAGTGCGGGCGACTATGTGCTGTTGCTCAACCCCGACACGACCATCAGTGAGAACGTGCTGCGTGAGTGCATAGCGTTTGCCGACGCTCACGTGGACAGCGGTGCCATCGGTGTGCGTATGCATAATGAGGATGGCAGCGTGGCTCCAGAGTCGCGCCGTGCCGTACCCACGCCGTGGATTGCGCTGAGCAAATATCTCGGCAATAGTCGTCGCTACTACATGAGCTGGCTGCCTTGGGACAGACCATGTCGCATAGAAGTGGTCAGCGGTGCTTTCTGCTTCCTGCGGCGCAAGGCCCTCTTCCAAGTGGGACTGCTTGACGAGGACTATTTCATGTATGGCGAGGACATTGACCTCAGCTATCAGTTGCTCCGTCACGGTTACATGAACTGGTACTTGCCGCTCGACATCGTGCACTTCAAAGGCCGCAGCACCATCAAGACCAGTTTCCGTTATGCCTATGTGTTCTATAAGGCAATGCTCATCTTCTTTGTCAAGCATTACCTGATGTTCTGGAAACGGTAAATCATTCAACTTTAGTCAGGTGTGGAGTTAAAGAAGTTAAAGAAGTTAAAGAAGTTAAAGAAGTTAAAGAAGTTAAAGAAGTTAAAGAAGTTAAAGGAGTTAAAGAAGTTAAAGACAAATATGAAAGAAATCCGGCTGCGTGCCCTTGAACCCGAAGACCTTGACATTCTCTACCGCATAGAGAACGACCGTGAACTGTGGCAGGTGGGAGTGACCAATGTTCCCTATTCCCGTTATGTGCTTCACGACTACATTGCCCATTCGTCCAACGACATCTATGCTGACCGTCAGCTGCGGCTGATGATAGAGGAGGCCGAGGGCGACGTGGTGGGCATCATTGACCTTGTTAACTTCGACCCGCGGCATCTGCGTGCTGAGGTGGGCGTGGTCATCCGTCCGGTTTACCGTCGGCAAGGTTTTGCTACGGCTGCCGTCAGCAAGTTGTGCCGTTATGCGGTTGATGTCATTCACCTGCGGCAGCTCTATGTCGTTACTGCTCAGGACAATGAAGCGGCTATCCGGCTGTTTCGGAAAGCCGGATTCAGCCATTCCGTGGTGCTCCGTGAGTGGCTTTCAGACGGGCAGAACCGTCACGACGCAGTGCTGTTGCAAAAGTTTTTTTGAAGTTTTTGGCTAAAAAGTTTTGTTTATTCGAAAATATTGTCTACCTTTGCATCCGCAAAAAGCGAAACGTCACAATTGAGGTGCGTTAGTTCAGTAGGTTAGAATGCCTGCCTGTCACGCAGGAGGTCACGAGTTCGAGTCTCGTACGCACCGCTTCCAGACAGCGAGATGTGAGCTACTTTGCAAACCGAGGTGCGTTAGTTCAGTAGGTTAGAATGCCTGCCTGTCACGCAGGAGGTCACGAGTTCGAGTCTCGTACGCACCGCCAAGTAGCCCATTGGAGTCATTCTGATGGGCTTTTTGTTTAACTAATGTGCAATGAGTGTTGACTTATGAGACATCGTTATCTGTTTCTCGCCGTCGTGATGCTGGCTGTTGTCAGCGTCAAGGCACAGAACCGGACGCTGGAAGGCCAGCGTGTATCCATCTTGGGTGACAGTTATAGTACGTTTGAGGGATATTTGACACCTGACACGAACGCCGTGTGGTATTGGGACCGCCAGTGGGAGTGCACGGATGTCGTGTCAGTGCGCCAGACGTGGTGGCACCAGCTGCTGCGCGACACGGGCATGAAGCTCTGCGTCAACAATTCCTTCTCGGGGGCTACCATCAGTTACACGGGCTACGACAAGGCTGACTATAGTGACCGCTCGTTCTGCACACGCCTGAACCGTCTGGGCAGTCCTGACATCATACTGGTCTTCGGCGCAACGAATGACGAATGGGCCAAGTCGCCGCTGGGTAATTATAAGTATAAAGACTGGACCCGGCAAGACCTCTACTCCTTCCGCCCGGCTATGGCCTACATGCTGGAGCACCTGAAGGACCACTATCCCAACGTGAAGATTTATTTTATTCTGAACGACATACTTTCTGCACCCGTCAATGAGTCGGTGATGAACATCTGTGCCCATTACGGTGTTCCTGTCATCCGCTTGCAGGGAATCGACAAGCAGTGCGGGCATCCCAATGTGAGCGGTATGAAGCAGATTGCCGCACAGGTGAAGGCCGCCATGGAGTAGCCCAGATGTCGCAGAAGATTAACAAACACAAAGAGTGATGAGAAATATTTGCATTGTAACAGGAGCACGTCCTAACTTCGTGAAAGTGGCTCCTCTGGTACGTGCACTGCGTCAAGCAGCTACTGACGGTGCCAGCGTGTCTTACCAGTTGGTCTATGCCGGCAGCGAGAGTGACCCCACGCTTGAACAGACGCTTTTCGATGACTTGCAGATGCCACGGCCTGACGTGTTTCTGGGCGTTGACTGTGCCAGCCTGAATGAGCTGACGGGACGTGTCATGAGCGCCTTTGAGCATTATCTGGATACGCATGAAACGGATGTCGTGGTCGTGGTCGACGATCTGGCTTCCACGATGGCGGTGGCCATTGTCACGAAGAAGCATGGCCTGAAACTCGCCCATCTGGTGGCCGGAACGCGCTCGTTCGACATTAATATGCCTAAGGAAATCAATCGGTTAGTCATTGACGGTTTAAGTGACTTGCTGTTTACGGCAGGCATCTCGTCGAACAGCAAGGCTACACGTGAAGGTGCAGAGAATCACAAGATATACATGGTGGGCAACATCCTGATGGACACCCTCCGCCAGTCGCATAGCAAGTTGCAGCGTCCCGCCGTGCTCGATGAGCTGAAGCTGTCTGCGGGCGAATACATTGTGTTCACCCTGAACCGTCGGGCGTTGCTGGCCGACCGTGAGAACCTCAGGCTGATGCTTGACGCCATTGCGTCAGCCGGTGTGCCTGTGGTGGCTCCGCTGCGTGCTGAGGCTGCCCGCGTGGTGGGTGAGGATGCCCGCATAACGCTCATCAACCCCTTGTCGTATCTGGAGTTCGGTTGGCTGACGGCTCATGCCAAGGGCATCATCACCGACTCAGGCAATGTGGCTGAAGAGGCTACGTTCAATGGTGTGCCATGTATCACGCTCAACAGCTATACGGAGCACATTGAGACCGTGACGCAGGGTACTAACGTGTTGGTGGGCGAAGATGCCGACAAGCTGCGTGCGGCGCTTGACGTGTTGGTTAGTGACCAGTGGAAGAAAGGCACGCTGCCTGAGCGCTGGGACGGGCGTACGGCTGAGCGCATCGTGAAGATTCTGCTGGGCTGATTGAAAGAAAAAAGCGTTTTCATTTGGCTTTTTGCTTAGTTTGCCTTATCTTTGTAAGCGAAAACTAAGAACCAAGCTGATGAAACGATTACAGACATACGTTATTCTATTGTCCTGTATGCTCATGAGTGTGGGCATACAGGCACAAAGTTCTTCTTCTGCAACGGCCGACTCGTTGCAGTCAACCAGCGATTCGCTGGTGCAGCAGTTAAGGAATCAGGTGCAGGAACTGGAACTGCAAGGCATCATGATGCGCGAGCAGCTGGAGCGCACAGGACAGAACGCCCGCGAGGACTCGCTGCGCATGGCAGAGCGCAAGGCCCGCATAGACTCCTTGCGACAGACCACGACCGGTGCACCGCTCATCATTGAGGGCGACACGCTGTTCACCATCTATGCCCGCAAGGGCGGCATGCTGCCGCAGGCGAGGGTAGAGGCGACGCAGGCAATGATTCTGGAGACGGGCAAGAGCCTGACGCTGTTCACTGATTCCATCTACGTCTACGAGAGTGACATCACGACTGACATCATGGCCGGTGAGCGGGTGGTGATGAGCGTGACCGACAATGACGCGCTGTGGCAGAACACGACGCGGCAGGAACTGGCGGCGCAGTATGGTGACATCATCAGCCGCAAAGTGAATGAGCTGCACGAAGCCTATGGCTTACAGGAGAAGCTGAAGGGTGTCTTTTTCGTCATCATCATTCTGGTGGTGCAGGGGTTGCTGATATGGTTCACCAACTGGTGCTTCCGCCGTTGGAAGTTCCGCATTCTGCACATGTTGCTGAAATCATCGAAGCCCCTGACCGTCAAGGGCTATGAGGTGCTGAACCGTCACAGGCTGGGACTGTTCTTTGCCTATATCCTGACGTTTGTGCGCATAGGCATCATCTTCTTGCAGCTTCTGGTTTCCATTCCGTTGCTCTTCTCCGTGTTTCCCGAGACGAAGGCATTTGCCTATAAGGTGTTCGGTTACATCTGGGACCCGTTTACTGACATCATTTTCTCGGTCATCGGTTTCCTGCCGAACTTCTTTAAGATTGTAGTCATCGTCCTCTGTTTCCGTTATCTGGTCAAGGCGTTCCGCTATCTGGCCAACGAGGTGGGCTCAGGCAACCTGAAGATCAACGGCTTCTATGCTGACTGGGCAGAGCCCACGTTCCTCATTCTCCGCATCTTGTGCTATTCGTTCATGTTCGTCATGATATGGCCCCTGTTGCCCAGTTCTGATTCCGAGGTGTTTCAGGGCGTGTCGGTGTTCATCGGTGTCATTGTGTCGCTCGGTTCATCGTCCATCATCGGCAATGTGATGGCCGGCATGATGATGACCTACATGCGTCCGTTCCACATCGGCGACTTCATTCGCTATGGTGACACGGAGGGCTTTGTCATTGAGAAGACGGTGCTGGTGACGCGCATCCGCACGCGCAAGAATGAGATTATCACCATTCCCAACTCGAACCTGATGAGCTCGCAGACGTCGAACTTCACGTTTGCGGCAAAGAACTACGGCGTCATTGTGCATACGAAGGTGACCATCGGCTACGACATGAAGTGGCAGCTGATACGCGATCTGCTGTTGGAGGCGGCCCGTCAGACGCCATACATCGTGAAGAAGCCTGAGCCATACGTGCGCATCACGGCACTTGATGACTTCTACGTGGAGTATGAAATCAATGCCTACACGCATCGGCCGGAGGCACTGTCGGAGATTTATTCGGAGTTGCACCAGCACATACTGGACAGCTTCCACTCGAACGGAGTGGAAATCATGTCGCCGCACATCATGGCCACGCGCGACAATCTAGAGACGCAAATACCTAAGGAATAAAAAATATATGGACAAGACAAAGATACTGTTTGTGTGCCTTGGTAATATCTGCCGTTCACCGGCGGCTGAAGGCATCATGAAGAGACTGGTGGAAGAGCGGGGACTTGCTGATGACTTCGTGATAGACTCCGCAGGCATCGGCAGCTGGCATGTGGGACAGTTGCCTGACCGCCGCATGCGGCAGCACGGTGCACGGCACGGCTATGACTTCAACAGTCGTGCGCGCCAGATCAGCCGTGATGACTTCCGTCGGTTTGACTACATCGTGGTGATGGACGAAGAGAACCGTCACGACGTGTTGCGGCTGAGCAGTGACGCTGCTGACCGTCAGCGGGTGCTGATGATGGCCGACTACCTGCGCCGTCACCCGCAGCAGTATGACGTGCCAGACCCTTACTATGGCGGTGACCGCGACTTCGAACTGGTCATAGAACTGCTGGAGGATGCCTGCGAAGGACTGCTCGATCAACTAAAGCATAAATCATTATAACTCATAACCAGACAAATATGTTGAGACACTTATTCCTTTTCATGGCAGCTTGTTGCTGGCTGACCGCCAGTGCTGCCGACGAGCCTGTGTGGAAGAATCCACAGGTGAACCAACAGAACCGTGAGGCACGAAGGGCGAACTTCTTTGCTTTTGAGAGTGAGGAACTGGCCCGCAAGGGTGACAAAACGCTGTCGAAGCGTTACCTGTCAATGGAAGGCATGTGGAAGTTCTGCTTTGTCAAGGACCACGACCAGCGCCCGGCTGACTTCTACAAGACCGGTTACGATGACTCGCAGTGGGCGGACTTCCCCGTGCCGGGACTCTTTGAGCTGAACGGCTACGGTGATCCTATCTATAAGAACATCGGCTATGCGTGGGCAACGACGTTTGAGACCAACCCGCCCTACATCGGTGAGACGAACAACTACACGGGCTCTTATCGCCGCACGTTCGACCTGCCGCAGGAGTGGAAGGGACAGCAGGTGCTGTTCCACGTCGGTTCGGCCACCAGCAATCTCATGGTGTGGGTGAACGGAAAGTACGTAGGCTACTCGGAAGACTCGAAGATGGCCGCTGAGTTTGACATCACGAAATATGTGAAGCCGGGCAAGAACCTCATTGCCATGCAGGTGATGCGTTGGTGCGACGGCTCTTACTTGGAGGATCAGGACTTCTGGCGCCTGACAGGTATTGCCCGCGAGGTGTATCTGTATGCCCGCCCGAAGACGCACATCAATGATATAGACGTCGTGGCTGATTATGACTATGAGACAGGTCGCGGCATACTGACCGTCACGGGAACCACTACGGCCAAGAAGGGCTACACCGTGTTCTTGGAACTGGCCGACCGTGAGGGCAACACTATCCAATACGGCAATCAGGAGCAGACGCAGGGCATCATGGGGTGGAACTTCGTGAATCTGGACGTTGAGCCTTGGACAGCCGAAACGCCGAACCTGTATCACCTGACGCTGCGTCTGGAGGACAAGAAGCAGGAAGTGGTCGAGGTGATTCCGCTGCGCGTGGGTTTCCGTCACGTTGAAATCAAGGGCGGACAACTGCTGGTTAACGGTCAGCCGATTCTCATCAAGGGTGTCGACCGTCACGAGCTGGACCCTGACGGCGGCTACATCGTCAGCGTGGAGCGCATGGTGCAGGACATCCGGATCATGAAGCAGCTCAACATCAACGCCGTGCGTACCAGCCACTATCCCAATGATCCGCGCTGGTACGACCTCTGCGACGAGTATGGCCTGTACGTCACGGCAGAGGCCAACATTGAGAGTCACGGTATGGGTTACGGTGAGAAGACCTTGGCCAAGCGGACTGACTTCGAGAAGATGCACTTGGAACGCAACGAGGCCAACGTGCTCTCGCTCAGGAACCATCCGAGCATCATCGTGTGGAGCCTTGGCAATGAGGCCGGCTACGGACCTAACTTCGAGAAATGCTACGACTGGGTGAAAGCCACTGACGAGACACGCCCCGTGCAGTACGAGCGTGCCGAGGCCGACGGCAAGACCGACATCTTCTGTCCCATGTACTGCGACTACCGTGACAGTGAGCGCTATGCACAGGGCGACAATCCCCGTCCGCTCATCCAGTGTGAGTATGCGCACGCAATGGGTAACTCCATGGGTGGCTTTAAGGAGTATTGGGACTTGGTGCGCAAGTATCCGAAGTTCCAAGGCGGACACATCTGGGACTTCGTGGACCAGGGACTCCGCGACAAGAGCAAGTTGACGGGTAAGGAAATCTTCACTTACGGCGGCGACTATGGCCGTTATCCTGCCAGTGATTATAACTTCAACTGCAACGGCATCATTGCCCCTGACCGCCGCCTGAATCCCCATGCCTACGAGGTGCAGTACTTCTACCAGAACATCTGGCTCACCGACAAGGGACTGAAGGACGGTTGCTTTGAGGTGTATAACGAGAACTTCTTTCGGTCGCTGGACGACGTGGAGCTGGTGTGGAAGGTCAAGAAGCACGGCGGGACAATAGCGCTCACCGGCATAGCACCCCAAGCCCGCAAGCTGGTGACCAGCGATGAGCTGAAGCAGACGCTCAGCCGCGTGCTGCAACATCACCCTGACGAGGAGATTTGCGTGAACTTTGAGTTCCGACTTCGTCAGGCACAGCCCTTGATGGAGCAGGGACAGGTCGTTGCCCGCCAGCAGTTCGTCGTGCAGCCCTACAAGTTCCCGGAACAGGACACTGTAAGTCCTATGGGCCCCATTAGCCCTATAAGCCCAATAAGCCCTATAAGCTCCCAAAAAGAGGAAACCGTCTCTTACATCAAACTGAGTGCTGCCGGCACAAGCCTGACCGTGGGTAAGCAGACGGGTTGGATTGACTACCTCGACATTGCCGGTGAGCCGATGCTGGTTGACCGCCAGAGCATCACGCCTGAGTTCTGGCGTGCACCGACGGACAATGACTACGGTGCATGGATGCAGCAGCGGTTCGGCGTGTGGCGTCAGCCACAGATGAAGCTGGAGAGCTGTTCCGTCAGCGACAATGTCATCACGGCCCGCTTCGACATGCCCGACGTGAAGGCTAAGCTCACGATGACCTACACGCTGACAGCCGACGGTGCTGTCGTGGTGCGTCAGCAGCTGGCAGCGACCGAAGGTGCCGACGTGCCGCCGATGTTCCGCTACGGCATGCAGTTGCAGATGCCCCGGCAGTACAACAAGGTGACGTATTACGGTCGTGGCCTCATTGAGAGCTACTGCGACCGCAAGGACAGCCAGTTCCTCGGGGTCTACAGCAACGACGTCAGTAAGGAGTATTACTCCTACGTGCGTCCGCAGGAGAGCGGCAACCATGCTGACGTGCGCTGGTTCCGTGTCCATGACGGCACGAAGGGCTTGGAGTTCTACAGTTCGGCACCCATGGAGTGCTCGGCACTGCCTTATCTGGCCGAGGACCTCGACGATGGTCCTTACAAGGACAAGAAGATTGGGCGTCACAGCGGTGACCTGACAGAGCGTCCGCTCACGCAGGTGCACATCCAGCAGATGCAGATGGGTCTCGGCTGTGTCAACTCATGGGGAGCATGGCCACGTGAAGAATATCTGGTGAAATATGGCAACAAGGACTTCGTGTTTGTTATCAAGGCAATGTAGAATGGTCAGGTTGTTAAGGAGATGCTTGGTCTTCCTCTTCTCATTCACATTCATACCAGCCACGGCACAGGACATGCAGGTGATTCAAGAGCATAAGCAGCAGAAGTTTCCTGACGCTATTCCGGCGGGTAACTATAGCGGCATCACCTATCTGGGTGATGAACGTTATGCGGTGGTTGACGACAAATCGGCTGAGGATGGCTTCTACGTCTGGCACATACAGCTCGACTCCGTGACGGGGCGTGTGCTCTCGGCTGAGAACGAGGGCTTTCGCACCAGCGGGCAGCCCAACCGTGACATGGAGGGCATAGCCTACAACCCTTACGCGCGTACCTTGTTCATCAGTGGTGAGGCTGACAATGAGGTGATGGAGTACACGCTGGACGGTCAGCACACAGGGCGGCGGCTCAACATGCCGGTCATCTATCGTCAGGCACGGGGCAACCGAGGGTTGGAGGCACTGACCTATGACGCTGACCGGCGACTCTTCTGGACGGTGAACGAAGCTCCGCTGAAGGGTGACACGCTGCTGCGCCTGCAATCGTTCGGCGACGACCTGCAACCCCGTCGGCAGCTGCTCTACCAGTTGGACGAGCAGCAGTCCGTTCACTCCGTCGTTACGGGTGTCAGTGCTCTGTGTGCCTGTGCTGACGGTGTGCTGCTGGTGCTCGAACGTGAGCTGCGGGTGACGAAGCTGCGCATCGGCTCGTGGGCGCATTGTCGGATTTATGCTGTCAACACAGACGATGCCCCCGAAGACACCGCACTCACGAAAACGCTGCTCACCGAGTTCCGTACGAAGATCAACCTCACGCGCCGCAACTTTGCCAACTACGAAGGCATGTGCTTCGGCCCCGCATTGTCCGACGGCAGCCTGCCCCTGCTGCTCATTGCCGACTCACAGAATCAGAACGGAGGAATCCTGCGTGACTGGCTGAAGGTCGTGGTGGTGAAAAGAGCTTTTTAGGAGTTACAGGAGTTGCAGGAGTTACAGGAGTTACAGGAGTTACAGACGTATGTACCGTAGGGCTTGAATATCTCGCAGTGATGGTTAGGAGTCTTTAGCGTTCGGCTCTGCCGCTTTGTCCAGCAAAGAACTATTGTCTGTCGCTCGGCTCTGCCGCTTTGCCCTGCAAAGAACTATTGTCTGTAACTCCTGCAACTCCTGTAACTCCTGAAAAACAGAACTCCTAAAAAGTCCCGATATAGAATCCAACCCTATAAAGATGATACCCCGCTACGCTGGGGCTGGGGCCGCAGAGCTGTCGGCGTAGGGGTGACTGTATGAGCCGGAACAGCGTGCGCCACAGACATCGGGGTACCAGCCAGCGGCTACAGCGGATGATGCCCGAGTCGTCGCGCAGCTCGTGGCTGAAGCGTGCCAGCGTGCGCAGGTTACGCTCCGTCTTCTGCATGAACCGCTCGTTGTCCTCATAGCTGGTCATCGTCACCGGATTGTCAATGTGGGTAACCTTCACATGTGCCTCGCGCAGCGTGCGTCCGAAGTACACGTCCTCATAGCCGCTGGCCTTGAACCGCTCGTCGAACGGACAGCGCAGCATCACGCTGCGGCGTATGACGAAGTTCGTGGAACGAAACTCGCTGTAGCTCCGTTGCTGACGGTGCGGTGCGTCGTGGGCCGGCTCAGCCTGCTTCTCGTATTTCCACCGCAGGTTGTCAGGGTGATAGCCTCCCACGCTGATGCCGCCGTTGACGACGTCCGTGTCGTCCGTCTCACCGCTGCGGCTGATGCACGTCAGGTAACGCTCCACGAAGTCGTCGCGTGTAATCTCCACGTCGGCATCAACGAAGAGCAGCCAGTCATGCTGTGCCTCCTGTGCCAGCAGGTTGCGCGTGGCGGCGCTGCCCGTGTTCTCGCGCTTCGTGACGAGCCGGCAGTGCGGCAGACCGTCCACAGCAGCGTTCATCGTCGGGTCGGCGGAACCGTCGTCGGCCACGATGATCTCATAGTCGACGCCCGCCGCAGCACACAGCTGCGACAACCGTTCCACCTGCCCCACACAGCAACTGTTGTAGACGGGTATCAAGACGGAAATGCCTTGCTTCGCTTCCATGCCTGCAAAGGTACGAACATTTTTTTAGACGGCTGTACGAAACGACGGATTTTTTATTTTTTAGACGATTGTACGTTTTTAGACGAATGTACGATTGTACGTTTATAGACGGTTGTACGATTGTACGTTTTTAGACGAATGTACGATTGTACGTTTATAGACGGTTGTACGATTGTACGTTTTTAGACGAATGTACGATTGTACGTTTTTAGACGGTTGTTATTTAAATTCGAGAAATTAGCGAAATTCGTGGTTTTAATTGAATCTCAGTCCGTCCATGTTTAAAGTATTAGAAACTTAGGTACCGCCTAAAGGATAGTTAGGTGCCGCCTAAAGGATAGTTAGGTGCCGCCTAAAGGATGGTTAGGTGCCACCTAAAGGATAGTTAGGTGCCACCTAAAGGATAGTTAGGTGCCGCCTAAAGGGTGTTTAAATGCCACCTGAACGATGTTCGAAAGCAGGATGTCTGTGACACTTGTTACACTTGTGACACTTTTTTCTCTAATTCTATCCGGCTAAAATTGCAAATGAAAAGTTAGCGAGTCAGAATTGGAAAAACATGTGTCACAAGTGTCACAAAACGGTGTTTAGGAAATACAGTGTGAGAACTATTCCTTTTTAACGATATACACAGTACCATCATATCCCCCCTCCTGCTCCCTGATAAAACCTGTGATGCGGTATGGACTGAATGTTGTGGGGGTAGTTTCACCTAACGGTTGTTCAGCACCGACGTAATAACGCACAAACTCAGTCTGATCTTCACGTATGTATCCAAGGAGTTTACCGTCTTCACACTTTACCATGATGGCAAATGGGTCGTATTCATTCTTTGTTTCTGGTACCAGTGTCCCCTTGAATTCCCCAACGTATGCCGACAGATTTCCGCGATATTTCATGCCTGCTATTTTTAGGATGCGCAGATTGTCGTAAATGCTGAGATATGCACCGTCGTTGCGTAACTCGGGCAGAGGTCCGATATAGGTCTTATTATTTAAGGAGTTAATTGTTTCCGTGTCACCAACCAATCTCGCTTGATGCATGACTTCTGCCCAAAGTACAAGACGTTTTGCCTGTTCTATCAATTCCTGATCTTTTTGCTCTTGTTCCTTGCGTTTTTGCGCGTCTATTATCCGCCATTTTTGTCGGATTGCCTCCACTTCTTTCCTGTGGCGCGTCTTTGCCTGATCGTTTAATACTAGTACCAATAATATAGTACCGGTGATAATTACAAAAATAAATAATTCAACCATAGTTTTTGTAATAAAACAATAAATCTTCTTTCACAAAATACGAAATCTCATATAAAATATTATAGCATGGCCTGTTATAAGAGGATAAAAATACGTGGACTACTTACTTCGTCTACGTTCTTGAGGTATCGGCAAACACCCATATTGCTTAAACGAGTAATGTCCACGCCTTCTGGCGTGAACCATCTACTTCAGTCCTTGCAATATCCTTGATAATTTTGCCGATTTTCAGTAAGCAGCCAATTCTGACGTATAGGCCTAAAAAGTTGCCTTTTCAGGTAACTAAAGTAAAAATCGACTAAGTTTTTTATTATTTTTTAAGCTGCCTTGCAAACACCAAGCGTCATCGGCAACATGTTTTCGTAATCTGT
>JAFUSC010000108.1 GCA_017467705.1 Prevotella sp. | reverse complement strand
TAAGAATTAAGAATTATTTTGTACCTTTGTACCCAGATTAATGAACAGAATAACAAATGTGGAATAAACCTTGGACCCTTAAAGAGGGATTTATCGTCGGTGCCGGCGTCGTGGCAGTGGGCCTGTTGCTGCACGTCTGCGGCGGCCCCGTGCATTGGGATGCCTTTGCGTGGCCCGTCAACGGCGTGGTGCTGGCAGCGTTCCTGCTGCTCATCGGTGTGGTCTATGCCCTGCGCCGCGTGTTCAGCGCCTTCCGTTTCCTAAGCACTTATGCGGCTGCCGTTCCTGCACTGGCCTATGTGGTGCTGTTGACCATCATCATGGGACTGACACGCCAGACGCCTGACGGCACGGGACTGAGTAACATGCTCAGCTTCTGGCCCTTCGTGTTGGCCTATGCTTATATGACCGTCATTCTCGGACTGGTCATCGTGCAGCGTGTGAGCCTGATTGTGCGTGGACGTTCGCGTCGCCCGTGGTGGCGTGAGGCGGGCTTCCTGCTTAACCACGTGGGACTCTTCGTAGCCATGACCACTGCCACGCTGGGCAGTGCTGACATACAACGGCTGCAGATGTGGACCACCAATAACCCCGAACAGGCTGCGCGGCTCTTTGCCATCAACATGGGATCGGAGAACGCACCGCAGTTCAGCACTTACCAGTACGTGGCCTACGACGACCAGAGCCGCCCCGTGGAGCTGCCGTTGGCCGTAGAGCTGAAGCACTTTGTCATGGAAACGTATGACGACGGGTCGCCGCGTCGCTTTGCTTCGGACGTCGTCATCTATTCGAAGGCATCATCACATAAGTATGGAGCCACCATCGAAGTGAATCATCCCACGGAGGTGGACGGTTGGAAAATCTATCAGAAGAGCTACTATCTCACGCCGCTGGGCGATGCCTGTCAGGTGAGCATCCTTGAACTCGTCACGGACCCGTGGCTGCCTTACGTCTATGCGGGCATCTTCATGATGCTGGCCGGTGCCTTGAGCATGTTCACCATGGGGGTAAAGCCCACCCCCGCTCGGCTCAGCCGCTTTGCTCAGCAAAGAACCCCTCCCAAAGGGAGGGACTTACATGCAGGGTTAAACTCTTCAGATATTTAAGTGTTAAATCTGTAAATCGTAAATAGCAATGTTGGTTTCTTGGGACAGCTTCATATATTTTGCATTGGTGTCAGTCATTCTGTGGGTGGCTGGTGCATGGGCCGCATGGAAGAGTAAGACCGTGCTGGCTAATGGTCTCACCGTGGCGGGACTGCTGGTGTTTTTCGCGTTTATTGTCGGCATGTGGGTGTCGTTGGAGCGGCCGCCGCTGCGCACCATGGGTGAGACGCGGCTGTGGTACTCGTTCTTCCTGCCGCTGGCCGGCATCATGGTCTATGCGCGTTGGCACTATAAGTGGATATTCTCTTTCTCCACATTGATGGCCGTCGTGTTTATCTGTATCAATCTCTTCAAACCCGAGATTCACTCCAAGGCACTGATGCCGGCGCTGCAAAGTCCTTGGTTCGCACCCCATGTCATCGTCTACATGTTCTGTTACGCTCTGTTCGGCGTGGCAACGTTGATGGCCATTTATCGCTTGGTGCGGCCAACAACGTCAGTATCCGTTGAACAGCAGGGCGAGGCACTTGACAATCTGGTTTACATCGGTTTGGCGTTCATGACCTTCGGCATGCTTTTCGGTGCCTTGTGGGCCAAGGAAGCGTGGGGACATTACTGGTCATGGGACCCCAAAGAGACGTGGGCCGCCATCACGTGGTTTGCCTACCTCTTCTACATTCACTTCCGCTTGCATTGTCCGCGTGCGCTTCGTCCGGCCATGGTGATGCTCATCGTGGCCTTCGTGCTGCTGCAGATGTGTTGGTGGGGCATCAATTACCTGCCTTCAGCACAGGGCGCCAGCGTGCATACGTATTCTTCGTAAAGCTTCAGGCTGTGAGCGTTACACTGCATCTGTGGCATCAGGCATGGCATTGCTGTCAACTGTGATGTCGGCAGTCAGTGAAACGCCGCCGTCAATGGGGTCGGGTGCGTCCAGATTATCGGCCATGAGCGGCATGTCTTGTTGCGTAATGTCGTTGGGCATCGGTGTGTCAATGTCCTGCGGATTGCTGACATCAATGGTGCTGTCGTTCTCAACGGCCACCACGTCAGCCGTGCGATGAACAGGACGTGCAATGCCTTCGTGCCTGATGACAGCCACAACATCATCGTCCTGACTGTCCATTGCCACGTCGTCGCCCATGCTCATCATGTTTGAGCCTGCAGTACTGGCTGCTGCGGCAGCCGAACCTGCCGTTACGGCAGCGGCTCCCTTGAATAATGAACCCTTCTTCTTCATCATGTTCTTATTTTTGTTTGTTCGTTTGATTGCTTGATAAAAACCAATGACGGTGCAAAGATACAAAATAATTCTTAATTCTTAATGATTAATGATTAATTATTTTGTGTGGGTGGTGTGGATGAACTCCTTGTTCTTATGGTCAATCTTGGCAACGTTGCTCATCATTCGCCAGACGAGTCCGGGCAGGGAAGTCAGTCTTCCGATGACGGCATGGGTGCGCATTTGGGCCGGCATGGCTATGAGGAGTGACACACAAAGCATGAAAAAGAGGCACCACCACTTGACCGTGAACAGCCAAGAGTGAATGAACAGCAGCGAGACGACGGTGGAAACCATGCACAACAGGGCGGTCAGGACAATGAGAATGGACCGCGGAATGAGTGCCTGCTGGACGGTCTTGTCTATGTAGTTGATGTTGCCTGTCACGATGGCGCGGGGGATGTAGGGCAGCATCAGCACGAGGCTCTGCACCTGTCCCGTCATCCAGCGCAGGCGCTGACGCTGGAAATTGTCGGCATTGCTCACCTTTTCGTCGAAAACGTGAATGTCCTCGACGTATTTCACAAACACTTTCTGCTGCGCAAGCAGGGTCTCCAGTTCGCGGTCTTCGACTGCCGACGACAAGGCATGCACGTTGTTGGCAAACCATTGGTAGTCAAAACACATGCCGGAGCCGATGAGTGCGGAGGATAGGCCGACCACGTTGTGGGCCTTACGGAAGATGGTGTTGTTGATTTCCTCGCTCACACCGTCCAGAACGGCCACGTCGTTGTCGCTGTTCTTGGCGCAGCGGTGGCACTGAATGGCCTTGTAACCCTGATGGCACACCTCGTTCAACCGCGTCAGGAAGTCGGGCTCCACCACGTTGTCAGCATCCAGAATGGCCACAAAGTCAAACGCTTCTTGCTCCTTGCCCCTTGCCCCTTGCTCCTCAATGGCATGCTGCAACGCCTTGGCCTTGGAGCTTTTCTCAAACGAAGGCGTTAATACGGTGACGGGGAATGACCGGAGCCGGGCGTTGGTCTCGTCGGTCATGTGGTCGGAAATGACGACGACCTGATAACGGTCAGCCGGATAGTCTTGCTGCAGGAACTGCTCTACGGAGTGGGTGATGACGGCGTCTTCGTGATAGGCAGGGTAGAGCACCAGGAACTTTGCCGGCCGCGCATCGGCATGTCGGCGCTTCTTCGCATGACCGGACAATGAGGCCAAGGCGAAGAAGACAATATACACAATGGAGAACGCCATGGTAAGCCACAGCAGCAAGTCAACAATATGTATCACATACCACGTCATGCCTCACAGTGTTGATGTTGTCTTACGCTTTGTCGTCCTTAGATAATCCTAAGAGGGATGCAAGCATGATGAACGGCAGCGTCAGGAATGACTTGTCCCATTTCTTGTCGACCAGATAGTTGGGCGTAGCCAATGCGCACAGGAAGAGGAAGAACGCAAAGATGCCCCACCACTTGAGGGCCAGACTGAAATAGATGATCGGCATGACGATGCACATCAGCACGATGATGCCCATCATGATGGAGCGTGGAACGATGATCCACTGCAAGAACATGTCAATCCAGTCGTAGCGACGGTTCAGGATTGCCGCCGGAAGATAGTGGATGTTGGTGACGAGCGAGTGCAGCTGCAAGCCGATCCAGCGGCCATGTTTCTTGTTGAAGTGCTTGGTGTCACGGCTCTTTTCGCTGAACACGAGGATGTCATCAAAGTAGTCGATAAATGCACTCTGGCGCATGAGCAGGCCGACAATGCCCTTGTCAAAGTCCGTGGAGTTGACTTTTGAGATGTTGTCCTTGAACCAGTTGAAGTTGAACGCATTGCCATAAGGTGACAGTGCGGAGGGAAGTCCGAGCGTGATGTGGCCGCGCCGGAAGATGGAGTTGTTGATTTCTTCGAACGTGGAGTCAAGCAGTGCGACGGGAGTGTCGCGGTTCTTCGAGAGGCAATGGGCCTGAATGGCCTTCGTTCCGGCTACTTCATAGGCGTCGTTCATCTGCTGAAGGAAGTCTTGCTCAACGACGTTGCCCGCATCCAAGACCACGACGATGTCATAAATCTTGAATTGCGGCAGGTTGTTGATGGCAAACTGAAGGGAGTGCTCTTTGGAACTATGCTCGAAGTTAGGCGTTAACAGCGTAATGGGGTACTGGGCCAGACGGAAATTCGTCATTTCATCCTGTTGGTCAGAAATCACGGTAATGTCGAACAGACGCTGCGGATAGGACTGCCCGAGTACGGATTTGATGGTGTCATGAACGTATTGGTCGCCTTTGTAAGCGTTGATGAGCACGATGAACCTGTTTTGCTGCTTCGCTTTCGGAACGTTGGGGTGACGGTTAAACAATGAAGCAACCGTGAAAACGGTCATGTAAAGCACCGCAAATGCGACGATGCCGAACAAAAGCCAGTCAATGGCATATATGATAATCCAATAATCCATAGTCAATTTGTTATGTAGTTAATGACTCCTCTCAGTACAGACCGGGCTAAGTCGGCACGTCCCTTGACGAGGTGTTTGATGATGTCTTTCGGTGCAACCAGACAGACCAGATAGGCTAACGAGGCCAC
>JAFUSC010000107.1 GCA_017467705.1 Prevotella sp. | reverse complement strand
CAGAATGGCTGCAAACATTGCAAACAAAATTTTTCCTGTTTTCATTGTTGTAATCTTTAGTTCTTACAACCATATAACGTTCCATGGTGCAAATCCTTTCACCAAAGAACAAGAAATTTTTGTTTGTTTAACATTTGCGTGCAATTACGCAGAATGGATATTGGGGTTCACTTCATTACTATCTTTGTATGGAACCCTACCGATTACCGATTAATGGAACACAAAGACACAAAGACACGAAGAAAAAGAGAAGCAATTACTTATAATTTCCTGATATGGGAGTCCACAAAGGAAAGAGCTGCGACCGCAGCTCTTCTTTGTGAGCTTCCGTTAAAGGAATAACAAGCAATAATGTCTTTGTTACTTTGTGACTTTGTGTTCAGATTGAATATAGGGGACGGTCCTCCAAGTTTCGGGAACCGCCCCCAGGTTAGTAGTTTTTATTTCTTCAGCAGGTTCAGCTCTGCGTTGGGTTTGAGCACATTGTTGACTGGTTCGGTGTACTCAGCCAGCTTGAGCTGTGCTGTCTGGCTGATGTTGCGGCTGGAGTTGCCCACGGCGAAGGTGTACTGGCCTGCCTCCATGAGCCACTGGCTGCCAGCTTCGTCGAACGAAGCGAGCAGGCGCACGGGGATGCTGATGGTCAGCGTCTGGCTCTCGCCGGGTTTCAGCTCGCGTGTCTTGGCAAAGCCTTTCAGCTCCTGCGTGGGCTTCTCCAAGCGGCCCTTCGGTGCGCGCACGTAGACCTGAGCCACCTCCTTGCCGCTAACGGTACCCGTGTTCTTGACCGTCACCTGCACCTCTACGTTGTCAGCACCTTGCTTCTTCACCTTCAGGCCGCTCATCTCAAACGTGGTGTAGCTCAGTCCGAAGCCGAAGGGGTAGGCCACGTCCTTGTTGAACGTGTCGAAGTAACGGTAGCCCACGTAGATGTCCTCCTCGTGGTTGGTGTAGTCGAGGTTGGGGATTTTCCCACCCCAGCCGCGCAGTTCGCGGTAGTCGTACATGGAGAGGTGCGACTGGATGGGGAAGTTCTGCGTTGAGGGGTGGTCAACGGCAGCGATGGGCCACGTCATGGTGAGTTTGCCGCTGGGGTTGGCCTTGCCGGTGAGCACGTCGGCCACCGAGTTGCCGCCCTCCATGCCCGGTTGCCAAGCCACGAGAATGGCATCAGCAAGGTCGCGCCACGATGCGGTCTCGACGACGGAGCCGCTGTTGATGATGACAATGACGGGCTTGCCGGCAGCGCGGAACGCATTGCTGAGATTCTCCAGCGTGCTGCGCTCCTCGGGGGTCAGGTTGAACTCACCCTCAATCTCGCGGTCAAGTCCTTCGCCGGCCTGACGGCCGATGGTGAAGATGGCGGCATCAGCCTGCTTCACTTCTTCCTTGATGCAGAGACGGCTGATCTCTATCTCGGGCAGCTTGGGGCGACCCGTGGTGAGGAACCACATCATCGGATCCTTGTCTGCCTGGAACTTCACGTTGGCGTAGTCGATGTATTTCTGATAAATCTCGGTGAGCGTCTTGGTCGTGCTGATGCCGACATTCTTCAGTCCCTGCACCATGTCAACCACATAAGGCACGTTGACGGCACCAGAGCCGAGACCGCCCGACAGGAAGTCGTAGCTGTTGACGCCCAGCAGGGCTACGCTCTTGATGCCGTTGAGCGGCAGCGCACCGTTGTTCTTCAGCAGCACCATGCCTTCGGTGGATGACTGGCGCGTGATGGCGGCGTGTGCCTGCAGGTCGGGCTTGTTGCTGAACTGGTAGCCACGGAAGTGGGGTGTCTTGACGATGAACTCCAGCATGCGGCGCACGTTGCGGTCAACGTCTTCCATTTTCAGTGTGCCGTTCTTCACGGCAGCCACGATGTCTTCAGCCTGTGCGGGATAGCCAGGCATCATGAGGTCGTTGCCGCCGTGCACTTCATCGATGACGGGCAGACCGTCGCGCTTGCCAATCCAGTCGGTCATGACAATGCCGCGGAAGCCCCACTCGTCGCGCAGAATGGTGGTGAGCAGGTCGTGAGAGCCTTGGGCATACTGGCCGTTGATGATGTTGTAGGAAGACATCAGCGTCCACGGGTCGCTGTTGCGAACCATCATTTCAAAGCCGCGCAGATAGAGCTCGCGCAGGGCTCGCTGGCTCACACGCTCGTCCACCTTCGTGCGGTCAGTCTCCTGTGAGTTGACGGCGAAGTGCTTGGCCGACACACCCACACCCTGCGACTGGATGCCGCGTGTCATGTAAGTGCCGATGATGCCCGTCACGACAGGGTCTTCTGAGTAGTATTCAAAGTTACGTCCGCACAGCGGGCTGCGGTGCAGGTTCATGCCGGGGCCGAGCACCACGTCACAACCATACTCCAACGTCTCGTTGCCGATGGCGCGGCCTACCTGTTCCACCAGTTCCGTGTTCCACGTTGAGGCCAGACAGGTGCCTACGGGGAAGCCCGTAGCGTAGTAGGTGTTGGGGTCGTTCTTGCGGGTGCCGTCGATGTGCACCCCGGCAGGACCATCGGTGTGAACAGTGGCGGGGATGCCTAAACGGGGCATCTCCACGGTGACGCCGGCGGCACCGGCCACCAGCTTCTCCTGATGTCCGAGCATGGCTCCGCTGCCTGTGAAACTGTCGTTGCCGCCGCCCACGAGCAGCTGTGCTTTCTCTTCAAGTGTCATGGCTGCCAGCAACTCGTCGATGTTGTCAGCTCTCAGTTTGGGTTGTGCGTTCATTGTTGTTACGGTCAGGCTTGCGATGAAGCCGAGTAATAATAATTTCTGTTTCATGAGATATTAATTTTGTGGAGTTGCAGGAGTTGCTTTAAACAATTTCGGTACAAACTGGTTCAGGTAGATGCGCCAGTTCTTCCAGATGTGGCCGCCGTCGGTCTCCACGTATTCGTACTTGTAGCCCTGCTGGTCGAGCTTCTGACGGAAAGTGACGTTGTCTTGATAGAGGAAGTCAGTGCGCCCGATGGCTATATAATATAGGTAAGGGGCAGGGCTGAACTGCTGCGCCAGCTTCTGGTCGAGGTTCTCGTAGATGTAGGCATTGTTGCCGCCGTTGTTGCGGTTGACGGCAGCCGAGAAAAGTCCCACGTAGCCGAACATCTGCGGATTGTTGACAGAGATCCACAGCGAGT
>JAFUSC010000106.1 GCA_017467705.1 Prevotella sp. | reverse complement strand
TAATTTAAAATTGGCGTGATTAGTTCGATAATTGTTAAAATTATATAATTATATAATGCGTTTATTTTCAGAGATTTACAAACATTTGAATTAGACAGAAATCGATAGGATTTAACGCTTTGTTGTCCGGGTACCCCAACCAAAAGAATCGCTGAGCGGCTGACATACGGCACTCGGCGATTCCTTTTTTTATGCTTATATATAATAATGTACGTGCGCGCGTATACCCTTCTTGGAGTCTGATGGCGTCAATCATGAAAAATGCTTAATTATCGGTGCAGAAGTAACGATAATTCCGCAATTCTCCGTACTTTTGCAGATGTTTTGAAGAAAACCCCTTACAGAGATATGCCTGACAACCGTGGACTCTTGAATATTTGGCATCGCTTCATGACCAGTGAAGTGAAGATACTGCTTATCTTCATCATTGTGATGGGTGTCGGGATTGGCTTCTCTGCAGAACCCTTCTTAAGTTTTTCCGAAGCGGGGAGTTTACCAGCTGATTCCATAGACCAGCCGCTACCTTCGGCGAACGTGGAAGAACAGCAAAAGCGGTTAGACGAATCCCCGCAGCGTTTCCTGTTCTTCGGCGACTCCATGCTGGAAGGACTCATGCGGCGATTCGGCGACTACGCTGCCGAGAATGGTCACGAGGTGAACGTCGTGCTGTGGTACAGCTCGTCCACCGAGCGTTGGGCCACCACGAGAGTGCTGGAGCAATACATGCAGAAATACCGCCCCACGTATGTCGTCATTTGTCTGGGCAGCAACGAGCTGTTTGTGCGTGACCTCCCCAAGCGTGAGCAGTATGTGGCCGACATCGTCGGGCGTCTGGACAGCGTGCCGTTCGTGTGGATCAGTCCACCCAACTGGCGTAAGGATACCGGCATTAACGACATCATCATCAAGCACGTCGGACAGTCGCGCTTCTTTGACAGTCGTCGGCTGACGTTGGAGCGGGGCAGTGACCACATGCATCCCACGATGCGTGCCGGGGCTCAGTGGATGGACTCCGTGGCGGTGTGGATGAGCAGCAAACTGACAGCGCATCCCGTGCGGATGAACTTCCCGAAGGTGAAGAAACAGCCTAAGAGTATTAAGCTGTTGCCACCTGAGTATGATGGAAAAGAGGGTAGAGGTGATAAGTGATAAGTGAAAAGCAATGGGCATGAATCAGCTGATTAATTTCTTCACGACGCAGACCGAAGGATGGTCTATCATGGCGTTTCCGTTTATGGTGGCGTTCGTCGTGTTCTATGCCTGCTATCTGCTGATTAGGCGCAGTCGGGGGCTGATGATGGCGTACGTGATAGCTTTCAGCCTGCTGTTCGCATGGAAAGCCAACGGGGTGCTGATGGTGCTGCTGCCGTTGACGGCTGTCATGACGTGGCTGATGACGGAAGCCATGCGTTCCAGCCGGGGCGACCTGCGACGCTTCTGGCTTGCCACGACCATCCTGTCAGCACTGGCGCCCCTGCTCTATTATAAATACACCAACTTCTTCCTTGACACGCTGAACGAACTGTTGGCCACTAACTTCTCGCCACTCTCGCTGCTGTTGCCCGTGGGCATTTCGTTCTACACGTTCCAGATCATCAGTTACGCCGTTGATGTCTACAAACGGCGCTTCACGCTGCGCACCAGCCTGACGGAGTATCTGTTCTACATCACGTTCTTCCCGCTGCTCGTGGCCGGTCCCATCACCCGTGCCTCCACGTTGCTGCCGCAAATCAAGAACCGTTCACCCTTCACCAATCCCCACTTACCCTATATAGGTTTGTGGCTGATTATCAGCGGACTGTTGAAGAAGATGGTGGTGGCTGACTATATCGCACAATATAACAATTGGATATTTGATGACCCGACGGCGTTTTCGGGCTTCGAGGGACTGATGGGCATCGTCGGTTTCACGTTACAGATTTACTGCGACTTCGCGGGCTACAGCGACATGAGCATCGGACTGGCCGCGCTCATGGGCTTTCAGCTGAAGGAGAACTTCCGCTTCCCTTATCAGTCACGCAACCTGACGGAGTTCTGGCATCGCTGGCACATCTCGCTTTCCACGTGGTTCCGCGACTACGTTTACATTCCGCTGGGCGGCAACCGTCACGGTCGGCTGCGCACCTGCGTGAACAGCTTTCTCACCATGCTCGTGGCCGGTCTGTGGCATGGCGCATCGTGGATGTTCGTCATCTGGGGCGTGCTCCACGGCCTTGGACTCGTGGTGCATAAACTGCTGAAGCCGTGGCTCGACCGCGTGCCCGACACGCTGACCGTCCGTTGCTGTGCCACGTTGCTCACGTTTGTCTATGTCAGTGTGGCCTGGGTGTTCTTCCGTTCGGCTGACATGTCGACGGCGTTGGCGCTCTTCCATCACGTCGGCAGTGACTTCAGTCTCAGTTATCTGGTGCCTTTCGTGACGGCGCGTCCGCTGTGGATGGCCATTGTGGTGGGTGGCCTGCTGCTTTGCGGACTGCGTGAGCGCCATGTCAACTGGCTGCAACAGACGTTTATCCGCATGCCGTGGATTGTCAAGCTGTTGCTCTTCGCCGGCGTCATGTGGCTGGTCACCATCATGAGCCAGAGTAATGTCCGACCGTTTGTCTATGCGCAGTTTTAAGAAGGCTTGTGGGCCTTATAAACCTTATGAGGCCTATAGGCCCTATAAGTCCTATAAAACAACAAAAAAGGCTTTCGTTAGAAAGCCTTTTTTATTATCAGTCAACCCTCAAGGGTTTATTCCTTTTCCTTGTTTTGGGCGTCGATGGTCTTGATCTTCTCGCGCACCAGGTTCATCTCGTCTTTGAGTTTCTGCACCTTGCGGTTCATTTCGTCAATGAGTGATGAGCCTTTCTTCGATGAAGCATTGAGGAAACCAAGGTTGTTCTCGTAGGTCTGCACCTCCTGCTTGATGGTCTCATACTGGCGCATCAGGCGTGCACGCTCGTTGTCCAATGCATCGCCACCGCGCTCAGCCACCTGACGCAGGTTCTGCTTGAAGTTGTTGAGGCGGCGCTTAGCCACGCTGATGTTCAGGTCCTTATACAACTTGTCGAGCACAGCGTGATATTCCTCGTAGAGCTTGTCCTTCTCTTTGTAGGGCACGTGGCCGACGGCCTGATACTCCTCAACGAGCTTCTGCACCTTCTCCTGCAATCCCTCACCAGCCTCTTCGGCGGCAGCCTTCAGCTGGTCAATGATGTCGCGCTTCTTGGCCAGGTTCTGATGCTCCTCACTGCGCTGTCCGGCACCGGCGGCATTGCGGGCCTCGAAGAACTTGTTGCAGGCGCCGAGGAACTCTTCCCACAGCTGGTCGCCCAGCTTCTTGGGCACCATGCCGATGGTCTTCCATTCCTTCTGCAATGCAATGAGTTTGTCGCTCGTTGACTTCCAGTCGGTGCTGTCTTGCAGGGCCTTGGCCTTCTCAATGAGGGCGCGTTTCTTCTCGGCGTTCTCCTTGAAGGTGTCCTTCAGTGACTTGAAGTACTCGGCTTTCTTGGCGAAGAAATCATCGCACGCGGCGCGGAAACGTTCAAATATCTTGACGTTCATCTTCTGCGGTGCAAAACCGATGGTCTTCCACTCTGCCTGTATGTCAATGATTTCCTTCGTGCGCTTTTCCCAGTCGCCGCTGCCCTTGCTCTCGGCGGCAGCAATGGCTTCCACCTTCTCGCACAGCTCCGTCTTGCGGGCCAGATTGTCTTCCTCCTTGGCGCGCAGCTGCTCGAAGTGCTGCTGGTGACGCTTGTTGATGACGGTGGAAGCAGCCTTGAAACGTGTCCACACCTCTTCGCGCAGGTCTTTGCTGACGGGCCCCGTCTCGCGGTACTCCTGATGCAGCTTCTGCAACTGGTGGAAGGCGCTGATGACGTCCGTCTCTTCAGCCAACCGCTCGGCAGCCTCACAGAGCTTCGTCTTCAGTTCCAGATTCTTCTTGAAGTCGTACTCGCGGGCTTCGCTGTTCAGCTTCAGCAGGTCGTAGAACTGCTCCACGTAGAGCTGATAGTTGCGCCACAGCTCGTTGGCACGCTCAGCGGGAATGTTCTTAATCTCTTTCCACTCCTGCTGCAGTGTCTTGAACGTCTGATATGACTTGTTGGCTTCCTCGGGCGAGGTCACCATGCCTTTGATCTTCTCAATGATCTCAAGTTTCTTCTTCAGGTTGCTCTCTTTCTCTGCTTCCTGTTCCTTGAACAGCTGTGCACGCTTCTCCTTGATGATGCCCATCTCGGCCTTGAAAGCCTCTTCGTCCTTGTCGGGCATAATCTGGTAGGCTGCGGGGTCGCCGCCAGCCTCGGTGAAAGCCTTGAACTGTGCATCGCGCTCAGCAATGTGCAGCTTATAGAACACGGTTTTCAGGTAGTCCACTTCATCCTTCTGGGGAGCTTCGTCGCTGTGCGCAATCTCCGTGATGCGCTCCAGCACTTCCTGCTTCGTAGCATACTGTTTGCGCTCAGGCACTTCCTCCTCAGCGGGAGCTTCCACTTCAGCAACGGGGGCTTCCTCTACAGGTGTCGCTTCTTCAGCGGGTGCTTCCTCAACGGGTGTTTCCACTTCAGCAACGGGAGCTTCTTCCTCGGCAGGAGTCTCTACTGCAGGGGCTTCTTCGGGGGTGGGAGTAACTGTGGCTTCTGCCTTCACTTCTTCCTGTGTGCCCTCTTGGAGGGTCTTTTCTTGAGAGTCCATAGTTTAAACTTTTTGTTTAAAATCAGGTTAGTTCAATCATTCAACCGACAAAGATAATAAAAAGTTAGGAGTTTGAAGATAAGAGACGGACGTTTTGTCCACCGCCTTAACATTATTTAACCACTTTCGTCTTCTTTCTCCTGCCTTATATCAGTCTCTTGTGGCGGAAGAAGAACCACGAGACGATGGAAATGAGGATGGACAGCACGATGGCGATGATGAATCCGACGGGGTTTTCCTCCATGCCGTTGATGAGGTTCATGCCGAAGAACGACGCCACGAGCGTAGGCAACATGAGGATGATGGTGACCGAGGTCAGCGTACGCATGATGGTGTTCATGTTGTTGTTGATGATGCTCTGGTAGGTGTCCATCGTCGACTCGAGGATGTTCGAGTAGATGTTTGCCGTCTCGCGGGCCTGCGTCATCTCGATGTTCACGTCCTCAATGAGGTCGGCATCCAGCTCGTCAAGCGGCAGCTTGAACTTCAGCTTCGACAACAGCGTCTCGTTGCCGCGGATGGACGTGACGAAGTAGGTCAGCGAGTCTTGCAGCCGGCTCAGTCCGATGAGGCTCTCATTGTTCACCTCCTGGTCCAGGTTGCGCTTGGCTTTCTCCAGCAGCATGTTGATCTGCTTGAGTCGCTTCAGGTACCATACGGCTGACGAGAGGAACAGGCGGAACGTCATGTCGACAAAGTCGGTGAATCCCTCGCCGCGTTTCTGTTGGAACGAGACGAAGTCAATCATCATGTTCGTCTCATAGTAGCACACGGTGATGGTCACGTCGCGCTTGTGAATGATGCCAAGCGGCACGGTGGTGTAGGGTGTTCGTGAGCGTATTTCCTTTACATAGGGTATGCGCAGGATAATCAGCATCCATCCGTCGTCATACTCATAGCGTGCACGCTCGTCGGTATCGCTGATGTCGGAGAGGAAGTAATCAGGAATGTTGAACTTCTCCTCCAGCATCTGCTGGTCTTCTTCTGTCGGACACGTCACCTGTATCCAGCAGTTGGGCTGCCACTCGTTGAGCTGGGTCAGTCCTCCGTTGTAGTTCCAGTAAGTCTTCATTGTGCTAATCCTTTTTAATGCTTAATGCATAATTCTTAATTCTTAATGCTTAATGCATAAATTGGCGGCAAGAGGATTAGCGGTCTTGCCTGCCGTTCCTCCCACCTTTAAGCGTTGTAATTATCCGCCGGGTAGTCGTCCATTTTGATTGTTATTAATTGGTTTACGGGTGCAAAGGTAACACTTTTCTGCGAAAAAATACGCAGAAAAGTGAAAAAAACGATGTTCCATGCAAAAAATTATGTCTGGCTCAGCGGCACTTCAGGGCTCGCATGGCATTGAGCACGGCCAGTACGGTGACGCCGACGTCGGCGAAGACGGCCATCCACATCGTGGCCAGACCGAAGGCGGCGAGCAGCAGCACGGCCACTTTGACGCCGATGGCGAACACCACGTTCTGGCGGGCGATGCCGATGGTGCGGCGGGCGATGCTGATGGCGGTGGCAATCTTCGACGGCTGGTCGTCCATGAGCACCACGTCAGCTGCTTCGATGGCGGCGTCGCTGCCCAGTCCGCCCATGGCGATGCCCACGTCGGCACGGGCCAGCACGGGAGCGTCGTTGATGCCGTCACCCACGAAGGCCAGGTACGACTGGCGGTTGGCGGTCTTCTTCTTGGCCAGCATGTCGTCCAGATGGTTCACCTTCTCTGTGGGCAGCAGCTCAGCATGATATTCGTCGATGCCCAGCGTCTTTGCCACGTGGTCAGCCACCTCGCGGCGGTCGCCGGTGAGCATGACGGTGCGGCTCACGCCCAGCTGCTTCAGCTTGCTGATGGCCTCGGCGCTGTCGTCCTTGATGCGGTCGTTGATGACGATGTGTCCGGCATACGTGCCGTTGATGGCAACGTGGATGATGGTGCCCACGTGGTGACAGTCGTGCCACTTGGCCCCTACGGCCTCCATCAGCTTGGTGTTGCCTACGCTGACGGTGAGGGGGGAGAGTGGAGAGTGAAGAGAGGAGAGAGGAGAGAGATTACCTTGCACGACCTCTCCACTCTCTACTCTCCACTCTCCACTCTCCGCAATCTCTCATTTCTGTTCTCTTCTCCCAAAGAAAAAGCGGAGGCCACGCCGTTGGCGT
>JAFUSC010000105.1 GCA_017467705.1 Prevotella sp. | reverse complement strand
TTGTATCGTTCCTTTACATGCTGAAAAAGTGGTTTTGTTGGGTCGGGTATAAACTCCCGAAGTTCCCAAATCAAATCCAAATCTCGTAGGAATTGGTTCGAGAAAAGAACGGTAGGGGGTACAAAGCTTCAAGCGCAAAGAGTGCTGCACATGTTCCTTGTGTAGCACTCTTTTTGTATCCATATCGGGAATCGGCAGTTCCCGCGGTGAGAATCGGCAGTTCTCGTGATGAGAATCGGCAGTTCTCGTGATGAGAATCGGCAGTTCCCGCGGTGAGAATCAGCAGTTCTCGTGATGAGAATCGGCAGTTCTCGTGATGAGAATCGGCAGTTCTCGTGTCGGGAATCGGCAGTTCTCGCGGCGAGAATCGGCAGTTCTCGTGTCGGGAATCGGCAGTTCTCGCGGCGAGAATCGGCAGTTCTCGACGCGAGCGAGGGGTATACGCGCGTACCTTTATTTATATACGCGCGCGTGAGAAGAATAATTCATGCGGAGTTCCTTTTTGTTGAATGAGCCAAAAAGAATGGCGCAGATTTTGATTTGGCCGGAAAAAGTTGTACCTTTGCACCTTAGTTATAGGGACCGTCTGTGACGGAGTGACACTTTGATGATTGCATGGAACAACTGCTGCATTACGTCTGGAAGCACAAGATGCTGCCGCTCGGTGAGTTGACGACCACTGACGGGCGGCGCGTGGAGGTGATTGACCCGGGGCTGCACAACCGCAACGCGGGGCCTGACTTCTTCAACGCCAAGGTGAAGATTGACGGCACGCTGTGGGTGGGCAACGTGGAGATTCACGACCGCTCCAGCGACTGGTATGCCCACGGGCACGACCACGACTCGGCCTACGACAACACCGTGCTGCACGTGGCTGGCATCGTTGACCGCGACGTGCTGACCACCAGCGGCGGGCTCATTCCGCAGCTGCAGTTGGACGTGCCGCCGACGGTGCGCCAGAACTACGAGGAGCTGCTGAAGACGGACCAGTACCCACCGTGCTACAAAATCATTCCCGAGCTGTCGCGGCTGACCGTCCACGCATGGCTGGCCGCCCTGCAGACGGAGCGGCTGGAGCGTAAGACGGAGGACATCCGCCGTCGCGCTGACCGCAGCAACGGCTCGTGGGAAGAGGCTTACTTCGTGACGCTGGCCCGCAACTACGGCTTCGGCATCAACGGCGACGCCTTCGAAGCGTGGGCCCACTGCGTGCCGCTGTCGGCCGTGGGCAAGCACCGCGACGACCTGTTTCAGGTGGAGGCCATCTTCATGGGACAGGCCGGGCTGCTGGAACTCGACGCCGTGCCGAAACGGTATCAGCAGGACGCCCTCAACGAGGGTTACTTCGCCCGGCTGCGCAACGAATACCAGTATCTGGCCCATAAGTTCTCGCTCACGCCCATGGACTACAAGCAGTGGCGCTTCCTGCGTCTCAGGCCGCAGAACTTCCCGCACATCCGCATCTCGCAGCTGGCCATGCTCTACTACGAGCGGCGCGCCTCGCTGTCGGCACTCGTTGAGTGCGAGACGCTGGACGAGCTGCGCCAACTGCTCATGACGCACGTCACGCCCTACTGGGAGACGCACTACACCTTCGGCTCGCCCAGCGCGGAGAACAGCAAACGGCTGTCGCCGCACTCCGTCGACCTGCTCATCATCAACACGGCCATCCCCATGCTCTTCGCCTACGGTCGCCACGTGTCGAAAGACCAGCTGTGCGACCGCGCGTTCGACCTGCTGGAACAGCTGCGCGCCGAGAACAATCACATCATCCGCATGTGGCGCGAATGTGGACTGGAGGTGAAGACCGCCGGCGACACGCAGGCGCTCATCCAACTCAAGAAGGAATACTGCGACCGCAAGGACTGCCTGCGCTGCCGCATCGGCTATGAGTATCTGCGAACTGCCAAAGTCCCCCAAACCCTATAAGTCCTATAAGACCCTATAAGACCCATAAGACCCATAAAAAGAATATGAACTACATCTTTGAAACCCGCATGCAGGTGCGCGACTACGAGTGCGACATCGAGGGTATTGTGAACAACGCCAACTACGTGCACTACTGTGAGCACACGCGCCACCTGTTTCTGCAACAGTGCGGCCTGAGCTTTGCCGACATGCACGCCAAGGGCGTTGATGCTGTCGTGGCGCGCATGTCGCTGCAATACAAGGTGCCGCTGCGCCCCGACGACGAGTTCTGGTCGCGCCTCAACCTGAAGAAGGAAGGCATCAAGTGGGTGTTCTATCAGGACATCTACCGCGCCTCTGACGAGAAACTCTGCTTCCGTGGACAGATAGAACTGGTGTGCCTCATCAACGGTCGCTTAGGCGACAGCGAAGACTACGACCGCGCGTTTCAACAGTTCATAGTTCATAGTTCATAATTCATAGTTGGCGTTGCCTTGAATGATTGTTGATGAACTACAAAACTATGAACTATGAATTATGAACTATGAACTATGAACTACAAAACTGTGAACTACAAAACTATGAACTATGAATTATGAACTATGAACTTCTCTACGCTATTGCCCTGACGCGCATGACGGGCTTCAACGCAGCCACTGCCCTGCTGCTCTATCAGACGTTGGGCAGCGCGCAGGCGGTCTATGAGCATCGCAACGACATCGGCGACGCCGTGCCCGACACGACGCCGCGGCTGCGCGAAGCCATGAAGAACTGGGACGATGCGCTGCGCCGCGCGGAAGCCGAGATGGAGTTTATCACCAAGAAGAATATCCGCGCGCTGACCATGCACGACGCCGACTACCCGCAGCGTCTGCTGCAATGTCCCGACGCGCCCATCATCGTCTACTACAGAGGCAGCGCCGAACTGAACCAGCGCTACGTGCTCAACATCGTCGGCACGCGCCACTGCACCAGCTACGGTCAGGACCTTGTGCGACAGTTCATCCGCGACCTGCGCCAGCAGTGTCCGCAGGTGCTCGTGGTCAGCGGACTGGCTTACGGCATCGACATCTGCGCCCATCGCAACGCCTTGGAACAGGGCTACGAGACGGTGGGCGTGTTGGCTCACGGGCTGGATCAGATATACCCCCACCACCACCGCGACGATGCCATACGCATGTTGAGCCATGGGGGACTGCTGACGGAGTACATGAGCCAGACGGAGGCACTGCCTAACAACTTCAGGCAGCGTAACCGCATCGTGGCCGGCATCAGCGACGCCACCATCCTCGTGGAGAGTGCCATCAAGGGCGGCGGACTCATCACCTGCCGCATTGCGCAGGAGTACGGCCGCGACGTGTTTGCCTTCCCCGGTGCCGTGGGCATGACGTACTCAGAAGGCTGCAACAAGATGATCCGCAACAACACGGCAGCACTCATCACCTCAGCACAGGACTTTCTGGAAGCCATGCGCTGGCAGACCGCCAGCGAGCAGACGCAGCCCGTGGAGCGCCAGCTGTTCCCCGACCTGACGGCCGAAGAACAGGCTGTCGTCACCCTGCTGCAACAAACCAACGACCTGCAGCTGAACACACTCAGCGTCAAGTCCAACATCCCCATCGGCCAGCTCACCGCCCTACTCTTCCAACTGGAAATGAAGGGCATCATCAAGCCCATGGCCGGCGGCACGTATCACCTGTTAGGCTGAGTTCAAAAGGTTTACCATGCGCTATCCACCTCGTCGCTAACGGTGTTTTTGTTCACACCGTTTTCGTCCGTGCTGACTGCCAACAACTGGTTTTGGGGTTGCAGGTTGATGGCTTCTATGGTGGGGGTGATATATTGCTTTTTCATTGTTTCTCTTCTTTTTCTAATGAATAATTCTTTTTCTTAGTCTAAGGATTAAAGGATTTAAAAAATGACTTTCTTGCCATTCACAATGTAGATGCCCTTCACGGGGTTCTCTACGCGGCGGCCTGCGAGGTCGTAAACAACATTTTCATTGGTCATTTCTGCGTTATCATTTAGCGTAGCGCCAATGCTTGTTGCATCATCGTTAAGGCTAAAGAACTCACGTGCTGAACCACCACCATTTAAGTATGCTTTATTAGCACCAATGGTGCCCGAGGCCTTCAACTTGTAGAATCCTACGCCGTTTTCAGCAGTGTAGTTCAGCACATAGGCATTGCCCGGGTTGGAGATGTTGCTGTTGGTACCTGTCAGGCTGTTGTTGGTAGTGTAGTCAGCTCCGGAAACACTGGTGGCGAAGTACAACTTCACCGTGGCGTCGGTTGATTTCAGCACGACACCTTGCTCAATTGGTATAATGCGGTCGGCAACAGCGGTTGTTGTCAGTGATGAACCGTCGAGCTTAACCATGAGCACGGTTGTGTTGACATCTGCTTGATAGCTATATGTGCTGTTGTAATACGTAGCCCAATATGCGCCGTCGGCAGCTTGAGCAGTCATGCTGACGGGATAAGTAAACGAACTTGCAGTGATGCTGCTCACCACTTTGCCACCAATGGTAATGGTTCCGCACTCACCCTTCGATCCTGCTCCGATGCTTGATGCTGCAAAAAAACCATTAGCAGTGACACTGTTTACACTGTTCTTTATCGTAATTTTGCCGCAGGAAGTCTTTAATGTGGTACTGCCAACTGCGCTTCCAATGCCGGGACCATACGTTCCTTTTGCCGTTACTGTGCCGCCAGTGATGGTGATGTCTCCGCAGGAGTTAACAGTGACATCAGACTGTCCACTGCCAATGCCTGCGGCAGAGTCTCCTCCCGTAGCAGTTACCGTGCCGCCAGTGATGGTGATGTCGCCGCAGGAGGCTCCGTTACCGGTTCCGCTTCCTATACCGGCACAACTTTCACCACCTGTTGCAGTGACAGTGCCACCACTGATAGTAATGTCGCCGCAGGATGCATTGCAACTTCCTATGCCCGCGCCGTTGTATCCACCTGTTGCTTTGATGGTTCCCCCTTCAATGACGATGTTACCACATGCCGTTCCATAGCAACCACCTATTCCGGCAGCCCAACCGTTGTTGCTGGCGGTGAGCGATCCCGTACCTTGAATGGTCAGCGTGCAACCTTCAGGAACAAAGATGCCAGAGTAGCTTTGATTAAATCCCTTAACGGTGTTTGTTCCTTCGAGCACGATGGTGGCATTACCCAGCAGCGTAATGCCTGCCCACAGATAGGAGCTATTATGTGTCCCGTTGATTGTAACCCTGTTCAGCGTAACGGTGGCGTTGTCGGCAATGGACACTTTTACGTTTGAGCCAAGCGTGCCTGTCAGAACGTCGTTGTTCTGTGCTGTGATGTCTGTGCTGACCGATGCAAGGTTGATGGTCGCTGCCCATGCCCCCGTACTACAGAGCATGAGGGCCATAAAGAATAAAAGTAATTTTTGTTTCATGTCAGTAAATAAATATAATTAAATGATTTGCAGCTGCAAAGGTACGAAAACGGCAGACTTCCGTCGTGGGAAGTCTGCCGTTAGAGGTTCTAAATTGGCTAAAAGCAGGTTCAAAATTAGCAATCGGGAGCGATTGCATTGCGCATAGGATTTACTCGTGCTGCTTTCTGAACTCCGAGGGAGTGATGCCGTAAGCCTCGCGGAACAGGCGGATGAAATTCGACTTGCTGCTGAAACCGCTGTCGTGCATCACGGCCTGCACGGTGTAGTTGGGATGCTGGCGCAGCAGTTGCTCGGCCAAGCGCAGACGCTTGCGGTTCAGATATTCATTCATGTTCTGACTGCCCGACTGCTCACGCACGATGCGGCTGAACGTGGTGCGGTCGACGCCCATCAGCTCGGCCAGCATCTCGCGCGACAGGTCGGGCTGCGTGTAGAGCCGTCCCTGCTCCACGGCACGGTCGAAAGCCGCGAAGCGTGCGGTCTCGTCCTCGTTTTTGTTGTCTTCGTTTTCTTTGCTGGCAGGTGCGAGGTTCTTCACCACTTGAATGATGGCGCGGTTCTTCCGTCGGCGCACCCGGCGTAGGTGCAACGTCAATGCACCGACTGTCAGCACGGCCAGCAGTCCGCCGAGAACAATCACCCACAGGCGCAGGCGGCTGGTCTGTTCGCTCTTCAACTGGCTCTGATAGACGGCATCCAGCTCCTGCGCGTTCTCCTCGGCTTGTCGGGCTTGCAGCGTGTCGTTAATCTCGTACGACTCCCTCAGCAGCTGGTAAGCCTCATCGCTTCGCCCCATCGCTGCTGCCGCCTCAGCCATCGAGTATTTCGACGTGCGCTCAGCAGCCGTCCATGGTCCTTTCTTCTCGCGCACCCAACTGACGTAACGCTGCTGAATGTCGAACGCCTCGCTATAGCGGCCGCGACTTGTCAGATAGGGGCAGATGTCGCGTTCCGAGGCAATGGCAATGGGCTGGTGCTGCTGCCACACGCCGTAGAGGCTGTCGGCCTTGGCTGTGCTGTCGGTCTCACAATAAAGGAACGCCCGCGTGGCAATGGAGCGCACCAGCATCTGCTCACCCTGTCCGGGGTCTTCCGACTGCGCAAGACATGTCTCCACGGCCTTCGAGTGGGCAATGGCCTGTGCGTTGTCGTGGTCCTGCGCCCGTCGTTTCATCAGCACGAAGTGGTAGTAGGCCAACAGACTGGGCGCGTCGGTGGCGTCACTCTGCTCCATGAGTGCCACTGCCTGCAACATATTGTCGTAGCCTGCGGACCGGTCGCCCGTGTCGTAGAGCTGTATGCCCAAGGTCAGCAGGGCTTCGGCCTCCATGTGGCTGTCGCCGGCCGCGTGCGCTTCTTCCAGCTGCACGCGCAGCAGCTCACGGGCTTTCGTCTGTTCGCCCAGCACCTGATAGCAGTCGATGATGTCCTGCCTGACGAGCATCCGGTCGTTACCCCCGGCCATGGTCAACGCGCGCTGGTAGGTATCAAGCGCTTCTTGGTATTGCTGGCTGTTGTATAGCTCGTTGGCCTGTTCGCGCAATGACTCCCAGTCAGGATTACCCCCCCCACAAGAGGCGGTGAGAGTCAGCAAGGCGTACAGCAGGAACATGTGCAGTGTTGTCTTCATTATCTTGACTTCATGATTGGTTTTCGGCTGCAAAGATACAAAATCTTTTACGATTATCCGCAATAAAATGGGCTATAGCCATCTGCAATCCATAATTTATTCGTAACTTTGCAGCTGAAATGACAAAGATAGGAACCATAGACTTAGGTGAGCGGCCATTGCTGCTGGCACCGATGGAGGACGTGACCGACATCGGGTTCCGGCTGCTGTGCAAGCGCTACGGCGCACGCATGGTCTACACGGAATTCGTCAGCGCTGAGGCGCTGGTGCGCAACGTGAACAGCACCGTCAGGAAACTGACCATCAGCGACGAGGAGCGCCCCGTGGGCATACAGATATACGGACGTGACGTGGCGTCGATGGTGGAAGCGGCACGCATCGTTGAACAGGCGCAGCCTGACGTCATTGACCTGAACTTCGGCTGTCCCGTGAAGAAGGTGGCCGGCAAGGGCGCCGGTGCCGGTATGCTGCAGAACATTCCACTGCTGCTGGAGATTACGCGCGAGGTGGTGAAGGCCGTCCGCGTGCCCGTCACCGTGAAGACGCGCTTGGGGTGGAACCAAGAGCAGCTCATCATCACCGAGCTGGCGCAACAGCTGCGCGACTGCGGCATCCAGGCGCTGACCATCCACGGCCGCACACGCAGTCAGATGTATACCGGCACGGCTGACTGGACACTCATCGGCGAGACAAAACGGATACTCATGGAACAAGGGGCAAGGTGCAAGGTGCAAGGAGCAAGAGAATACCCCCAACACACCTCTTGCCCCTCTCTCCCCGTCATAGGCAACGGCGACATTCACTCCTTGGCCGAGGCAGATGCCGCCTTCGACCGCTACGGCGTGGACGGTGTCATGATCGGTCGTGCCACGTTCGGCTGCCCGTGGATTTTCTCACGCCGCGAACTGTCGTTGGATGAGAAAATCGGCGTTCTCAAGGAGCAGCTGCGCATCAACGTGGAGCGCATTGACGAATACCGTGGCATTCTGCACACCCGTCGCCACTTGGCTGCCAGTCCTGTCTTCAAGGGTATTCCCGACTTCCGCCAGACACGCATCGCCATGCTGCGCGCCACAAAAGTGGATGAGCTGCTTGCCATCATCGACCAAGCGCACGAGCGACTATACGAACTCCATCAAGAATAAGGCGCCTGCCTTATACCTTATTATATATACGCGCGCGCGAGGAAAAAGCACCCATTTTGAAAACTGCCGAAACACAACGCGAGAACTGCCGATTCCCGATTTGCAAACCGCCGATTCCCGATTTGTAAACTGCCGATTCCCAACTCGAGAATCGGCAGTTTACAAAATGGCCCTCAAAACAACGTGTTTTATGGGTGCAGCACCGACGTCTATAGCTGCCTCTCAAACGGCACTGCTGGCAGCCCGTTCGTGCCACGCAGGTTGGCACGCTGGGGATTGTCTTTCCATGCATAGCGGACGAAGCGTGGCGCGGAAATTGTCGATGAAATGGACAATTTTGTGCCCTTAGCCGTGGCTGTGGCGTTCTGGAAACGGCGGTCAGCACCCGCCAGTTCCACCTCCAACACTTCACCGTCCTGCAACGGTTGGTCGAAGGTGAGCACCACTTCGCTGCCCCGTACCTCAGCACTCACTGCCTCAGGCGACAGCTGCACCTTTTTGTTGAACACCAGCCGATCGAAGCAGAGGCCGATGCGCTCAGCCACTTCCCGCTTATGCAGCGGATGGATGTCAACCGGCTCGCCGAGGTCGATGATGCAGGCCAGCTCGGCCCGTGCATCAGCCTTGGCCGTCAGCCGTTGCTGTTCGCGCAGGGCGGCCCAGCCACTGTTGACCGGTTCGGTCTGGAGGGTAAGTGGAGAGGGGTTGCCCGTCTGCTGACGCCCGTCGTGGTTGGCAAGCTGGACAATGACAAACGGCATCTGCGGGTCTTGCCAACGGTCACGCCAACAGCCCATCAGTTTTTTGAGGTAGTCGCCATAGGGGGCAGGATTGCCCGTGTTCGACTCGCCCTGATACCAGACAATGCCGCTGAGGGCATAGGGAGCCAGCGGATGGAGCACGGCATTGTAAAGCGTGGTGGGCATGTTCTGTAGCGACACGTCACCGCTGGGACACGGCGGCATGGTGGCGCCGACGTGGTGTTTCCACTGGTCGCTCAGCCGGATGACATCCTGCGGCATGGGGTTCTGGCTGAAACGGTCGTCGCCGAAGCAGAGCATATAAGGCTTTTGCGGTATGAAATGCGCAATGCCGTACTTATTGATGAAACGGATGGTGATGACGTTGTCGCCCTCGCGCAGCATGCCCTCGGGAATGTCGTAGCGGCGCGGGGGATATTGATAGTACGTGCGCCCTATCTCCTGACCGTTCAGGAAGGTGCGGTCAGCGTCGAACAGCGTTCCCAACAGCAGGCGGGCAGGCTTGCCGGCATGTGCCTTGTCGATGGTGATGTGCTGGCGCAGCCAGATGGAGCCGATGATGCCCCGTCCGTTCTGCTTGGCCCAGCTGTCGTCCCACTGGCTGACCGTCGGCCAGGCGCTGTCGTCATAGCTGAGTGCGGTGAAATGCTGCTGTATGCCCGGGTCGTTGCTGTCCAGCAGTTCGTTCCACCGCTGGTCGGCCAGCTGGTTGGCCCGCTGCTGCGCCTTCACCAGCTCGTCGTTCTGATAGAGCCGCGTACGCTCCACAAGCAGCGGATAGTCGCGTTGCAACGAGTCAGCCGAAATCCATGCCTCGATGGGCGTGCCGCCCCAGCTGTTGACGATGATGCCCTGCGGCACGCCCGTCTGCTGAAACTGACGGATGCCAAGGAACGTGCCGACGGCTGAGAACAGCCATGCGTTCTGCTTGTTCAGCGGTTTCCAGTTGATGCTGGTGGGACGGATGTCGTCCTGCACGCCACGGGTGTTTGTCTCGTTCTGCACACGGAACAGACGTATCTGATTATTGTCAAAATGGTCGATTTCATCGACATATTGCGGGTAAACACGCTCAATGGTGACGTCGATGTTCGACTGTCCGGAACAGAGCCACACGTCACCGATGAGGACATCGGTTAATTCTATTGGAGCGTTGCTTCCTGCCCCCTGCACCGTCAACACATACGGCCCGCCGGCTTTTTGTGCAGGCAGGTCCATGCGCCAGCGGCCATTGGCGTCGGCTGTGGTCTCATAGGTTTTCTTCTTGAACGTGATGACGATTTGCTCACCCGCATCAGCCTTTCCCCAGACGGGAATGGGCTTTCCGCGCTGCAACACCATGCCCGACTGGAACAGCTGGGGCAATGTAACTTTCGCTTGAACAACTGCCGGCCAAAGACTCACGGCCAGCAGCCAAATAAGAATACGTTGTTTCATATTTATTTCTTTAGGTTATCTGCCTGTGTATTCCTGACTAAATCCTCTGCAAAATTAGCGAAAAAAGGCGATGAAACCGTCCATAAGAGCGTTTTTCTTTGCAAATGAAACAAAAATAAAAACATCTGTTACATCCGAAAACACGCGATTGGCAAAAATGAAGTATCTTTGCAAACAAATAACTAAAAAGAAAAAAAGCTCAAACATTATGGAATCAAACGAAACAAAAGGTTTTTACAAACTCTCATGGCTGCAACGCATCGGCTTCGGCTCCGGTGACTTGGCGCAGAACCTCATCTTTCAAACGGTAGCATGCTACCTGATGATTTACCTCACTACGGTATTGAAGCTGAATCCGGCTTTTGTCAGCGGACTGATTCTCGCCGTCCGACTCATTGACTGCTTCTGGAGCCCTGTAGTGGGACGCTATATTGACAATCACAATCCTAAGTTAGGCAAGTATCGTTCGTACCTTCTGTATGGCGGTATTCCCCTTACTGTTGCCGCCTGCCTGCTGATGCTTCCTCAGGCTGCCACGTGGTCAATGAGCATGAGAATTGTCTATGCCACCGTCAGCTATACCGTGTTGAGCATGATCTATTCGGTAGTCAATATACCCTACGGCTCCATCATGGCAAGTATGACCCGTGACAACGATGAGGTGCTGATTCTTACTTCCACACGAATGGTATGCGCCAACATCGGCCAGATCATCGTTCAGGCAGGCTTCCCCATCGGACTCGCCATGTGCGTTCATTCAGCCATCGACTGGAATCAGGCTACATTCATGGCCATCGGCACGATTCCTGCCTTCATCATCCTGCCTTCACTGCCAATACTGAAGAAGTGGCTGGGCAAAAAAGGTCTTTATTACACGCTGCTCTCCATCGGCCTTGTCGGATTTGCCATCTTGTTCATCATCGGTAAATTCTTTGACGTTGAGAGTTGCAACACAATCGTTCAGATTGCAAAAGTGATGACCGGTGTCGGTTTGCTCGTAGGTTCCCTGATGTGGGCACTGGTTCCTGAAGTCATCACCGAGGCTGAGTATCGTACAGGAAACAGACCAGCAGCTACGGTTAACGCACTGGCAGGCGTTGCTTTCAAGGCCGGTTTCTCCATTGCCGGTTGGATTACGCCGTTGGTGATGGGATGGATTGGCTTTAACTTTGCCACGGAGAAGTCAGCTTTGGCAACCGATCCCATGGCATGGTTTACGGTAACATGTATCTTTGCACTCGTCGGTTTTGTTCTCCTGATGCTTTGCTTCATGGGCAGCAAGGAGAATATCACCACAACACCGGAGAAGCCTGTTTCGTTCGGCGAGATGTGGCAGGAGTTCAAGGACAGCAAGTGCCTGCAGCTGGTGCTGAGCATCTTTGTCGTGGTGTTCTTGGCATCATTTATCAGCGGACCAGTAAATGCCTATTATCCGAAACTGGCCAATTACTCTGAAATTGCACAGAACGCAATCCTGTGGTTCACGACCATTATTCCTGCCATCCTGCTTGTTGTTGTAGGCTACTTGATTTACAAGTATCCGCTTACTGATGAGAGACTTGATGAAATTAACAAGGAAATAGAAGCACGCAGCAAATGAAATCATCACTCAACAAACTGCTGACCGCATTGTCAGTAATGGCTCTTTTGCCAACGGCATCATCAGCGCAGACGCTGGCCGAGGCTTACCGTGACTACTGGTACACGGGTGTCAGCGTTAACCAGTGGGAGGTGGCTGCCGACCAGAACGGAACGAACGAGCACGACGTGACGGGATTCATCAGCAACGACCAGACAAAGGACTGGCCCGTCATCGCCCGTAACTTCAATTGGGTAGTAGCCGAGAACTGCATGAAGTGTGAGGTGGTTCACCCGAAGGAGGGCGTCTACGACTTCACGCTGGCCGACCAGTTTGTCAACAAGGCCAAGGCTGAAGGGCTGAAGGTGCTGGGCCATGCGCTCATCTGGCACTCGCAGTGCGCGCCGTGGTTCCACTACGACGACAACGGCAAGCTGGTGTCGCCCGAGGTATTGAAGAAGCGCATGCGCGAACACATCTTCACCATCATGAACCACTTTAAGGGGCGTGTGGATGCGTGGGACGTGGTCAACGAAGCCTTCGAGGACGACGGAACGCCACGCAAGAGTCTGTTCTGGCAGATTCTCGGCACCGACTATATTCCCTTGGCTTTCCAGTATGCACATGAGGCAGACCCGACGGCTGAGCTCTACTACAATGATTTCTCCATGAACAAGGCCACGAAGGTGGAGGGCGTAGCCCGTTTCTTCCGTCCGCTCATTCTGCAGGGTTTGACCGTTTCAGCTATCGGCATGCAGGGCCACATGATACTGGAGGACAATGTGGACAACAGCCTCATCAAGCAGTATGAGCACTCCATCAACACGATTGCCGCGCTGGGTGTCCCCACCGCTTTCACCGAGGTTGACCTCTCCGTGCTACCTAATCCCTACGGATTCTCGGGCGCCAACATCAGCGACCGTTTTGCCTATCGTCCAGAAATGGACCCCTATACTAACGGTCTGACCCGTGAACAGGAGGCCAAGATGGAACAGTTCTGGATTGACTTCTACCAAATGCTGATTGGCCACAGGGAGAACATCCAGCGTGTCTCGTTCTGGTGTCTGAACGATGCCAGCTCATGGCGTAACGACTTCCCCATCCGCGGACGTACAGACTACGCCACGCTCTTCGACCGCCAGAACCAACCCAAGCCTTTCGTCGACAAACTTATTCAATTAGTAAAATAGAAAAAATATGAAACCACGTTATCTTTTCCCGAGTGATTACATGGCTGACCCGTCGGCCAATGTGTTTAACGGACGTCTCTACGTCTACCCCTCTCACGACTGGGATGCCGGTGAGTGTTTCGACGACGACGGCGGACACTTCCAGATGAAGGACTACCACGTGCTGTCGTGGGACGACATTGAAAACGGCGAGGTCACCGACCACGGCGTGATTCTCGACGTCAAGGATGTGCCCTGGGCCGAGAAGCAGATGTGGGACAACGACGTCATTGAGAAGGACGGTAAGTACTTCCTCATCTTCTCTGCCAAAGGCTATGACGGCGTGTTCCGTCTGGGCGTGGCCGTGGCCGACAAGCCCGAAGGCCCGTTCGTTCCTGAGAAGTTCCCCATCCGCGGCTCGTTCTCCATTGACCCCTGCGTGTTCAAGGACGACGACGGCCAGATTTACTGCTACTTCGGCGGACTCTGGGGCGGACAATTGCAGTGGAGCCGTTCACTCTATCATGGCTTTGCAGCCATTCCCGGCAAGTACGGCGACGACAACGGTCTCATCGACCTCGGACCTGCACCTGATCACAAGACACAGCTCTTCGCCAAGCCTGATGCCGCAGCACTGCCTAGCCTGGTCGTCCGCATGAGCGACGATGTGAAGCAGTTTGCCGAGGCTCCGCGTCCCGTCATCATCCTCGACAAGGACGGCCAGCCCCTGAAGGCCAGTGACCCGCACCGCTTCTTCGAGGCTTCGTGGATGCACAAGTACAACGGCAAGTACTACTTCTCATACTCTACGGGTGATTCGCACTTCCTGTGCTACGCTACCGGTGACAACCCCTACGGCCCGTTCACCTATCAGGGCGTCATCCTCGACCCCGTCGTAGGCTGGACAACGCACCACTCGATTGTGGAGTACAAAGGACAGTGGTATCTGTTCTATCATGACTGCGTACCTTCTAATGATGTCACCCATCTGCGTTCGCTGAAGGTTCAGCGCCTGTTCTACAACGAGGACGGCACCATTCAAAAGGTGAAAAACGAATAGTGAAGAGAAAATAATTTGCCGCTACCCTTGGAAAATAATCACACGATTATAGCAGACTGTTATGCCCGCTACCGCGATGAAATGGTCCATTTCATCGCGGTCAAGGTGGGTGATGGCGCTGTTGCAGAAGACCTCGTGCAGGACATCTTTGTGCGTCTGCTACAGTCACGCCAGCTGATGATGCCCGCCACGTTGCCTGCCTTGGTATTTACCATGGCACGCAACGCGGCGGCCGACTGGCTGCGCCGGCGTCGTGTCATCGAGGAGTACGAGCATTTTATCATGCATGGTGACACAGGCAGTGACAGCGCCGAGTCCGTCTTCTCAGCCCGCGAGCTGACGGAGCGCATGGAGTACACGCTGGCACGGCTGGCACCGGAATGTCGTGAGGTTTACCGCCTTCACATCTACGACGGCATGGCCGTCAGTCAGATTGCCAAGCAGACGGGACAGCCTTATCGCCACGTAGAATATCGTCTGGGCATTGCCCGGCAAGCCGTACGAAGAGCCCTGTCCGCTGCTGTCTGACACCAAGAACTGACGGGCTAAGATAATGATTCATTGATAGTTGAAGAAATTATTTCAACTATCAACATTTGGTGGTGTCGGTCTTTCTTCGTACATTTGCACGATGCAAGAACTATATTTTTGGGCCTTTTTCGTGGGCGTCAGTACCACCTACTTTGCCATTCACGCTGCACAGCTCTTCCGCAACAAGTCGCGCACACGCTTGCAGACCATTCTGGCATGGCTGATGGTCGTGTGGGCGGTTATCTGCCTCAAGGACTTACTGGCCTTCTATATGCGCCCGTCCGAATATGGCACACACAACTTGCTCATCATCTTAGACGGCTGGGTAACATTCACTTACACCATCCTGCTTTTTGAGCTGACCGCGCCCGGCTGGACTACGCGCCGACATGTCATCATCACCAGTCTGCCGTTCCTTGCCTTTACGCTGGTTTACATCGTGTGGCCCGACTTCATGGTCATCGACTTCTACATTCTCTTCCTCATCATCTATTCGCTGACGTTATTCATCATCGTCTTTGTCAGGGCCATCCGCTATACCAAATACATTCTCAGCAACTATTCCAACATCGAAGAAAAAGACATTTCCTGGATCAAGAACATTCTGCTGTTAGCTTTGCTCAGTCAGGCGACGTGGATTGCCGCCACGTTCTTTCCCAGTATTCTCTCTGACTCTGTCTACTACTTCTGCATGCTCTTCATGTGGCAGTTAGCCATCAACTACAGCCGCTGTCTGCGTCAGGACTCCATGCTGCAAGACCCCATAGAGCAACAGCCCGTCGTGCAGGCTCCTGAGTCTGCGCGCTCCTACTCCTTCGCGGGTTTGCTTGAGAACACTGTGGAGCGCGATGAGCTTTACCTGAATCAGGACCTCACGCTGGTTGATCTGGCTAAAGCCGTCAACACCAACCGCACCTACCTGAGCGCCTACTTCAGCAACGTGAAGCAGACCACCTTCTACGAATATATCAACCAACTGCGCATCACGAAGAAAAGCCTGCCCATGATGCGCGAACATCCGGAGTACACATTAGAATACGTGGCGGCCGCGAGTGGATTCAAGTCCATCTCAACGTTCCGCCGCGCATTTATCAAGTTCACCGGCACCAGCCCCAGCCAGTACAGCAAGCAGTAGCTGTTATTGATTCCTGTTTCCAAATTCATGGAACCTAAAACCGGAACTGCGGGATTCAAATTATAAACAAATTGTTCGCGGGCGCGCGGTGCGCGATAAAATAAATGTAAAAAGATTTGGCTTTTCGTCTAATTTCCACTATCTTTGCAGACTGTATGAAGAAACAAGCTACAGTCATCCTCTTGCTGTCCGTTCTGCTTGCGACAAGCTGTAACGTCCGTCGCACGGCACCCATCACGAGTGGTGCCGAGTGGGAGACAACCCAACACTTGGACAGCGCCATCGAATACATAGACCATCAACGCTACGAACAGGCCATGGTGCAGCTCAAGGAAGCCGAGAAGCTGTTGCCCATTATCAGCAACGACTCACTGGGCTACCGCGTCTGCATCTACATCGGCTGGGTAAACGATCAGGCCGGGGCCTACAACCCGGCACTTGACTACGAACAGATGGCCAAGATTTACGCCGACTCCACCAAGAATACGCACTGCATCGTCAACGCTCTGGTGCATCAGGTGGGCACGCTCAACAACATGGGGCGCATCAACGAGGGGCGCCGCATCAACCACATCGCCATGCGCTACGATGACGGTGCTGACGCTGA
>JAFUSC010000104.1 GCA_017467705.1 Prevotella sp. | reverse complement strand
TGACCTGTTCGGTGACGAGGATGTTCACGTCGTGCTCCGACGAGTCCTGATGGCTCACGAAGGGCACGATGCTGGAGATGACGCCGCCCTTGGCCGTCGACGGGCAGGTGAAGATGCTGAGGTAGGCGTTGCGGATGAAGTCACCGCTGCCGCCGATGCCGTTCATCATCTTCGTGCCGCTGATGTGCGTGGAGTTCACGTTGCCGTAAAGGTCAGCCTCAATCGCGGTGTTGATGGCAATGACGCCCAGTCGGCGGATGATTTCCGGCGAGTTGCTGATCTCGCTCTGGCGCAGCGTCAGGTGGTGCTTCATGTAGTCCATGTTGTCGTAGACCTGCATCAGACATTCGTTCGACACGGTCAGCGAGCAGGCTGAAGCGTCCTTCACGCGGCCGTTGAGCATCATCTCGATGACCGAGTTCTGAATCACCTCCGTGTAAATGTTGAAGTCGGGCACGTGCTTGTCCTCACCCAATGCGCCGAGAATGGCGTTGGCCGTCGAGCCTACGCCGCTCTGCAGCGGCAGGAACTCCTTGGGAATACGGCCCTTGTGCATCTCGTCCACGAGGAATTCAGCGGTCAGGAAACCAATCTTGTCCGTCACGGGGTCAGAGTCCTTGAAGGCGCGTGCCTCGTCGGGGATGTTGCACTCCACGACGCCAGCCAGCTTGTCCTTGGGAATGACCACGTAGGGCACGCCGATGCGGTCGCTCACGTGCTCAATGGGAATGGCCTTGCGGTAAGGCGGGTCCAGCGGCTCGTAGACGTCATGGATAAACTTGGCGTTGGGGTTGTGGAACGAGTTGAGCTCCAGAATGACGCGCTTGGCCAGCCGTGCAGCCGTGGGGCTGATGCCGCCGGCAGCCGTCAGGTAAGCGTGATACTCATTGCCGCAGTCCTCAATGTCGCATACTTCGAGGATGGCCCAGTCCACCTGACCGTAGAAACCGTAACGCAGCTCCTGTGCCATGTGGCTCAGGTGCAGGTCGTTGTAGGGAATCTCGCCCATGTTGACATGTTTGCGGAAGTCGGGGTTCGTGGTGTAAGGAGCGCGGTACTTGATGGCCTGCGCATTAGCCAGGTCACCGTCGGTTGACTGTCCGGTGGAAGCACCGGTGAAGATTCCCACCTTGAACTCGCGGCCGGCCTCATGCTCTGCGACGGCTATCTTGGCCAGTTCCTTTGTTGTTGCCTTTGCCACTCCGGCGGGTGTGAAGCCGCTCAGGGCAATGTTGTCGTTGTTCTTAATCAGTGCTGCAGCCTCGGCAGCAGTCAGACGTGCATACATAATCCTTATTTACAATTTACAAATTTACGATTTACAAATTATTTGCTATTTGCCCGCAAAGTTACGAAAAATTTGATGAAGTGAGCACAAAAGAAAGATATTTCTTTGGTCGGGCGTGAAAATTTTATCTGATAATCAGTCATAAATCAATGTGTTTTAATAATTTTTAAGGTGTAAGCGGGCTTGAGGTTCATAATTATTCCGTAACTTTGCGCCGTTTTTATAGAGAAAGCGAAAAAAGAATAAATTGTAAATCAGTAAATTTGTGAACAAGAGCATGGATAAAGTAAGCTACGCACTGGGTTTAGGCATCGGCCACCAGCTGGCACAGATGGGAGCCCAGGAACTCAACATCAATGATTTTGCACAAGCCATCAACGACGTCATCGGCGGTAAGGAGCTGAAGCTGTCGAACCGCGAGGCACAGCAGATTGTGCAAGACTATTTTGCACGTCAGGAAGAGAAGATCAATGCCCAGCGTGCCGAGCAGGGCAAGGCACACAAGGAGGCCGGCGAGAAATATCTGGCTGAGAACGCCAAGAAGGACGGCGTCATCACGCTGCCCAGCGGACTGCAATATCAGGTGCTGAAGGAAGGTAACGGCAAGAAGCCGACGGCTCACGACAGCGTGACGTGCCACTATGAGGGATTCCTCATTGACGGCACCGTGTTCGACTCCAGCGTGCAGCGCGGCGAGCCCGCCACGTTCGGCTTGCAGCAGGTCATCGCCGGATGGACTGAGGGCCTGCAGCTGATGCAGGAAGGAGCGAAGTACCGTTTCTTCATTCCCTATCGTCTGGCTTACGGCGAGGGCGGTGCCGGTGCATCCATTCCCCCCTACGCAGCACTCATCTTCGACGTTGAGCTTATCAAGGTCGTCTAAGGCTCATAGGCCCCATAAGTCCTATAAGCCCTATAAGACCCATCAGAATTATCATCAACAAAAAAATAACAACAAACAAGCAAAAATGAAAAAGTTAACATTTGTAGCCGCTATGGCTATTGCTGTTGCCACGCTGTCTTCTTGTGGCAACGGAACTCCGAAGGCAAACCTGAAGAATGACATTGACACCATCAGCTATGCACTCGGCATGTCGCAGACACAAGGTCTGAAGGAATATCTCGTTAACACGCTCGGTGTTGACACTGCTTACATGGACGACTTCATCAAGGGTATGAACGACGGTGCTAACGGCGGTGAGGACAAGAAGAAGGTTGCTTACTTCGCCGGTATCCAGATCGGTCAGCAGATTTCCAACCAGATGGTGAAGGCTATCAACCAGCAGCTCTTCGGCAGTGACTCTACGCAGACCATTTCCATGAAGAACTACATGGCAGGTTTCGTTACCGCTACCACAGGTCAGAAGGGTCTGATGTCAATGGAAGATGCTCAGGCATATACACAGGTCAAGATGGAAGAGATCAAGACCCGTACCATGGAGAAGGAGTTTGGCCCCAACAAGGAGGCTGGTGAGAAGTTCCTGGCTGAGAACGCCAAGAAGGAAGGTGTGAAGACCATTCCCGTAGAGGTGACACAGCCCGGCGGCAAGAAAATCAAGTCGTACATTCAGTACAAGGTGCTGAAGGAAGGTTCCGGCGCCATTCCCGCTGACACTTCACTCGTGAAGGTTCACTACGAAGGCAAGCTCATCGACGGCACCGTGTTCGACAGCTCAACGAAGCATGGCGACCAGCCCGCCGAGATGTATGCTAACCGCGTCATCAAGGGATGGACGGAAGCACTGACCCGCATGCCTGTCGGTTCTGAGTGGGAGGTTTACATTCCTCAGGAACTGGCTTATGCTGACCGTCAGGCCGGACAGATCAAGCCTTACTCTGCGCTGATTTTCAAGATCCAGCTCATTGACATCATCAAGAAAAAGAAGTAATCATGAAAAAGTACATGATACTCATGGCACTCATTCTCACGGTGAGTGCCTCTTTTAATCCTGCCAAGGCACAGGACCCCATTGTCACCCGCAGCGACAGCATCAGCTACTCTGCCGGCATGAGCTTCACGCAGGGGTTGATGCCTTTCCTGACCAAGCAGGCAGGCATCGACACGACCTACATGGCCGACTTCCTGCGCGGTTTCCAGGAATACATCAAGCAGTCTGACGACCCGAAGTTCAAGGCTTTCGCCGCCGGTTATGACATTGCCAATCAGGTCAAGAACCGCATGCTGCCCGACGTTGTCGGACGCTTCGAGGGAACGGTTGACACCATCGAACCTGATGTGTTCTTCCGTGGTTTCATTGACGGTGTGAACAACGACACGACGGTCTTCAAGAGCATTGACGGTGCAGGTGCCTTCTATAAGGTGAGTCTTAACGAGGACATTGAGGAAAAGAACCTGCGTCTGTACGGTGCCAACCGCGATGCTGGCCGCCGCTTCCTGGAACAGAACAAGCAGGACACGAGCGTCGTCGTGCTGCCCAGCGGACTGCAATACCGCGTGCTGACGGCCGGAACGGGTAACATTCCCAAGGCTACTGAGACCGTGAAGGTGAACTACGAAGGCCGGTTGGTCGACGGCACCGTGTTCGACGCCTCCAAGCGTCACGGCAACGACCCCGCACAGTTCCGCGCCAATCAGGTCATTCAGGGCTGGACCGAAGCGCTCACCCGCATGCCCGTAGGCAGCAAGTGGCAGCTTTACATCCCCTACGAGCTGGCTTACGGCGAAAGGGAACAGGGACAAATCAAGCCTTTCTCCATGCTGATCTTCGACGTGGAGCTGGTTGACATCGTTGAACGCCCCGCCGTTGCCCCCACTCCGAAAAAGGAGGTGAAGAAGGTTGAAGCCCCGAAAAAAGTAACGAAAAAACCCGCAAAAAAGAAGAAAAAGTAAATTTTTGCGCGGAAAAACGTAATTTTCATTGCAAAATGTTGTCCGTGTCAATATTTTTGCTTACTTTTGCTACATCTTTGACAAAAAAGGCAAAAGTATTGACATGGACAAACTTGATAACTTAGACAAAAAGATACTGAGCATTCTCTCTAAGAATGCTCGTATCCCTTTTAAGGATGTCGCTGCCGAGTGTGGCGTGTCGCGTGCCGCCATTCATCAGCGCGTGCAGCATCTCATTGAAGCCGGTGTCATCATGGGCAGCGGTTTCGACGTGAACCCCAAGAGTCTTGGCTATACCACTTGCACCTACGTGGGCATCACGCTGGAGCGTGGCAGCATGTATAAGAACGTCGTGGAGCGGCTGCGCCACATTCCCGAAATCGTGGAGTGCCACTTTACCACCGGCCCTTACACCATGCTGGTGAAGCTCTACGCCCGCGACAACGAGCAGCTCATGAATCTGCTCAACGGTCAGTTGCAGGACATTCCCGGCGTGGTGGCCACTGAGACGCTCATCTCACTGGAGCAGAGCATCAAGCGCGAGATAGCCGTTCAAGTGGACTAAGTTTTGGGGATTGAGCAATGAACAGATTTGATTGGCAGTCGCGGTTGCACAACGAGGTGTACGCGACATTCCCCGAAGCACAGCGCAAGCCCGTCATCGGCATTACGGGCAACTACGGTGATTCCGAGTGCAGGCTGACCGAAGCATATTACAAGTCAGTGCTGCGTGCAGGCGGCGTGCCTGTGATTATTCCGCCGCTCAACGACACGGACGCCATCATCAACACCCTTGATCACATTGACGGCCTGCTGCTCAGCGGCGGGGCTGACATGAACCCGCTCTACGTCGGCGAGGACCCGTCGCCGCGGTTAGGCAACATCAATGCCGAGCGCGACGTGCCCGAACTGCTCATCACCCGTCTGGCCTACAACCGCCAGCTGCCCATCCTCGGCATCTGCCGGGGCATACAGGTGCTGGCCGCTGCCCTTGGTGGGCACGTGGCGCAGGACATCAAGGATGCTGCTGGTCAACGACTGAAGCACTCGCAGGACGCCCGCCGCGATGAAGCCACACACACCGTCAGCGTAGAACCGGACTCCATCCTGTCGGGCATCTATGACCTGTCTGCCCAAGATGCAACTCTTTTCGTCAACTCCTTCCACCATCAGGCCGTTGACAATCCGGGCAAGCGCTTCCGCGTCACGGCCACGGCGCCCGACGGCATCATCGAAGCCGTGGAGAGCCGCGAGTTCAAGAGCATCATGGGCGTGCAGTGGCATCCCGAAAACCTTGCCGACGGACTGCCCATTTTCGGATGGCTCGTCCGTGAAGCTGCCCGTTACCGCGAGGTGTGTGAGCTGCACAGCCGCGTGCTGACGCTCGACACGCACTGCGACACGCCGATGTTCTTTCCCAAAGGCATCGACTTCGGCAGCCGTGACCCGCAGATACTCGTGGACCTGCATAAGATGACCGACGGCCGTCAGGACGCCACGATCATGGTGGCCTACCTGCCGCAACCGAAGCTGGGCGAGACCTTCTCGTCGAAGGTGGCGTTCGACGTCAGCGGCCCCACCGAGTATGCTGACCTGATTTTCGACAAGATAGAAGCCATCGTAGCCCGTCATAAGGATTATCTCAGCATTGCGCGCACGCCGGCTGACCTCTATGAGGACAAGCGCAAGGGGCGCCACAGCATCATGCTCGGCATAGAGAACGCGCTGGCGCTGAACGGCAACTTGCAGAACCTGCGCCACTTCGCACAGCGCGGCGTGGTCTACATCACGCTCTGTCACAACGGCGACAACGACGTGTGCGACTCGGCCCGTGGCTGTAACACCCACGGCGGATTGTCCATGTTCGGAGAACAGGTGGTGCGTGAGATGAACCGTCTGGGCCTGATGGTTGACCTGAGCCACGGCGGTGAGCGCAGTTTCTATGACGCACTGGACGTATCGTCGCAGCCCATCGTCTGCTCCCACAGCAGCTGTCGCGCACTGTGCGACCATCCGCGTAACCTCACCGACGACCAGATGCGCGCGTTGGCACAGCACGGCGGCGTCATGCAGATAACCGTCTATCCCGGCTTCCTCGTCAAGGACGGTGAGGCCACGGTGCTCGATGCGCTGGACCACTTAGACCATGCCGTCAGCGTGATGGGCATCGACTATGTGGGGCTAGGCACTGATTTCGACGGCGACGGTGGTGTGCGTGGCTTGGCTGATGCGTCGGAGATGCTGAACTTCACCCGCATGTTGCTGGCGCGCCGCTATACCGAACGCGACATCCAGAAAATCTGGGGCGGCAACTTCCTCCGCGTCATGTCGCAGGTACAAGCCTCGCGCAGTCTTTGACTTTTTTGTTTGACTACAGACTGTAGACTATAGATTTTAGACTACAGACTACAGACTATAGACTATAGACTACAGACTTTTAGCCCCCTGACCTGTTCATCGGCATTTGTAATGCCGATGCCGTAGGTCGGTGCATTTTGTAATGCACTATTCTCGCAACGGGAATCGCCAGTTCTCGTGATGGGAATCGTCAGTTCTCGCGTTGAGAATCGTCAGTTCTCGTGATGAGAATCGGCAGTTCCCGATGCGAGCGAGGGGTATACGCGCGCACGTACATTATTATATATATAATAGCCCGTTGGTAAAAAATCCGTAAAACTCCGTGTCAATCCGTGGCTTTATTTGCGAATGTCAAATATATGTTGTAATTTTGCAGCAAACTCATCAGTTGAACATCATTATGAAGATACTCATTGTTAACGGACCGAACCTGAACTTGCTGGGTGTGCGCGAGCCGGGCATCTATGGCTCACAGTCGTTTGACGCCTATCTGCCTGAGCTGCAAGCACGTTATCCGCAAGTGGAAATCAGCTATTTCCAGAGTAACGTGGAGGGTGAACTCATCAACCGGATGCAGGCCGTGGGCTCAGTCGTTGCTGCGCCGGAAGCGCGGGTTGACGGCATCGTGCTCAATGCTGGAGCCTACACGCACACCAGCGTGGCGCTGCATGACTGCATACGCTCGCTGCAGTGCCCCGTGGTGGAGGTGCACATCTCGAACGTTCACCAGCGCGAGGAGTTCCGCCACCACTCGATGATCTCAGCAGCCTGCAAGGGCATCATCTGTGGCTTCGGACTTGATTCGTACCGGCTGGCAGTAGAAAGCTTGTTGTAAATGGACTCCTACATTCTGGCGCACATCGACCCGGAGCCGGACTATCTGTATAGGCTCTGGCGGGCGACGAACATACGGCTGCTGCACGGGCGCATGGCCAGCGGACACCTGCAAGGGCGGCTGCTGAAGATGCTGGTGCAGATGATTCGTCCGCAGCGCATACTTGAGGTGGGAACGTTCAGCGGTTACAGCGCCCTGTGCATGGCCGAGGGGCTGGAGCCGGGCGGCAAGGTCTACACCTTTGAGATCAACGACGAGCTGGAGGACTTTACGCGGGAGTGGATAGAAGGGTCGCCCGTGGCTGACCGCATAGACTTTCGCATCGGCGATGCCATCACGGAGGCGCCGCAGCTGGGGCTGACGTTCGACATGATGTTCATAGACGGTGACAAGCGCACCTACGTGGAGTGTTACGAAGCGCTGCTGCCGTTGCTGCGCACGGGTGGTTTCCTGCTGGCTGACAATACATTGTGGGACGGGCACGTCATCGACCCGGCCTACGACCGTGACCACCAGACGCAGGGCATCAGACGTTTTAATGACCACGTGGCACAGGACGGGCGCGTCAGTCGCGTCATGTTGCCGTTGCGCGACGGACTGACGATTGTGAGGAAAAACAGAACTTAGGAAAGCATTATTTATAAAACATATTATCATATTATGGCTGAACAATTAGAAGTGAAGGAGCTTGACCAGGTGGTCGTACGCTTCTCTGGTGATTCCGGCGACGGCATGCAGCTGGCCGGTAACATTTTCTCTACGGTGTCGGCAACGGTGGGTAACGGCATTTCCACGTTTCCCGACTATCCTGCTGACATACGTGCCCCGCAAGGTTCGCTGACGGGCGTCTCGGGATTTCAGGTGCACATCGGTGCCGGCAAGGTCTACACGCCCGGCGACCTGTGCGACGTGCTGGTGGCCATGAACGCTGCCGCACTGAAGACGCAGCTGAAATACGCCAAGCCGCAGGCAACCATCATCATTGACACGGACTCGTTTGGGCCGAAAGACTTGGAGAAGGCACAGTTCAAGACCGACGATTATCTGGGCGAACTGGGCGTTGACCCCGACCGCGTCATCCAGTGTCCGCTGACGCAGATGGTGAAAGACTGTCTGGCCGATACGGGCATGGACAACAAGGCCATCCTGAAGTCGCGTAACATGTTCGCACTGGGACTGGTGTGCTGGCTCTTCGACCGTGACCTGAAGCTCGTGGCCAACTTCCTGCGCGACAAGTTTGCCAAGAAGCCGCAGATTGCCGAGAACAACATCAAGGTGGTGCAGGCCGGTTATGACTACGGTCACAACACCCATTCGAGCGCTGCCTTTGTGCGTCGCATCGAGTCGAAGCACAAGGAGCCCGGCCGTTACATGGACATCACCGGCAACAAGGCTACGGCCTACGGCTTCATTGCCGCTGCTGAGAAGGCCGGACTGAAGCTCTACTTAGGCTCTTACCCCATCACTCCGGCCACGGACGTGCTGCATGAGCTCAGCAAACACAAGTCGCTGGGCGTCACCACGGTGCAGTGTGAGGACGAAATCAGCGGTGCCGCCTCGGCACTGGGTGCTTCGTTCGCCGGTGCACTGGGCATCACATCCACCAGTGGCCCCGGCATCTGCCTGAAGAGTGAGGCCATGAACCTCGCCGTCATCATGGAACTGCCGCTCGTTGTGCTCGACGTGCAGCGCGGCGGCCCCGCCACGGGACTGCCCACCAAGTCGGAACAGACCGACCTGTTGCAGGTGCTCTTCGGGCGTAACGGCGAAAGTCCCATGCCCGTGCTGGCTGCAACAAGCCCCGCCGACTGCTTCGATGCCGCTTATCAGGCCTGCAAGATAGCACTGGAGCACATGACGCCTGTGGTGTTGCTCACCGATGCTTACATCGCCAACGGCTCAGGCGCCTTCCGTCTGCCAGACCTTACGAAGCTTGACGCCATCAATCCGCCCTATGTTCCCGAGGAGCTGAAGGGCAAATGGACGCCTTACATGCGTGCAGAGAACGGCACCCGCTACTGGGCCGTGCCGGGACGTGAGGGCTTCACGCACATCTTAGGCGGTCTGGAGAAGGACTCGGAAACCGGTGCCATCTCTACTAATCCCGAGAACCACGACCTGATGACGCGCCTGCGTCAGCAGAAGGTGGCAAACATCGAGGTGCCCGACTTGGAAGTGGAGGGCGACGTAGAGGATGCCGAGCTGCTCATTCTGGGCTTCGGTTCCACCTACGGACACCTGCACTCGGCCATGGACGAGCTGCACCAGAAGGGTTACAAGGTGGCCCAAGCCCAGTTCAAGTACCTGAACCCGCTGCCGAAGAACACGGCGGAAGTGCTGTCGAAGTACAGGAAAGTGGTTGTGGCCGAACAGAACATGGGCCAGCTGGCCGCCTACCTGCGCATGAAAGTCGACAACTTCGTCCCCTTCCAGTTCAATCAGGTCAAGGGCCAACCCTTCGTCGTCGAAGAACTCGTCAAGGCATTTACGGAGATATTAAACAGATAATTAATTTTAACGACCACGAATTAAACGAATTAAACGAATTTTTATTAATTGGGATTAGGCAATAGGAATTAAACGAATTACAGGTGATGGTTAGAAACGATTTGCTTTTTCGGGAGGAAGTACACGATATTATCGGTGCGGCAATGGCTGTGCATCGTTATTTTGGCTGTGGTTTCACCGAGAAGGTTTATCAAGATGCCTTGGAAGTGGAGTTTGCTGACAAGAATATTCCTTATCGTAGAGAGGTTGAATTGCATGCTATATACAATGGGAAACGATTGAACGCAACTTTCAAACCGGATTTTATCTGCTATGACAGAATTGTTGTAGAGTTGAAAGCGGTCAAGGAACTGGATGATATGCATCGTTCTCAAGCCATCAACTATGGAAAGATTGCAGGAAGTGATGTTGCCTTGCTCATTAACTTTGGTGAAATGTCTCTCAAATTTGAGCGTTACATCATCAGGAATAATAAATTCGTGTAATTTGCATAAAAGCTATAGATAGAAATTCGTGTAATTCGTCATACAAATAAGTATAAATATTAATTCGCGTAATTCGTGTAATTCGTGGTCAAAATAAATAAAAATATTATGAGTATGTATACAGCACAAGATTATAAGAAAGGGCAGCCGCGTTGGTGTCCGGGGTGTGGTGACCACTTCTTCCTGGCTTCGCTTCATAAGGCTATGGCTGAGATCGGTGTGGCACCTGAGAACATTGCCGTGATCAGTGGCATCGGTTGTTCCAGCCGTTTACCTCACTACATGGCAACCTACGGCATGAACACCATTCACGGTCGTGCTGCTGCCATTGCTACTGGTTGCAAAGTGGCTAATCCTGACCTCACCGTTTGGCAGGTTTCCGGCGATGGCGATGGACTGGCTATCGGCGGTAATCACTTCATTCATGCCAATCGTCGTAACATCGACCTGAACATGATTCTGCTGAACAACCGCATTTACGGTCTGACGAAGGGCCAGTACAGTCCCACGTCGCCCCGTGGTTTCGTGTCGAAGTCCAGTCCTTACGGCACCGTCGAGGACCCGTTCCGTCCTGCCGAGCTCTGTTTTGGTGCCCGCGGACACTTCTTTGCACGCGCCGTGGCTACCGATGCAGCGGGAACCGTTGACATTCTGAAGGCCGCCTACGCTCACAAAGGAGCCTCGGTATGCGAGATTCTGCAGAACTGTGTCATCTTTAACGATGGTTGTCACGAGGCCGTTTACAACAAGGAAGGCCGTAAGAAGAACGCCATCTATGTGCGTCACGGCGAGAAACTCGTGTTCGGTGAGAACTCCGAGTTCGGACTGGTGCAGCAAGGCTTCGGCTTGAAGGTCGTGGAAATCGGCAAAGATGGTTACACGTTGGACGATGTGTTGGTGCACGATGCCCATTGTGAGGACAATACGTTGCAGTTGAAGCTGGCCTTGATGGGCAATGGTGACGGTTTCCCCATAGCCCTTGGCGTCATCCGCGACGTGGAAGCTCCCACTTACGATGAGGCTGTTACCCAGCAGATTCGTGAAGTTTCCGCACAGAAGAAGTATCACAACTTCGCTGAACTGCTGGAAACCAACGACACGTGGGAAGTGAAGTAGACTGTCAGTCATCCTTACATCACGACAACCCAGACAACAGAAGGGACACGCAGCATGTCATTACATGCGTCGTTTCCCTTCTGTTGTCTGGATTGTCGTTTTCTGCTACGTTTTGTTAAGGTACAAGTCCGATGACTTTACCCGTGTGGTCAATGTTGTACAAGTTCCCGTTTTCGTCTTCAACCCTGCAAAGTCCTTCTTGGAATGTTCCGAACTGGTAGCAGTCTTTCCATTCACACGGAATGACAAGCGCGCCGGAGTGGTCGATGAAGCCATACTTTCCCTTGTCGTCTTTGACAGAAGCCAGCCCTTCGTGGAACATACCTGCAGAAATCCATTTGCAGGGGATGACGACTTTGCCTGTCAAATCAATGAAACCCCACTTGCCGTTGTCGTCCTGTACGCCGGCAACGCTTTCACAGAAAATGTTGTGTGCCCATTTCCATGTGAAAGGGATGGCCGTCTTGCCGGTCTTGTCGATGAAACCATATTTGCCGTTGTTGTCCTTGCACCATGCCAGTCCTTCGCTAAAGTGTGATGCCTCAGCCCATTGGCAGGGAATGACCAGCTTTCCTGTCTTGTCGATAAAGCCCTTTTTGCCGGCTTCCGTGACCATTGCCATGCCCTCGCAGAAGTCGGATGCCTTGGTCCATTTGCATGGACTGATAATCTTTCCAGTCTTATCGATGTATCCATACTTGTTGTTGGTTTCTTGTACGATGGCCAGTCCCTCATGAAAATAATCGGCACTCTTCCATCTGAAAGGAACAACCAGTTGGCCCGTTTTGTCAATATAGCCTGACTTTTGGGACGTGTTATTCCGTACGGAAGCCATCCCTTCATGGAAACTTCTTGCTCCGTCAAACCTGCAAGAGATAGTCAGCTGGCCTGTTTTGTCAATAAATCCCCACTTGTCGTTATAGTCTTGAACGGCGCACATGCCCTCATAGAAGGCGTAGGCAGCCTTCCATCGACAAGGAATGACGAGCTTTCCGGTCTGGTCGATGAAACCGATACAGTCGTATTCATCCTTATATAGAGCCAGTCCCTCATGGAATTTGGTTTTGTTTTGCTGTACCAGAGCAAGTCTTTCCTTGGCAGCTGCTTCTTCCTGTTCGCGTCTTTGGCGTGCAGCCTCTTCTTGTTCGCGCTTCTTCTTTTCGCGCGCGTTCTGATCGCGCTTTTTCTTTGCGGCTGCTTCGCGTTCTTGTCGGGCCTTACGTTCCAGTGGCGATTCTATCTTGCCCTGTGCTGCCACGTGTGTTACGGGCATCAGAGACAGCACGAAGGCTGCTATAAGAAGTCGTAATGTCGTTTTCATAAAGTCTCGTTTTGTTGTTTATAATGCAGCAAAGATAAGCAAAAAAGTTGTAATATCAAAATTTTATACGAAAAGAGTTATAATATCAAAACTTTGCAATGCGAAAACAGCCGTTTCTTGGAACTGCGATGAGTCGTTATGGCTCTCAATGGGAGCCATTTTGGGGCTTGATGGTGCTGGGGTGGGAGAGGATTTCTCCCTGAAGGTTTAGGGAAACGCCCATGCGGGTTTAGGGATAATCCTTTGTTTTCTGTCAGGAAATGCCGTACCTTTGCCATTGAAAAAAGGAAACAACATTGTCGAACCATTTAAAAAACTTACGACTATGAAGAAGATGATGATTCTCATGGCAATGATGGTAACGATAGTTACACGTGCCGCAGCAATGTCATACACCGAGGCTCGCGCAGAGGCTCTGTTCCTGACCGACAAGATGGCGTACGAACTCAACCTGAGTAATGCACAATATGAGGCTGTGTACGAAATCAATCTCGACTATCTGATGGCTCTTTCGTCGCACGCCGACGTCCTTGGCAGCAGCTGGGTGTACCGCAATCACCGCCTGAGCTGTGTGCTCAGCAGCCTGCAGTACGACCGTTACATGGCCGCAACCTACTTCTATCATCCCGTCAGCTGGACCGGCAACCGTTGGCATTTTGCTGTCTACACCCGTTATGTGGACCGTACAAGGTTCTTCCGTCCCCGTCCAATGGCTTACAATGACTATCGTGGACCGCAGCCTCCCCACGTCGGGCACGTCACACCGCCCGCTCGTCCGCACAACGGTCACACGGTAACACCGCCGCCGACCCGTCCGAACACCAACACGACCACCCGTCCGACCACGCCGACGACCCGTCCTGGAGGTGTAACGCATACGACCACGACGACACGCCCGACGACAACCACCCGCCCGGCAACCTCTTCAACGACGAACCGCGGCAACTTCGGGGCTCACAGATAGAGTGTTGAGACAGTTGGGAAAGTCTTTTAGGAGTATAGAAGTTTTTTAAGGAGTTGCAGAAGCTCAGGAGATTTTTTAAGGAGTTGCAGGAGTTACAGGAGTTCAGGAGTTACAGACAATACTTCATGCGCGTCATCAAGCCCTACGGTACATTCGTCTGTAACTCCTGAACTCCTGTAACTCCTGTAACTCCTAAAAAGAAAACTCCTTCCTTTCACCACTCTTTAAAATCCTACAGCTTCTCTCCGAAGCACAAGTCTCCGCAGTCTCCGAAGCCTGGTACGATGTATTTGTGCTCGTTCATGCCCGGGTCAATGGCTGCACACCAGACGGTGGCATCCTCAGGCAGGGTTTCTTTCACCACCTCAATGCCTTCGGGAGCGGCAATGACACAGGCAACGTGCATGGCTTTTGGCTTGCCTTGCGAGCAGAGAGCCTCCACGGCAGCGGCCATCGAACCGCCAGTTGCCAGCATCGGGTCAACGATAATGAGCGTCTTTCCTTTCACAGAAGGGGTTGCCATGTACTCTGCGTGCACGCCAACCTCGGTGTGTTCGCGGTTCGTATACATGCGATAAGCTGACACAAAGGCGTTCTCTGCCTGGTCGAACACGCTGAGAAAACCCTCGTGGAACGGCAGTCCGGCGCGCAGCACCGTGGCAATGACCAGGTCTTCTTTAGGCAGTTGCATGTCAATGGTGCCCAGTGGAGTGGTGACGGTTTTGCTCTTGTAGGTCAGTGTCTTCGACAGTTCGTAGGCCATCATCGTGCCAATGCGCTTCACGTTGTGGCGGAACAGCAGCCGGTTCTGTTGATATTTGCGGTCGCGCAGCTCTGAGAGATACTGGTTGATGACCGTGTTTTGCTCTGAGAAATTAATGACTTTCATGTTGTTGTTAATAGTGTTGTTTGGGTTATTCTGCGACAAAGTTACGAAGAAGCTGCCAAATAACAAAATATTTTCGTTGTTTTGTTTTATTTTGTCAGGTTCAGTCGCACGCCGAATTGCAGGTTGACGTTCGTCGGTTTGTCCTTCCAGTAGTTCTGCATGTGGCTGCCGTTGTCGAAGTAGTAGCTCACGCCTGGCTCGGCATAGAGGCCCAGTTGCGGAATGATGTAGTACTCCACGCCCAGACTTCCGCGCACTGACCACTGCGTGCGGTCATGTTGCAGGGGTTGTTCCACGCCTTCCGTCTCCAGATGGGTCTTGATGTTCCAGTCTGCCTCGCCTCCGGCGGTGAGGTAGGCCCTGAAGTTTCCTTGGCTGTAGAGCTGATACGACAGGCTGAGCGGTATGCCCAGATAGTGCAATGTCTGCTTCTGTCTGATTTCCTGCGTGTTCATCAGCTGCAAGAAGTCTGACTTCATGCGGGTGTAGGTGAGCCCTGTTGCCACGGAGAGACGTGGCGTCAGCTGGTAGCTGAGGCTCAGTCCGACGGCCAGCGGCAGGTAGTGATGCTGCCGTTCCTCATATCCTGTCAGGTAGATGTTCCTCTTGGGGGCGTGTCTTTGGTTCCCGGCCTCGTAGGTCTGGGTGTAGTTTTGCGCCAAAGCGTCAGCCATCAGCACACCGTTTCCGCCCGTCTGCTCTCCAAAACCGTTTGAAACGTAGAGGCTGAGGGTGGAGGTTTGGGATTTGAGATTTGAGATTTGAGGTTTGAGATTTGAGGTTTGAGGGTGGAAGGTGGAGGGTGGAGGGTTGAGGGTAGAGGGGTCTTGTGCCGTTGTTTCGGCATGATCGGGCTGTTGTTGGGCTGTTGTTCCCGGCAATTCTGTTGTGTTGGGCTGTTGCTCTGTTGTGTTGGGCTGTTGCTGAACAGGCTTTTCAGGCTGTTCTGCGCTGGCGAGCTGCTGATGGGCGGGCTTCTGTGCTGCTGATACGGTGCTGACAGGCTGCTGACGGACTGCTTGTGGGGCTGGCAATTCGTCATGGACGGGCTGTTGCTGGGCCGTTTCTGTCGGTTGTTCGGTGCCGACGGGCTGCTGCGGGGCTGTTTCTGCCGTCGTCTTCGGGTCTGATGACAGCCACCAGTAGCCTCCACCGCTGAGGAGAGCGGCCACGGAGGCTGCGGCCATCCAGCGTCGCAAGGTCACGAAACGGGCTCTTTTGGTGGAAGGTGGAGGGTTGAAGGTGGAGGAAGGAGTGTGGAGAGCGGAGGGTTGGGCTTGAAGTGCCGCCTCAATGTCGCTCCACAACCCCTCAGGGGCAGCCGTCTGGTGCTCCTTCAGTGCGTCGTGCAGTTGTTGTGTCCACTTGTCCTGTTTCATGTCTCTTCTTGTTTAATGTATTCTTTCATCATCCTTGTCAGCATCTTCTTGGCTCTGAAAAAGATGGAAGACGATGTGTTTTCTTTGATTCCGAGCCGTTGGGCTATCTCGCGGTGTGAGTATTCTTCGAAGACGTAGAGGTTCAGCACCGTTCTGTAGTTCGCCGGCAGCCGTCCTATCATCTCTGTCAGGGCGTCGGGCGGCACCTTTCCGATGTCAGGCTCTTCCTCTTCCGCCTCGTCGGGCACGTCGTCAGTCGGTCGGAAGCGTTCCTGTTGTCGCAAATGGTCAATGGCTTTGTTGGCCACAATGCGGCAAATCCACGACTTGAGCGACCCTTCTCCGCGATAGTTGAAGCCGTTGATGGTGGTCAGGATATTGACAAAACTGTCTTGCATGACGTCGTGCACCTCGTCATGTTGCGGCACATACCTCAGCGCGACGGCCATCGCGTAGCCTGAATAGCGGTCGTAGAGCCTGTGCAGGGCCGCCCGCTCGCCGTTGTTAATCGCCTCTAACAGTTGTCGTTCGGTTTCCACGCGTCGTTATCTGATTCGCTTCGTCGTATTATAATATAAGGTAAAGTCCTGTTCAAGGTTCTCCTGCCTCGTCTCTTGTGTCTCGGTGTCGGTGATGCGGAAGGCCAGCACGGGCACTGCGACGGTCCACTGCTGCGTGTTCAGGTTATAGACCACGCTGCCGTTCTGGGTTGACAGCACGGTGATGTGGTAACGGGTGCTGCTCAGCGTGAAGTCAAACTCACCGTTGTTGTAGAGCATCAGCCCGTCTACGGTCCGTTCCATGGACGGCAAGTAGTTCATGAACACGGCGTTGTCTGAATATCCCTGCTGTTGCAGGTAGTACTCTGACGGCGCGTCCACAGTCTCTGCGGCACCGTTGATGTCCCCAAAGCAATACGTGGCAAGGTAGTGTTGCGGCAGTGGTAGCTTCATGGTGATGCCCATTTCCATCTGTGCAACGCCGATCAACTGTTGGTTGACCGTCCATTCGCCTTCATACGTGCCTGTCGCCAAGGCTTGATTCGCGCCGTTTGTGTATTCAGCAACGCTGTCGCTCGTCTCACTGTCGTCGGTCGAACAACCCGTCAGCATCGTCACGGCAGCCGCCATGCACGCCAGCAACCATATTTTTCCAGTTGTTTTCATCTTGAAAAGTTTTGTCATCGCTATGTTTCGTTTGTTGTTTTGTCTTTAACTCCTTTAACTCCCTTAACTCCTTTAACTCCACAACTTATTGTTTCGTCTCCTTTTACTTATAACGTGAAAAGTCTGAAATCTTGCACTTCACGGGGCAATTTATTTGCATTTTTCACTTTTTTGTAATTTTTTTCCGTTTCAAGTGCAGGATTTTCGACTCTTCTTCGTTTTAGGGGAAAGCAGAAACAGTAACGAACAACAAAAAACAAGCAAAATGATGAAAACAAGATTTCTTACATGTAGCATGGCTGTGGCAGCCCTTTCGCTGATGGGTTGCAGCACCGATGACGACATAGGCGGCAGTGACAGCAACGCAGGTTATGCCTATGCGTATGAGGCAGACGGCGGCCTGGCCCCGCAAGGTGGCGGTGGTCAGTTCGACGATTTCACTGACAACCCCTTCGTTTCGGTTGCCGAACAGCCTGTGAGCACCTTTTCCGTGGATGCTGACGGGGCTTCTTACGCCATTGTCAGGAACACGTTGCGCCGCGGACACAGCGTCGTTCCGTCGATGGTGCGCATAGAAGAGTTCCTTAACTACTTCACTTTCGACTATCCTTCGCCCACCGGCGACCAGACCGTGGCCATCAATGGCGAGGTGGGGGAGTGCCCTTGGAACACTGATCACCGTCTGTTGCGCCTCGGCATCAAAGGAAAAGAACTGACCAAGAGCGAGACTCCGCGTGCCAACTTTGTCTTTCTGGTCGACGTTTCGGGCTCCATGTCTACTGAAGACAAGCTCCCGCTGCTGAAGACGGGGCTGATGAATCTCGTAGACCATCTGAATCCCGACGACCGCATCAGCATTATCACCTATTCGGGGAAAGTAGTAAAGCTGTTGGAGTCCACTCCTGTGAAGGAATCGCAGACCATCAAGAGCGCCATCCATCAGCTGAATGCCAGCGGATACACCAATGGAGGCGACGCTTTGCGCATGGCTTACGAGGAAGCACTGGCATGTTACGACGAGAAAGCGAACAACCGCGTCATCATGGGGACTGATGGCGACTTCAATGTGGGCGTGACGAGCACCGACGCACTGGTGGAAATGGTGGAAAGCTACGCTTCGAAAGGCATCTACATGACCTGTCTGGGCTTCGGAATGGGCAACCTCAACGACGCCATGATGGAGCGCATCAGCAACAAAGGCAACGGAAACTACTACTACATTGACTCCGAAGAGGAGATGGTGAAGGTGTTTGTGACCGAACGTGAGCGCTTTGTCAGCGTGGCTAACGATGCCAAGTGTCAGGTGACGTTCAATGATCAGGTGGTCAGTCAGTACCGTCTCATCGGTTACGAGAACCGTGTGATGAGCGCCGAGGACTTCGACGATGACCGCAAGGATGCCGGTGAGATAGGTGCAGGACAGACCATCACGGCGCTCTATGAGCTGGTTTTGGTCGACGGAGCTGACGGTCAGGCTGCCGACAAGGGCCTTGTCACGTTCGACTTCCGTTACAAGAAGACGCTGCAAAACGCCAGCATCCCCCTGACGCTGCCCCTTCGCGTCGGTGATATAAGAGCAAACAACATGCTTTCCGATAATTTTTACTTTGCTGCTGGCGTGGCCGCGTATGGTATGCTGCTGCGTCAGTCCCCACACAAGGGCGAGGCAACGTTTGACATGGCACGCCAGTTGGTCAACAAAGGACTCTCCTTCGACCCGTACGGCTACCGCAAGGAGCTGAAGGAACTCATGGCGATTAGAAGTGAACAGTGATGAGTGGTGAGTGAAAAAAGCCCTTGGTTTTGACAAGTCGGAGTTGCAAAAGTGCAGCCCCGGCTTTCTTTTTCAATTTCTTTAACATAAAAAGACTTACACACGGGAAAATAATTCTTAATTCTTAATTCTTAATTAATTCGTACCTTTGCAGTCGATTTCAAGAAGAGCATTTACAAACAATTAATATTTAACAGATTATGGCAAAGTTAGATTTAACACAGTATGGCATCACGGGTTCTACCGTGATTGCTCACAATCCGTCGTATGAGTACCTCTTTGAAGAGGAGACAAAGGCAGGTCTCGAGGGTTTTGACAAGGGCGTCAACACCGAGCTCAATGCCGTTAACGTAATGACAGGTATCTACACCGGCCGCTCACCTAAGGACAAGTACATCGTGAAGGATGCACAGAGCGAGGACAAGGTGTGGTGGACTACTGAGGAATATAAGAACGACAACCACCCCATGAGCGAAGAGGTATGGGCAAAAGTGAAGGACATCGCCATCAAGGAGCTCTGCAACAAGGACCTCTATGTGGTGGATGCTTTCTGTGGTGCTAACGAAGCAACCCGTCTGGCCGTCCGTTTCATCGTCGAAGTGGCATGGCAGGCTCACTTTGTCAAGAACATGTTTATCCAGCCCACAGCTGAGGAACTGGAGAAGTTCGAGCCGA
>JAFUSC010000103.1 GCA_017467705.1 Prevotella sp. | reverse complement strand
GGCAGTTATTATTCCTTCCGTCCGAAGACAGAGAAATGGACGTAGCGCTTGGGATGCTGACGCAGGTCTACGAGCAGGGAATCAGCGTCGCGCATGGTGGCATTGAGGTTGTTGTAAAGGCCCGGGTCATGCATCAGCAGGCCCAGTGAACCCTCTTGGCTGTTAAGCGCTGCGGTCATCTGGCGTACGTTTTCAAGCGTCTGGTCAGCTTTGGCCATTGTTGAGGCTATGTCAAGCTGGCTGAGGTTGGCGGTGAGCTGACTGGTATTGTCGAGCACGGTGTTGGCCTTGGTCATCATGCCCGGCACATCGTGGTTCAACTGCGCCATGAGCACGTTGAGCTGCGAGGTCGTTGTGGTGAGGTTGCCGGTAATGACGTCCACGTTACGCATGGAGCTGGCAATGGCCGGGTCGGCCAGAATGGTGTTCAGGCTGGAAAGTATGGAGTCCAGTTTAGGCAGCATCTGCTCAATGGCCGGTATCATCTCAGCCGCCTTTGACAAGGCGCCGCCATTCGTCGTACCCATCAACGTGTCACCAACAGCCAGCACTCGTGACATGTCGGCTGGCATGGACAGGTTGATCTTGATGTTGCCCAGCATGTCGCTCTCCAGTTCTGCCTGTGTGCCTTCGGGAATGTGGAAACGTGTGTCGAGACCGACGACAGCCAGAATCTCGTCAGACCGTTCGTAATTATAGACGATGTCCTGTACCACGCCGACGCGGAAACCGTTGGCATAGACAGGGCTTGAAGCTGACAGGCCGCTGATGTCATTGAACTTGATGAAGTAGACATGGTCATTGGAAAACAGGCTGAGGCCCTTGAGGAACTTCATGCCGAAAAACAGGACGACGATGGCTACAATGGCCACTAATGCTATCTGGACTTCCTTTCTTAAGAATTTCATGTCAGTTGTTTCTTTTTATATTTATTAGTTTGAACTTTACTTCTTTTTCTTTCGCTTCTTGAACTCTTGTATGGCTTGTTGCACGTCGCAGCGCTGACCGTTTTTGAAAGCGATGACAAATGCTTCGGGGAATTTGTCGGTCAGTTCTTTGCGCAGGCGGCTGATCTCATTATAGTTGGTCGAAGCGCCCACGGTGTATTTATACATGCCACCGTCACGATAGTAGTCAACGTTCTTAACCCCTTTAAGCTCTGGTGAATTTGCCTTCAGCTTGGTGTTGCTGGCTGTAATCTGCACCTTGAAGACCGGAGCGTCTGCGTCAGCATTGTTATCAGGCTTTGTCTCTTTCTTCGGCGGTTCCGGTTTGACAACCAATGGGGTGTCAACATGTTCCGGTTCTGTGCGGGCAACCGTTTCCGTGACAGCAGGTTGCTCGGTGGCAGCAGGCTCCGTGGCTGTCGGTTGCTCTACGACCTGCGCCTGTGGCTGTTCTACAGCAGGGGTCGGCTCTTCCTGAGACGGAATGAGAGACGGAATCTCGACAGGCTGGCGGGGTTCGGGCTCATAAGGTACGGTTATGCTTTGTCCCAGTTTGTTTCTGTAGGCCAGAAACGCATTGAGGAATCCTTGGCAGTAGAGCTTCAGCGCCTCGTCGCTGTTGAGGAACTGTTCTTCGTCAGGCGTCGTAATAAAGCCTAACTCCATCAGGCAGGCGGGCATGGCTGTCAAACGCAGCACGGCCAGATTCTCCTGATGTGCCCCCAGATTGGCGCGCCCGGTAGACGAACAGATGTGCCGTTGCATCTGCTTGGCCAGCTCTACGCTGCGCTCCATGTTCTTATCTTGGATGAATTCAAAGAGAATATCACTTTCAGGCGAGTTGGGGTCGTAGCCTTGATAGGTCTGTCTGTAGTTGTCTTCCATCAAGATGACGGAGTTCTCACGCTTAGCCACGTCAAGGTTCTTGATGATGGCTGTACCGTTGCGACCCTTGCCTAATGTATAAGTTTGGTACCCGCGCGCAACGCGACCTTTGGGCAGCGCGTTGATATGCACGGAGACAAACAGGTCGGCTTTCGCCTTGTTGGCTATCTCTGCGCGTTGCCAGAGTTCTATGAATACGTCAGTCTTACGGGTGTAGACCACTTTTACGTCGCTGCAGTTACGTTCAATCGTGCGTCCGAAGGCCAGCGCATAGCGCAAGGTCAGGTTCTTTTCCTTTGAGATGGCGCCGGGTGCACCTACGTCATGACCGCCATGGCCGGCATCAATAACCAGTGTAAACTTCTTGCTTGCAGCTGTTGCTGACGCTGCAAGACATAAGGTTATCCACAGGAACAGGATGATTCTTTTTACCATAACTCACCAATTGACGCTGCAAAAGTAGTAATTTTCTTGCAAAAACTGAACATTCTTACTGAGTTTTATCATTTATTAAATGTAGCTCAACGCCAGCCTGACAGCCGTCGGCTCCCATGGGGGGATTGACTTTGGTCAGTTCCAGGTCTATGGATGTGATGTCAGGAAAAACGTTGCAGAGCGTGTGGACAATGCGTCCGGCCACGTGCTCCAGCAAGTTGGACGGCTGCATCATTTCCTGCTTCACCACTTCATAGACCTGTGAATAGTTCAGGGTTTCCATCACGTTGTCCGAGCGCATTGCCTGACTGATGTCGTAGCCCAGCCGCAGGCTGATGACGAACTCCGAACCGACGGTCTTCTCCTGTGGGAGAACGCCGTGGTAGGCATGGAAGTGGACATCACGCAAAAAGATGTAGGACTGCATTCTCGTCATTCTTCGTTTACCTCGTTTCCGTCACTCACGTATTTCTTCAATGCACGCTCAACGCCGTTCTTCCACGTGTTGATGTTGTCCGACTGCAACTGCAGCGATTCCACCAACTTGATGACATGGTCAATGGGCATACGGTAACGCAGCACGCCCGAAATCAGCTTGGCATAGTTCCAATATTCGGGATTGAACTTTTCCGAAAGTCCCTCCACGGTGGTCTTGTAGCCGCGCTTGTTTTCGAACTGGAAGTCGTAACGCTTGGTTCCGTCGGGGTTCTGCTGCTTGATAATCTTGCCTTTTGTGACGCTTTTGGGCAACATGATGCCTTCCTCGTCGTCCTGCAATCCGGTGAATATCTCGTAGGGATAACCGTCCAGCAGTCCGACGAAAGCCACCCACTTCTCCTTGTTGTTCTGGAAGCGTACGACGTCGCACTCTAATGTCTGTGGTCGCACTTCCGTTACTTCTGCGTGCAGATTCTGCCAATTCTTCTGCGCACCGTTCTCCGCCTTCCGCCTGATGGCTGCGTCACGCACCAGTTCTCCGACCAGTGTGCCCAGCCGCTGTTCCGGCGACAACTCCGTCAGACGTCCCTCGTTATCACGCTGGGCGTAGCTCTCCACCCAGACGCGGGCGGTCAGCTCGTCACCGCCGAAGTAGGCTGTTGAAGCTGCCAACGCTTCTTCTTGTGTGTATGTTTTTGTTGATTCCATAATGAGGTAATTTATCATTCTGCTCCTGCCTCAGTGAGCGGCAGGGCTATTTTGTTGCAAAGTTACTGTTTTTATTTTACATATCAAACTATTTTTCCCGTAAAATTTTCCGTTTTCGGAAATTATCCGTACCTTTGCGAACGTAACTTTACAAACTACGGACCAAGCGAAAGAAAATATGAAGACCATTAACACGAGGCGAACCATTCGCCAATACAGCAATCGGGAGGTGAGTGAGGAACTGCTGAACCGGCTGCTCACCGAGGCGGCACGTACCCAGACCATGGGCAATCTGCAACTCTACAGCGTCATTGTCACACGCTCGCAGGAGATGAAGCAGCGGCTGGCACCTGCACACTTCAACCAGCCGATGGTGACACAGGCCCCCGTGGTGCTGACCATCTGTGCCGACTTCAACCGCACCACGCAATGGTGCCTGAACCGCAAGGCGCAGCCGGGCTACGACAATCTGCTGTCGTTCTTCAACGCCAGCATTGACGCCCTGCTTTATACGCAGACATTCTGTAACCTTGCCGAAGAGGAGGGCTTGGGACTATGCTATCTGGGCACCACGGTCTACATGCCCCAAATGATTATCGACACGCTGCAACTGCCGCGTCTGACAATGCCCGTGGCTACGCTCACCGTAGGATGGCCCGCCGAAGAACCGCCCCTCTCTGACCGTCTGCCCGCTGACAGTTTCGTACACCGCGAGACCTATCACGACTATTCTGCCGATGATATTGATCGTTACTACACCGCCAAGGAGCAGCTGGAAGAGAACCGTCACTTCTGTGAAATCAATCAGAAGGAGACGCTGGCGCAGATCTTCACCGACATCCGCTATACAAAGAAAGACAATGAAGCCATGTCAGAGGGACTCTTCCAGACGCTCAAGCGTCAGGGCTTCCTGACCCTGCTGTTCCTGTTCATGCTCCTTGCCCCATGCACCGCTCAAACCTCCTCCCCCTCCTTGGGAGGGGGGCGGGGGGAGGCTCTCTCTTGGACTGCCGACAACGGCAACGGAACGTTTACCAATCCGCTCTTTTACGATGAGTTTTCCGACCCCGACGTGCTTCGTGTGGGCGACGATTACTATCTGGCCGGCACCACCATGCACAGCGTGCCGGGGCTGGTTATCCTCCATTCGCGCGACCTCGTGAACTGGGAGAATGTCAGCTATTGCTTTGACCGCTTCGACTGCCCTGACGATGCTTTCTCGCTGAAGAACCATCAGGAGATTTACGGTCAGGGCATCTGGGCACCCTGCATCCGCTATGCCAACGGGCAGTTCTACATTTTCTCCAACATCAACGGCAAGGGCTTGCAGTGCTACACGTCGAAGGACATCCGCGGACCGTGGAAGCATCACAACATGCAGGGACGCATCTACGACCTCTCCGTGCTGTTCGACGATGATGGCAAGATATACGCCATTCACAACTACGGCGAAGTGCGTTGCACGGAGCTGAAGGCCGACATGAGCGGCCCCATCGAGGAGACAGAGCGCGTCATCATTTCCCAAGGCTCGGCGGTGGGCGAGGGGCATCATATCTACAAGATCAACGGCATGTACTACATCATCTCCACCGACTACAGCCCCAACGGGCGCACGCTCTGTTCGCGTTCGAAGAGCATCTGGGGACCTTACGAGACGCGCGTCATCACGGCTGATGAGACCTTCGGCTACCATGCGTCTTCCCTTACTCTGGTGCCTCGTGAACAATACCGCATCGGTCATGACGGCACTCCGTTCTTCTTGACTCCTGTTGACGAGAACGCGACGGCCTGCACCAACATCCATCAGGGTGGCATCGTGCAGGACCAGAGCGGGCAGTGGTGGGCGTTGTTGATGATGGACTTCCACTCCATCGGGCGCACCACGACCCTTGCCCCCATCACGTGGAAGGACGGCTGGCCCATGCTGGGGCTGGAAGGCAACCTTGGACGGGCACCGAGAACTTGGTTCAAGCCGCAGGTAGCCCCCTCTTCGTCCCCCGAGGGGGACACAAATGATCTGCGGCAGGGTAATGTGTCCCCCTCGGGGGATGAAAGGGGGGGGGCTCATGCCCCTTACGACCGCAACGACGACTTTGACTATTCTCTCTCCACTCTCCACTCTCCACTTTCCACTAAAACACTCAAACCTGTCTGGCAGTGGAATCACAATCCTGACGACTCGAAGTGGAGCATCAAGAACGGCCGTTTGCGCCTGCAGACGATGCCTGCCGAACAACTGATGTGGGCCCGCAACACCCTGACACAGCGCGTCATCGGTCCGTCGAGCATCACCACCGTCGAGCTCTACACCAAGGGCATGAAGGACGGCGACGTTTGCGGGCTGGGTAACATCAACGTGCCCTGTTCATGGATCGGCATGGTGAAGGACGGCAAGCAGCTCACCCTGCGCTGCTTCGAACAGCGTACCAACGACACCACCGACGTGGCCATCAGTTTAGCTGACGGGAGAATCTTCCTCCGCATGGTGGGTGACTTCGACCATGACCAAGCGCACTATGAGTATTCATTGGACGGGCAGACTTTCCAACAGGTAGGCGCAGAAATGCCGTTGAGCTATCAGCTCATCACCTTCCAAGGATAGCGCCACGCCCTGTTTGCCTTCAACCATAAGGGAAAGAACGGCGGCTACGCCGAGTTCGACAACTTTACCGTCACAGAACCTGAAGCCGACCGCAGCGGCAACATTCCCTATGGCAAGACGGTCTTCATCATCAATCTGGCTACGAATCGTCCCATGAAAGCCCTCGACCATGGATTGCTTTATGACACTGACGAATATGCTGCCGATTTCCTGCATGACGCAGATGACCCGCAAATCCGTTTCCGCATCATTGACCGCGGACAGGGTAAGGTTATCCTCCAGTGTGCCGACGGGCGTTATGTGTTCGTCGTAGGCGAAGGATTGCCGGGCGACGTGCGTCTGACGACGGACGAGACGAAGGCCGAGGAGTTTCTGTGGCAGGACTATCTGCATCATGACTTCATGCTCCTTTCCACGCGCACGCATTTATATATAGGTAAGAGCCCCACGACAGGAAGCCCTTACTCTATGGATTTCCGTGGTGCAGACCCTGCCCGCAAGAACGGCAGCGTGCTGCACTGGGAGGAGTGATGTCACGCTTTACTTCTCTATGAGGATGCGCGCGTCGACGGCTACGACGTTGTCGGCATCGGCCAGCAGCGGGTTGATGTCCATTTCCTTGATTTCCGTGGCGAAGCGCAGCAGCGTGGAGAGGCGCACAATGATTTCGGCGTACTTCTTTTCGTTGATGCCCTGTTGTCCGCGTGTGCCTTGCAGAATCTTGTAGCCGCGCAGCGAGTGTATCATGGAGTAGGCTTCGGCGTAGCTGAGTGGTGCCAGACCTGACTGCACGTCCTTCAGCACTTCGACGAAGATGCCGCCCAGTCCGCAGAGCACCACGTGACCGAAGCGCTGCTCATACTTGGCGCCGATAAACAGTTCGGTGCCTTTCAGCATCTTTTGCACCATGACGCCTTTCGCGTCGGGAATCTGCATCATGCGCTCGAACTCCAATGCCAGATGTTCGGGCGTGCGGATGTTCAGTGCCACGCCGCCCACGTCGCTCTTGTGGATGGGGCCTACCACCTTGGCCACGACGGGATAGCCCACGCGCTGGGCAAAGTCGGTGAGTTCCTCTTTCCGGTTGCTGACCATTTCGGGCACCATGGGTATGCCGGCGCACTCCAGCAGCTGCCGCACGGTGTCAGGGTCAAGGTAACGGGCTGTGGGTTGTCCGGATTTTCCGGAATTTCCGGGGATGCTCCCTATGATTTCGCGGATGCGGGGCACGTCGACGCCGAACAGCTCAATTTCGGGTGGGGCAGGGGGCGGCGTCTGCATGATCTGGCTTAGCGCCGTGGCCAGCGTTACCTCGTCAGAGAAGTTCACATGTCCCTTCTGTAGGAACTCTGCTACCTCCGGCCCTGCCGTGTGGAGGCTGGGCAGAATGGGGAAGATGGGCTTCCTGCACTCCAGAATCTTCTTGTGCAGCACCTCGTAAGCCTCGTAGAGCGTGGTCAGTCCCGGCGTGCCGTAGATGACGGCTATGGCGTCGATGTTGTCGAACCGTTGTTCGCAGTAGTCGATGGCCGTGCCGAGCTGCTCAGCCGTTCCCGTGGCCAGAATGTCGATGGGGTTAGCCACAGCCGAACCGGGGAACAGCTTGCTCTTCAGTTCCTCGGCTGCCGGCCCTTCCAACTTGGGCACGCTCAGTCCGCCCTTCGACAGCGCATCGGTGAGCATGACGCCCGGTCCGCCGGCGTGGGTGACAATGCCTACCCTCCAAGCTCCCTCCAAACCTCCCCGAGGGGAGGCTTTTGCTGCGCCTGACACATCCGTGTCCCCCTCGGGGGACGACAGGGGGGCTCCCTCTCTCCACTCTAAACTCTTGAAGATGCAGCCCACGGTGGTCAGCTCTTCACGCGAGTGGCAGCGCACGATGCCCGCCTTGCGGAACAGGGCTTCGACGGCTGAGTCACTGGAGGCAATGGCTCCGGTGTGACTGCTGGCTGCCCGGCTGCCGCTCTCACTGCTGCCGGCCTTGATGGCGGCTATGCGGCACCCCTTACGGATGAGGCTGGCGGCGTGGAACAGCAGCTTGTCGGGATTGCTGATGTTCTCAATGTAGAGCAGCTTGACGTGGGAGTCGTGTGCGGCGTCGAAGTGCTCGTCCATGTATTGCAGCACGTCCTCAATGCCTATCTGCTTGCCGTTGCCTATTGACCACACCGAGTTGAACTGCAGGCCCTTGATGACGGCACTCTCCAGAATGAACACCGCCGTGGCGCCTGAGCCGCTGATGAAGTCGACGCCCTGTGGGTTGAGCTTCGGAATGGGTTGCGTGAACACCGAGTGGTGCTGTCGGTTGAGCAGTCCGATGCAGTTCGGGCCGATGAGCGCAGCGCCGTATTGTTGGCACGTGTCCAGTATGCGCTGTTCCAGCGCGGCACCGGCCTTCGTCTCCTCGCCGAACCCGGCAGAGATGATGATGAACGCCCGCACGCCCTTGTCGCGTGCCAGCACCTCAGCCGCGTCGGGGCACAGCTTGGCCGGAATGACGAGCACCGCCAGCTCCGTGGGCGGAATCTCCTTGACGTCGTGAAACACTTTGATGCCCTGCACTTCGTCTTCCTTGGGATTGACGATGCGCAATGTACCTTTGTAGCCGCCCTGTATCAGGTTGCGCACGATGGCGCCGCCGGGCTTGTGCTGATTGTTGGAGCCGCCGACAATGACGATTGACTGCGGATCGAGTAGTTCTCTGTTAATCATAGGTCGAATAATCTCTGTTTTGGCCGCTAAGGTACAAAAAAAATATGAACCAGCAGTCATTGGTACTGTGAATTTCTGTTAATTGAGTTAAATTTCGGGGCAAATTTTCTCCGGGATTTTTGGTGTAACCACAATTCAACAGTGATGCAAAACTATATAGTTTGAGCGAGAGCTGCCGGTTCTCGGGTCGTGAACCGGCGGCTCCCGACGTGCGAAACGGCATGTTTCAGCTCGCAAAACGCCGCGTTTCGCATCGCAAAACGGCGCGTTTCATCACCTGAAACGGTGCGTTTGGCCACCTGAAACGGCGTGTTTTGCAAGGAGAAAAATCGCTCTTTTTCGTTTAGTATTGATTATCAGCGACTTACAAAGTGGCTCAAAATTCGCGTATTTGGCGGCGAAAGAACTTTTTTTCAGAACGAGGCCCTTCTCCGTGTTAATAAATTGACCGCCAAATGTTAAATCCCGGCATCGTGAACAAACTGGCACATTATTTGCTTTTGCGCAGTTGCGTCGGCGTCAGGCCGAAGTGCTCTTTCACGTACTTACCGAAAAACGACGGGTTGGGGAACCCCAGCCGGTAGCTGACCTGCTTCACGCTCAGGTCGGTGTGGCACAGGTAGTAGCGTATGTCTTCCTGCACGTGCTCCGCAATCCACTCGTTGGCCGTCTTGCCCGAATGTTTCTTGCAGATGACCGACAGATATTTGGGCGATATGCAGAGCTCGCTGGCGTAAGCCTCCACCTTGCGGTGCTTCACCTTGCTCTGGCTGAGCAGGTCGAGAAAGCGCTGGAAGTGGTTATCCACCGACTTGGTCTCAGCTATGGATGTGTCTTCTGGCAGCATCTGTTTCATGGCGCCGCAGAGTGCCAGCACGGCGCAGCGCAGCAGCGACTTGATGACGTCATTGTTGTAAGGGTTGTCCTTGCCATACTCGAAGCAGAGCCGCAGCATGTCGTAGAAGTGCGTGTAGAAGCGCATTTCGTCTTCGTTGAGCGTGATGATGTGCATCCGTTGGACGTACATCATCTCATTCCACACGCTCATCTTCTCGCGCAGGAAGCTCTGTATAATCTGGTTGGTGAAGAACATGGCCTTCAGGTTGAAGTCAGGACTGATCATCAGGTCGGTCACCATCGCGTTAGTCGGAATCACTCCCACCTGATTCTGTCGCAGCTCTATGGGGTGCCCGTTCATGTATCCTTGAACGCGCCCGCAGGTGCAGATGGCAATGGCGCTCATGGAGACGTGGGCGGCGTTGATTTCGGTAAACTGCTGGATGCTGTCCACCACCACGATGTCATTGTCAGAGTAGCCGATGTTGATGTCCTCGCTGTCGGTCAGTGTCTGTAGGGTAATCTCTTCTTGTTGCATACGTGTATGTTTGATTTCGGATGCAAAGTTACGCATTTCCTGCGAAAGCGGATGTTCCTTTTGGCATGTTTTGTACGTTATTTTGTCACTTTAAGGAAAAAATGGCGGTATGTTGCGCTGAATAGGACATGTCGTTTAGGGAAATTTCCACTACTTTTGCAGCCAAAATCAATCAAAGAACGATGAAAAGAAGTGTTTTAGGACTGCTGTCGGCCCTGTTGGTCGTGTGCAGTTGCAGTGAGAACAAGGCGCGTGAAGCCAAGTCGCCCACGCGGGTGCAGACAGAGGTGGTATCAGCATCTGCCGCTGACGGCGGGCAGAGCTATGTAGGCATCGTAGAGGAGCGTGAGGCCACGGCCGTCAGTTTCACGGGCATGGGCGTGGTGCGCCGCGTGCTGGTCAGTGAGGGACAGGCGGTCAGCCGCGGACAGCTGTTGGCTGTCATGGACGACACGCAGGCGCGTAACCTGATGAGCGGTGCCGAAGCACAGATGACGCAGGCCAACGATGCGCTGGAGCGTTACCGCATGTTGCACGACAACGGTTCGCTGCCTGAGGTGCAGTGGGTGGAAATACAAAGCAAGGTGGCGCAGGCCAAGTCGCAGCTGGAGGTGGCACGTAAGAATCTGTCTGACTGTCGTCTCGTGGCTCCTGTCAGCGGCGTCATCGGCAAGAAGTTCATAGGGGCAGGGGAGACCGCCCTGCCTTCGCAGGCCGTGGTGACCATCCTTGACATCAGCAGCGTCAAGGTGAAGGTCGCCGTGCCTGAGACGGAGGTCAGCCGTGTGCAGCCGCTGACGTCGTCCGTCATCAGGGTGGAGGCCATTGACCGCAGCTACGACGGCGGGAAAATAGAGAAAGGCGTGCAGGCCGACGCGCTGACGCACACCTACGACGTGCGCATCAACGTGGCAAACGGCGACCGTCAGCTGCTGCCGGGCATGGTGGCCTCCGTTCGGTTCGGAGCCTCCTCCGTAGCCTCTGCCGCCTCGTCGCCGTCGGCAGCACCTGAAGTGACGGTGCCCGTGACGGCTGTGCAGCGCCGGGCTGACGGCACACTCTTTGTGTGGACCGTCGCACAGGACAGCACGGCTCACCGCACCGCTGTCACCCTCGGTGCCACGCAGGGAAACCGCGTCACCGTCAACAGCGGTGTCAGCGGCAGCCAGCGCATAGTCACCGAGGGGTATCAGAAGCTGAGTGAAGGGACGAGGGTGGTTTTTTAGCCCCCTAAGTTCTTGGACAAGCCAAGCGGCAAGGCCGAGCGAGGGGGATGGGGGTCTGAACAAGCCCCTGTCGTAACAAAGAAACAAGTATGGAAAATAAGAATTATAAAAACGCGGGTTCAGACCCCCAACCCCCTAACTTAGGGGGCTTAGGTTGGCTCAAGTGGCCGTTGGAGCACTATTCCATCACACTGCTCATCATCGTTATTCTGTTCGTGATGGGCATCTACGGCATGTATGTCATGCCGAAGGTCGAATTTCCGCATACCACCATCAGGCAGGGTGTAGTCGTTGCCGTCTATCCCGGTGCCACCACCGAGGAAGTGGAGCAGCAGGTGGCGCGTCCCTTGGAGCGTTACCTTTTCACGTATGGTGAGGTCAACCGCGTCAAGACCACCACCACGTCGCAGAACGGCATGTGCATCGTGATGGTGAAGCTGAACGACGACGTGAACAACAAAGACGAGGTGTGGAGCAAGCTGAAGCACGGCCTGAACGTCTTTAAGGGACAGCTGCCGTCGGGGGTGCTGGCCATTGTGGTGAACGACGACTTCGGCAACACGTCGGCGCTGCTCATTGCCATTGAGAGTGCTGAGCGCAGCTATCGTGAGCTGAAGGACTATAGCGACCGACTCAGTGACCGTCTGCGCCGCATCCCGTCAGTGGCTAACGTCAAGCTCTACGGCGAACAGAAGGAGCAGATATCACTCTACGTCGATCGCCAGCGGTTGCAAGCCTACGGCATCGGCCAGCAGATACTCTTCAGCCGCTTGCAGGCACAAGGCATCACCACCATGAGCGGTAGCATCAGTGATGCTGACCAGCAGGTGCCCATCCACATTGCGGCTGCGGAAAACAACGAAGAGGAGATTGCCAACCAGATTATCTTCAGCGACCCGCAGACGGGCAAGGTAGTCCGTGTGCGCGACGTGGCCCGTGTGGTGCGCGAATACGACACCATGAGCGGACGCATCGAGCAGGACGGGCACCCCTGTGTGCTGCTGTCAATGGAAATGACGCCCGGCAACAACGTGGTGCAGTACGGCGAAGAGGTGGAAAGCGTGCTTAGCAGTTTTATAGCAGAAGAACTGCCTGACGACGTGCACATCACCCGCATTGCCGATAAGCCCAAGGTGGTGGCACTGAGCGTCAGTTCGTTTCTGCGTGACCTGATCATCTCCATGATTGTCATCATCCTTGTCATGATGGTGCTGTTCCCCCTGCGGTCGGCCATCGTGGCAGCCATCACCATCCCGCTCAGCACCTTCGTCAGCGTGGCCATCATGTATATGGCAGGCATTGAACTGAACATCGTCACGCTGGCGGCGCTCATTGTCGTGTTGGGTATGATCGTCGACAACAGCATCGTCGTCATTGACGGTTATCTGGAATACCTTGGCAAAGACTACGAGCCGAAGGTGGCTGCCATAGCGTCCGCCCGTCAGTACTTCATGCCGATGATGCTGGCCACCGTCTGCATCTGTGCCATCTTCTTCCCGTTCCTGCTGACCATGAAGGGCACGTTCCACGATGCCCTGCGTGACTTCCCGTGGACTATCACCATCAATCTCATGGTGTCGCTCATCTTAGCCGTGACCGTCATACCTTTCTTGGAAGTGCTGATTATCAAAAAGCCCACTCCCAACCCCTCCCCAAGGGAGGGGAGCTTAGATGGTTCTTCAGCTGATACAGGTAATCCAACTCCCCTCCCCTCAGGAGGGGCTGGGGGTGGGCTGGTCGGCTGGGTGCAGCAGACTTACAACCGTGTGCTCGAATGGACGTTTGCTCATCCGTGGCTGACCATCGTCGGCGGACTGGGCGTCATAGCACTGTCCACGCTCATTGCCCCTACGCTGAAGATACGCCTCTTCCCCTATGCTGACCGCGACCAGTTTGCCGTGGAAATCTTCCTGCCTGACGGCAAGGGACTGACTGAGACCACAGTGGTGGCAGATTCTGTTCGCCACGTCTTGGCGCACGACGAGCGCATCACCGGCATCACCGGTTTCATCGGCTGTTCGTCGCCCCGTTTCATGGATGCCTACGCACCGCAGATGGCGGGCCGCAACTACGCCCAGTTCATCGTCAACACCGAGAGCGACAAGGCTACGCTTGAGCTGTTGGCACAGTATCAGCCACAGCTCAGTGAGTCGTTCCCTGATGCATACGTCAAGTTCAAACGGCTTGACTATCTGGAAGTCAACGAACTGGAGTACCGCTTCTATGGTGACGACCTCGACTCGCTGCATGTGGTGGCTGAACGGCTGATGGAACGCATGCGCCAGATGCCGGAGCTGGAGTGGGTGCACACGGATTATAATGAGCCTTTCCCGCTGATCAATGTCGAGCTCGACCCCGTTGCGTCAGCCCAGCTGGGCATCACACGCACCACGGCAGCCTTAGCCCTCAGCGCCACCACCAACGACCTGCGTGTCGGTCAGCTGTGGAAGGGTAACTACGAACTGCCCATCGTGGTGAAGGACGACAGTGACATGACGTTCTCCGACATTGAGAACATCGGCGTTGCCACGCCCGTCAGCATGGCATCAGCCGCGCTGAACAACTCGAACACGACGGTGCCGTTACGTCAGGTGGCAAAGGTCAGCCCCCAGTGGAGCGAGAGCCGCATCGTGCACCGTGGCGGCGAGCGCTGCATCACAGTGACGGCACAGTTTGCACAGGGCGTCTATACGGCTCCCGTGGAGCAGCGCATTGCTGAAATCATGCAGCAGGAAATACCGTTGCCTGAGGGCGTGCGCAGTGAAGTGGGCGGCGAGATTGAATATGGCGATGAGGCCATGCCGCAGATAATCGGTGGCATCGTCGTTGCCATGATTATCGTGTTCTTCTTCCTGTTGTTCAACTTCAAGAAGTACGGCATTACCACTATTTGCATGGCTGCCCTCGGGCTGATGATTCCCGGTGCACTGATTGGCCTCGGGCTGATGGACCGCGCCCTCGGACTGACCAGCATCTTCGGGCTTATCACGCTGATGGGTATGATCATGCGTAATGAGATACTCATCTTGGAACATGCGAACAACTTAGTTCATAGTTCACAATTCATAGTTCATAGTTCTTGGCAAAGCCAAGCGACAGAGCCGAGCGCTTCATCGCAAAAGGATGGTGCGCAGTCCAACTATGAACTATGCACTATGAACTATGAACTACACAACGAGGCAGTGCGCCAGGCCGCCTACGAAGCTGGCAAGCGGCGCATGGTGCCCATCTTCCTGACCACGGCGACGACGGCTGTCGGTGTGTTGCCGATGATCATTGCGCAGTCGTCGTTCTGGATGCCCGTGGGCGTCACCATCTTTGCCGGAGGCATCGGCTCACTCATCATGGTGGTTACTATGCTGCCCGTCGTTTATTGGAAGGTCAATTTGAAAGGTAAAAAGGTAAAAAAGTAAAAAGGTAAAAGAGTAAAAGTAAAAAAGTGAAAGAGTAAAAAAATAAGAATATGGAAGCAAGAGTTATTAACAAGGTTTGGGGTAGGGTAATCGGTGTTTTGCTTTTTTACCCTTTTACCTGTCTACCTTCAACAGCACAGACCTACACCCTCAGGCAGCTCACAGACTCAGCGTTGCTGCATAACAACGCTGTGCAGGCGGCGCGTTACGACATCGCCGCTGCCAGCGAGCAGCGCCGCGAGGCGTTCACAAAGTATTTCCCCACGGTCAGCGGGACGGCGGCATGGTTTAATGCCTCAAAACATCTGGTGTCCACCGATGTCAACCCCGGCGACTATCTGCCGTCGTCGCTCGCAGCCACGCTGGCGCAGACCTTGCCTGCCGAGGCCTTGGCCGCGCTGAGCAGTCCCATCAGCATCAGCATGCTGAAGAACGGCACGCTGGCAGGCATCAATGCGGTGCAGCCCGTCTTTGCCGGTGGCCAGATGGTCAATGGCAACCGTCTGGCCAAGGTCGGCGAGGACGTGAGCCGACTGAAGTTGCAGTTGTCGGAGAACGAGGTGGTGATGCAGACGGAGCAGTACTATTGGCAGTTGGTGTCACTTGAAGAGAAGATGAAGACCGTCGGCGCTGTTGAAGAGCTGTTGGCCGACATTCATAAGGATGTGGACGTGGCTGTCCGTGCCGGCGTAGCCATGCGCAACGACCTGTTGCAGGTGCAGCTGCGACAGAACGAGGTGGAGAGCCAGAAGGTGAAATTGCAGAATGGCATGCAGATTGTCCGCATGCTCTTAGGGCAGTATGCGGGCCTCACCCCCGCCCCCTCTCCAACGGGCGAGGGGGGAGCCTACGGCAGAGAGTGGAGTGGATACTCTTTCAATGTGGTCGTCCCTGACTCTGGCGCAGCAAAGCCTCCCCTCGGGGAGGTTGGGAGGGGGCTCTCACTCGGGGGGGACGACAGGGAGGCTTTCTCAGAGTCGGGCGTGAGTCTGCTCCCTGAATACCAGCTGTTGCAGAAACAGGTGGAGGCGGCTGAGCTGCAACGGCGCATGGAGCTGGGCAGCAGGCTGCCGTCGGTGGCTGTCGGTGCAGGTTATAACTACAATAACCTGATGGACCGTAACATGTCATTTGGAATGGTGTTTGCCACGGTCAGCGTTCCCATCAGTGACTGGTGGGGTGGGTCGCATGCCATGAAGCGTAAGAAGATTGAGTTGCAGAAGGCGCAGGACGAGTTGGCCGACAATGCCGAACTGTTGCGCATCCGCATGCAAAAGGCGTGGAACGACGTGCAGGAAAGCCGCCAGCAGCTGCAGATAGCCCAGCGCAGTGTGGAACAGGCGGAGGAGAACCTGCGCCTGAACCGTGACTACTACCGTGCCGGCACGTCGAAGATGACGGACCTGCTGGAGGCGCAGCTGCTTTATCAGCAGGCCTGCGACGCCCGCGTGGACGCCATGGCTGACTGCCACCTCAAACTAACGGCCTACCGACAGGCCACAGGACAGCTGAGATGATGAACCGACAGATACTCCGCATAGCGCTGCCTGCCATCGTCACGAACATCACCGTGCCGCTGCTGGGCTTGGTTGATACTGCCATCGTGGGACACATGGGCGATGCAGCCTACATCGGGGCTATTGCCGTGGGCTCCATGATCTTCAATCTGGTCTACTGGGTGTTCGGCTTTCTGCGCATGGGCACCAGCGGCCTGACCGCACAGGCTTACGGCCGGGGTGATTTTGCTGAGGCGCGTGCGCTGCTCCGTCGTTCAGTACTTGTGGCAGTGGTGGTGTCGGCAGTGCTGTTGGTGTTGCAATGGCCGTTGTGCGAGCTGATGCTTGAGCTCATTGGCCCGACGGCTGATGTGCGCCCGTTGGCAGCTACTTATTTCTATATCGTCGTCTGGGGAGCTCCTGCGTCGTTGGGGCTCTTCGCCCTGACAGGCTGGTACATCGGCATGCAGGACACACGCACGCCGATGATGGTCAGCATCCTGCAGAACGTGGTCAACATTCTGGCCTCCCTGCTGCTGGTCTATGGATTAGACATGAAGGTCGAGGGTGTAGCCCTCGGCACGGTCATTGCACAGTACGCAGGAGTAGTGATGGCCGGGGTAAAGGTGGAAGGTGGAGGGTGGAAGGCTGTTTTGGTGGAAGGTGGAAGGTGGAGGGTTAAAGGAGAAATGTTCAAGCGCTTGATGTATTCTCCCTCCACCTTCCACCTTCCACTCTCCACCAGAAAGACCTTCCACCTTCCCCCCTCCACGCTCAAGACCTACCGTGACATCTTCTTGCGCACGCTCTTCCTCGTGGCGGTGAACCTCTACTTCACCCGTGCGGGTGCCCGGCAGGGGGCTACCATTCTGGCCGTCAACACGCTGCTGATGCAGCTCTATCTGCTTTTCTCATACGTCATGGATGGTTTTGCCTATGCTGGCGAAGCTCTTGGCGGACGCTATTGGGGAGCTCAGGACATGCCTGCCTATCGTGCCGTCGTGCGCCGCTTGTTTGGTTGGGGAGCAGCCATGACGTTGCTCTTCACGGCGGTCTATGTCCTTGGCGGCATGCCTTTCCTGCATCTGCTCACCGACGAGCCTTCGGTGGTCGAAGCGTCGCGCGATTACGTCTGGTGGGCCTATCTCATTCCTGTCGCAGGTGTGGCGGCGTTCATCTGGGAAGGCATCTTCATCGGCACCACGCAGACGCGCGGCATGCTCATTTCCTCCTTCATCGCCGCCGTGGTCTTCTTCGTCGGCACCTTCATGCTGACAAAAACAATGGAGAACCACGGCTTGTGGCTCTCCATGTTGCTCTATCTGCTCACGCGCGGCGTGGTGCAGACCATCATCAGAAAATGATGCGACTTACTTAAACTGGTTGTACGTAACGTTCTCTTGCAGGTATTTCTGTTTCGGTGCGGGCTGCTCGTCGGGGTAGCCGATGAGCACCACGCAGAGCGGTACGATGTGTTCAGGTGCATTGATGGCCGCCTGTATCTCTTTGTAGCGTTGCTCGCGCGGGTATGAACTGGTCCATACGGCTCCCAGTCCCATGGCGTGAGCGGCTAACAGGATGTTTTCTGTGGCAGCCGATGTGTCCTGTATCCAGAAATCGCGGCCAGGACCTTGTGGAGCCTTGTTCAGGTCGCCGCAGACGACGATGGCTAACGGCACGTTGGCAAAGCGCTCTGCACCGCGTTCACCGCCGATGGCCTTCAGCACCTCTTTGTCCGTTACGACCACGAAATGCCACGGCTGTTTGTTCATGGCTGTCGGAGCAGCCATTGCTGCTCGGAGCAGTGTGTCTATCTTGCCTGCTTCCACGGCCCGTGCCTGATACTTGCGTATCGACGTGCGTGTCAGGATGTTCTCTACTGTAGGATTTCCCTTTTTCATTTGGCAGCAGGCTTGTGCTTCCTTCTTCTGGCAGCAGTCCTGTGCCTGTGCCGTCAGTGTGCCGAGCGCCATCAGTGCCGCGGCCACGAGTGTCTTCGTCATTGTCATGATGCTGTTTCTGTTAATTGTTTGTCTTCCTCACTTAGACGCACACGACGTTCAAAGGTTTAAAAATCTTTATTTATCTATATGGCAGCAAGTGAGTCCTTGGGGTAGGAGAGGATGCCGTCAAGCATACCGCCGCGACACTCTAATGAGTTTTCTCCAATGCTCACCACTTCAAGAATTTTTCCATCAGACAGGCGACGCACTTTGTCGCCAATCTTGACGTTATCAAGCCGGCGGTCATATTCTCCTACCTCGTATTTGTCTGGATTGATGGGCTTAGGTGCGGGTGTTTCCATTGGAGCCTTTGGACAAAACTGATTGGTCAATCGCCGAACGTCGTTAGTCATTCCCCAAATTTTGAAGAAAAGAATAATCTCCAATACTCCCCAAGTAATCATTAACAGAGCGATGAAAAGCAACCAGCCCGGCATTTCCAGTTCTGATGACGAATAACTGCTTGATGCAAAACCGCTTGAGGTGGCTACTAACAATGCTGTAGAAACAAAAAATCTTTTCATAATTTATAGTTTAGTGAATTTGCTCTTTCTCGTGGTGGTGAAGTGAGGCTATTGAGCAACTATGTCTTGCGTTCCTTTCGGAATACGTTTGCAAAGGTACAAAATGTTTTTGAGTTTGCAGCAAGGAAAATGAAAAAAGTGTTTGCTTGGTTTGAAAACCGCCGTTTCTCGCGTTGAGAATCGGCAGTTCTCGCGTTGGGAATCGGCAGTTCTCATTTCGGGAATCGGCAGTTCTCATTTCGGGAATCGGCAGTTCTAAAAATGGGGGTAAAAAGTTTGAAAGACGATAAGAAAAACAAATAATTCTTAATTCTTAATTCTTTATTATTAATTATTGTATACCTTTGACCTGCGGTCGAAGGTACTTTCGTTCGAAAATGAAAAGAAAAACTTGTTTTTCTTTTGCATTTTGCTCACTTATTCGTACCTTTGTAGCATCGTAACGCAAAAAACGTACAGGTATGAAGAAGAGTTTGTTCCTAACATTCATGTTGATGATGACAATGCCCGTAGTCCTTTTTGGTCAGAGCTATAAGAAACTCTGGCAGCAGTTGGAGGAAGCACAGGAGAAAGACCTGCCGCAACAGACCATGCAGTTGGCCGACAAGATAGCCGACAAGGCCCGGCGTGAAAAAGAGTATGGTCACCTGTTGAAAGCGCAGTTGCTGCGCATGGAAACACAGTTCAGCGTGGCTCCTGACTCGCTGAAGCCCGAGATCAACCGCCTTGAGGCTGAGTGCCAGCGTGCGAATGATGGTGCGTTGAAGGCGGTCTATGCCACCGTGCTCAGCCGTCTGTATGATGGTTATTCAGGCAGCCGACTCGACTCGGCAGAGCAGAAGAGCAAGGCCTACGCTGAGTTGGCACTGGCCAACCCCAAGCTGTTGGCCGCAACGAAAGCCACTAACTACGAGCCTTTTATCATCAAGGGCAAGGACAGCCGTTACTTCGACAATGACCTGCTGAGTTTCATTGGTCGGGCGCTGAGCAACTACGACGCCATGCACGCCCAGTACGTGAAGAGCGGCAACCGTGCAGGTGCCTGCCTCTCGGCCCTGTGGCTGCTGCAAGAAGAAACGAAGAACTATTACTATGACTATCGTGAGTCACCCTACGTGCATCAGCTCGACTCGCTCATTGCACGCTACGGCGATCTTGACGTGTCAGCCGAGCTGGCGCTGGAGCGTTACAGCTATATGAAGAACCACAGCGGAGCCCCGAAAGGCGAACTGCTTGACTACATACACCAAGCCACGGACCGTTGGAAAAAGTGGCCCCGCATGAACCAGCTGCGTAACGCAGAGCAGGAGATGACCAACCCGCAGTTCCAGCTCAGGGTTAACAACCGTCTCTTTACGTCGGGCACGCCCATAGACCTGAAGTTCAGTGACATCCGCAACTTGCAGGAGCTGACGCTTCGGGTCTACAAGACTGACCTGACGGGCAACGACGACTTGGATGACGGCGACTTCAATGACACAGAGAAATTCAAGACGCTGCAACGGCGCCTGACGTTGATGCCAGAGCTGACGCAGGTTCGTAGCTTCGGTGACCGTGCGCCTTACGAACTGCTCGAAGACACGCTGCACTTGGCCGGTCTGCCTTGTGGCGTCTACCTGTTGGAAGTACAGACGCAGCCCACCACCGAGACTTCCCGTCTGCTGCTCTACGTGAGCGACCTCTTTGTCATGACGGAGGCACTGCCGCAGAACCGCACACGCATCGTCGTGGTGAACAGCACGACGGGCCAGCCCGTGCCCGGTGCGCGGCTGACCATTACGCCGCAGCGTAACACGGGCACGACGCTGCAACTGACTTGCGACAGCAAGGGAGAAGCCATCTGCGTGAAGGAGAATCCGCGCTATGTCTATGCCTGCACCGACACTGATTGCGGTTACAAGAAAACCTCGCCATACGGTTCGTTCAGCTATTACGGCCGTGACAGTGAGGACGAGAATACCAATCTCTTTACCGACCGCAGCATCTACCGCCCCGGACAGACAGTCTACGCTGCCGCGCTGGTGCACAAGACAGAGCACTTCATTGAGAACAGCGCCGTGTCAGGAAAACAGCTGACGTTCCGTCTGCGCAATGCCAATTATAAGGTGGTGGCCGAGCAGCAGGCCGTCACAGACCAGTACGGCAAGGCTGCCGTGCAGTTCATCCTGCCCACAGGCGGACTCAACGGACGCTTCTTCATCGAGACCGATGAGGGCAACTGCTATTTCCGCGTCGAGGACTACAAGCGCCCGACTTACGAGGTCACGTTCGACGAGGTGAAGCAGGCTTATAAGGCCGGCGACACGGTCAGCGTCAAGGGACAGGCCCGTTCGTATGCCGGCGTCGGCGTGCAGGGTGCAGCGGTGAAGTACACCGTCAAGCGCCGTGTGGCCTTCTGGTGGCTCAGCTATTCGCGCTATTGGCAGGACGGCTATTACGGCTACGGGCGTAATGACGAAGAGATTACATCGGGCGAGACCACGACCGATGCGCAAGGTGCGTTCACGGTTGACGTGCCGCTGGCGTTGTCCGCATCGGAGCGCCGTTCCTGTATGTTCTATCACTATGTCGTCGAAGCTGACGTGACGGATCAGGCCGGCGAGAGCCGCGAGGGGTCCATGTCGCTGCCCTTGGGCACGCGCGAGACGGTGCTGACCAGCAACTTGCCCGACAAGGCGCTGAAGGAGACGCTGACGGATGTCACCTTCCACGTCTATAATGCCGCAGGCAAGGACATCGAGGGAAAGACCGTCGACTACCGTCTTGACGGCGGCGAGTGGCAGAAAGCCACAGCCAACACACCCATCACCCTTCATCCCTCCACCCTTCACCCTTCACCCTTCACCAGCGGTCGTCACACGTTGGAAGCCGTCTGCGGCACTGACACGCTGAAGCAGCAGTGTGTCATCTTCAGTCTTGATGACACCGTGCCCTGCGAGGAGACCAAGGACTGGTTCTATGTCAGTGCTCAGCAGTTTGACAATGAGGGCACGCCCGTCACCGTGCAGGTAGGTTCCAGTGACAGTGACGTGCACGTCGTCTACACTATCGTGGCCGGCGACGATGTGATTGAGAGTGGCGCGTTCGACCAGTCGAACGCCATCTGGAACCGCAAGTTCACTTATCAGGAAAACTATGGCAACGGCCTGCTGCTCACCTTCGCATGGGTGAAAGACGGCAAGCTCTACCGACATGCCGAAAGCATCAAACGACCGCTGCCTAAGAAGAAACTGACCCTGCGTTGGGACACCTTCCGCGACCGATTGACACCGGGACAGAAGGAAGAGTGGCGCCTGACCGTGCTCAACCCCGACGGCACACCTGCCGACGCACAGCTGATGGCAACGCTTTATGACAAGTCGCTCGACCAGATCAATGGTCATCAGTGGTCGTTTGCTCCCTACATACATATACCGGTGCCCAGTACTTCATGGAGAGGCTCATCATGGTCTTCTATGAGTTGCAGTGGTAATCGTAGCTGGACGCCCTTGGACGTTCCAGACATGGTGTTCAATCACTTTGCCGGCATCGGCTGGTTGTTCCGCTCTGATTTCGAGTCTGTCTATGATGATGCCGTTGTTTTAGGTTATGGAACCATGCGCAAGAACAGTGTGGCAGGGCGTGTGATGATGGTCAACGCCGAGCCGATGGCCATGGCTGAGGCCAAGGAGGAGTATTTGAGTGAAGTCGTTGTAGCAACTGCTGATGGCAATGCCGGCGAGACAGCCGAGGCGGAGACAGCCAGCGTGCAGATGCGTGAAAACCTGAACGAGACCGCATTCTTCTATCCTACGTTGCTGACTGACAAGAAGGGACAGGTCAGCATCAAGTTCACATTGCCTGAAAGTCTTACCACGTGGCGCTTCATGGGACTGGCCACGACGAAGGATATGAAGTTCGGCATGCTGGAAGGCGAGGCCGTGGCCCAGAAGGAGGTCATGGTGCAGCCGAACATGCCGCGATTCCTGCGCACGGGAGATCAGGCGCAGATAGCCGCCCGCATCTTCAATACGTCAGAAAAGACCGTCAGCGGTACGTCAACGCTACAGCTGATAGACCCGCGTACCAATAAGACCGTGCTCAAGCAGAACCAGCCGTTCAGCGTGAAGGCCGGTGAGACGTTCGTTGCCACGTTCAACGTCGTGCCCGATGGTTCGTGCGACCTTTACATCTGTCAGGTGTCAGCTGCGGGCAAGACATTCAGCGACGGCGAACAGCATTATCTGGCCGTGCTGCCCAATGTGGAGCGTGTCACTGTGACGGTGCCGTTCACGCAGCATGAGCCGGGCACGAAAGCCATTGACATTGCACGCCTGTTCCCTGCAGGCACCAGCCGTCAGAAGCTTACCGTGGAATACACCAATAATCCCGTCTGGCTCATGGTGCAGGCATTGCCTTCAGTGGGTAATCCGCGTGACGAAAATGCCATCGATCAGGCTGCCACGCTCTATTCAACCATCATTGCCCGCACGCTCATTAGCCAGGGTGCCGACATCAAGAACGTGTTTGAGCAGTGGAAGCGCGAGGCTGACAACGGTTCGCTGACCAGTAACCTCTCGAAGAATGAGGAGCTGAAAGACATCCTGTTACAGGAGACGCCGTGGGTGGTTGATGCCGACCGTGAGGACGAGCAGAAACAGCGGCTGGGTGAGTTCTTCGATGACAACACCATCAACAACCGTATCAATGAAGCTAAGCAGAAGCTCAGTGGCTTGCAGAACGGCGACGGCTCTTGGAGCTGGTGGCCTGGCATGCGCGGCAGTTTCTACATGACCGTCAGCATCAGTGAGATGCTGGCACGCCTGAACGTCATGGCGGGCAAGCAGCAGGAGACCACGGCGATGCTCAACAAAGCCTTTACGTTCATGGGCAGTGAAATGGTGAAAGAAGTAGCTGAGCTGAAGAAACGGGAGAAAGAAGGCCACACGGTGGGCTTCCCCTCGTTCAAGGCGCTGCAATACCTATATATATGTGCGCTCGACGGACGCAAGCTGCCGAAGGACGTACAGGCCGCCAATGACTATCTCATCGGCAAGATGAAGAAGGACATCAAGAACCAGACCATCTACGAGAAGGCACTCTCGGCCATCATCCTCAACAAGATCGGCGAAAAGAAACGCAGCGAGGAGTATGCCCAGAGTCTGAAGGAGTACACCGTCTTCACGGAGGAGAAGGGGCGTTACTACGACACACCACGTGCCGGTTATTCATGGTACGACTACAAGATTCCGACGGAGGTCATGGCCATTGAAGCCCTGAAGGTCATCACGCCTGCTGACCAGCAGACGGTGGAAGAGATGCAGCGCTGGCTGTTGCAGGAAAAGCGTACGCAGGCATGGGACACGCCCATCAACAGCGTCAATGCCGTCTATGCGTTCTTGTTTGACAATACGCACCTGCTTGATGCTCAGGAACAGACGGTGTTGGCTATTGACGGCAAGAAACTCGAACTGCCGCAATCGACGGCTGGTGTCGGCTACGTGAAGACTGCCATTGATCAGCCCAAGGGTCGTGAGTTCACGGCGAAGAAGACCTCAACGGGTACGTCGTGGGGTGCTGTCTATGCACAGTTCATGCAGCCCGTCCGTGACATAGAGAACAGCGGCAGCGGCCTGACCGTGAAGCGCGAAATCGTGGTTAACGGTTCCCCCGTTAACGCCACGGGTTCCCCCATTGCGCTCAAGGTCGGTGACCGCATCAAGGTGCGCATCACCATTGACAGCGAGCGTGATCTTGACTTCATGCAGGTGCTTGACCGTCGTGCAGCCTGCATGGAGCCCGTCAAGCAGCTCAGCGGCTACCGCAACGGAGCCTACTGCTCGCCGAAGGATTATTCCACGAACTACTATTTCGACTTGCTGCGCAAGGGACAGCGCGTCATTGAAACCGAATATTTCATTGACCGTGAAGGCACTTACGAGACGGGCACCTGCACCGTGCAGTGCGCTTATTCGCCTGAATATCGGGCCACGACGAAGTCGGTGGTGCTGCATGTTGAGCGTTGAGTGTAATAAAGGAGAATTAATTTAGAATTATGAATAAGAAGATATTGTTATCATCATTGCTGATGCTGGCCATGCTGCCGGCGTCAGCGCAGACTTTGGAAGTAAGTAAAGGAGAAATTGACTGTGGCAGCGTGGGCTATGAAGTGCCCATCACGGCAGCCTTTGAGTTGAAGAACACGGGCAGCAAGAGCCTGCTCATCAGTGACGTGAAGGCCAGCTGCGGCTGTTTGGCAGTGGACTACCCCCATTCGGCCATTCCCGCCGGGGGAGATTTCAATGTGAACGTGACCTATGACGCACGTCAGCTGGGACATTTCTACAAGACAGCTGCTGTCTATAGCAACGGCTCCGACCAGCCCATCTATCTGACCATGACGGGTGTCGTGTCGGCTGAGGTGCGCGACTACACCGGCACCTACGACTACACGATGGGCAACATCCGTCTTGACAAGGTGGACTTGGAGTTCGACGACGTGAACCGTGGCGATAATCCTGTGCAGGAGATACACATTGTCAATGCGGGAACGAAGACGTGTAACCCCAACCTGATGCATCTGCCGTCGTATCTCACGGCGACGGTGACGCCGTCGCAGTTGGCCCCGGGCCGTTCGGGAGTTATTCTCGTGCAGCTTAATTCGCAGCTGTTGCGCGATTACGGCCTGAACAAGACCTCCGTCTATCTGGCCGAGAATCCCGGTGACAAGGTGAGCCGTGAGACCGAGATCGGCGTGTCGTCCGTGCTGTTGCCTGCTTTCACTTATGCTAATGAGACAGAGCGGGCTTATGCCCCGAAGCTGGAACTGTCAGCTGATGAGATTACGTTTGATTTCGGTTCGAAGTCAAAGCTGAAGGACGACATCTATATCACCAACCGTGGACACTCGGTGCTGAAGATTACGTCATTGCAGATGTTTACTGACGGTTTGAAGGTGACGCTTGGCAAGAGCGAACTGAAGCCGGGTAAGGACACGAAACTGAAGATAACGGGTTATCGTAAGGAACTCTCGAAAGTGCGCACCCAGCCTCGTGTGCTGATGATCACCAACGACCCCGACCATCCGAAGGTTGTCGTCAAGATTAATGTAAAATAGTTCTGTTTTTGGGAAGTCAAGCAAAGCGGAACAAATAAATAAAAAGGAATGGAGCATCCCGAGAATAGTGCCGAGTATGCCGGCCTGCAAGTGAACAGTGGCGTTGAACAGCCCAGTATCATCAACCCCTACATGAAGCGTAGCCGCTTTCGTCGTCGTGAACTGACGGTGGACGAGATGGTGGAGGGCATCCGTCGTGGCGACGTGACTGTGCTGAGTCAGGCTGTTACGCTCGTTGAGAGTGTGAATCCCCAGCACCAGCAGCGTGCGCAGGAGGTGATAGAGAAGTGCCTGCCTTACAGCGGCAACTCCGTGCGCATTGGCATCAGCGGCGTGCCCGGTGCCGGTAAGTCGACGAGCATTGACGAGTTTGGCATGCACGTACTTCGTGAGAAAGGGGGAAGGCTGGCAGTGTTGGCCATTGACCCCAGTTCCGAACGCTCCAAGGGCAGCATCCTCGGCGACAAGACACGAATGGAGAAGCTGTCGCAACATCCTGACTCGTTCATCCGTCCCAGCCCTACGGCCGGTTCGTTAGGCGGCGTGGCCCGCAAGACGCGTGAGACGATTATCCTCTGCGAGGCTGCCGGTTTCGACAAGATTTTCGTGGAGACCGTCGGAGTGGGGCAGAGCGAGACGGCGTGTCATTCCATGGTGGACTTCTTCCTGCTCATTCAGCTGGCCGGTACAGGCGACGAGCTGCAAGGCATCAAGCGCGGCATCATGGAAATCTCTGACGGCATTGTCATCAACAAGTGTGACGGTGAGAACGTGGACCGCTGCCAGATGGCAGCCACGAACTTCCGTAATGCGCTCCACTTCTTCCCCATGCCTGAGAGCGGTTGGTTGCCAAAGGTGCTTTGCTATAGTGGCTTCTACGGAACGGGCGTGAAGGAAATCTGGGATATGATTTACCAGTATTTCGACTTCGTGCGTGCCAACGGCTACTTCGACTATCGCCGCAACGAGCAGGCCAAGTACTGGATGTATGAAAGCATCAACGAGCACCTGCGCCTGTCGTTCTATAATAATCCGCTCATCCAGCAGCGCCTGACGGAAGTCGAGCACACCGTGCTGGCCGGACAGAAGACATCATTCGCCGCAGCGCAGCAGCTGTTAGATGCCTACTACGACACGCTCAAAAATGCATCATCCAAATTATAAGATAGAAAAGTGATAGTAGAGATTGACAATGGCAGCGGTTTCTGTTTTGGTGTGACCACCGCCATCAAGAAGGCTGAAGAGACACTGGCAGAGGGCAAACAGCTCTACTGCCTGGGTGATATTGTGCACAACGGCATGGAGTGTGACCGTCTGCGCCGCATGGGGCTTGTCACCATCGACCATGAGCAGATGTCCCAGCTGCACGACGTGACGGTGTTGCTGCGTGCCCACGGCGAACCGCCCGCCACTTATGAACTGGCTCGCCAGAACAATATTGAGATCATTGATGCCACCTGTCCTGTTGTGCTTCAGTTGCAGAAGCGCATCAAGCGGCAATATGAAGCCCCCTCCAAGCCCCTCCAAGCGGAAGCTCCCTCCAAATCTCCCCGAGGGGAGGCTTCCATTGTTATCTTCGGCAAGAAAGGTCATGCTGAGGTGCTTGGACTCGTCGGGCAGACGCAGGGCACGGCCATCGTCATTGAAAGTCTCGAAGACGCCAAGCGGCTCGACTATCAGCGTGACATCTATCTCTACTCACAGACCACGAAGTCGCTTGACGAGTTTCACCGTATCATTGACTATATACAGCAGCACATCTCACCTACGGCGACGTTCCGTTCGTTCGACACCATCTGCCGCTCCGTGGCTAACCGCATGCCAAACATCTCACAGTTTGCCACCCGCCATGACCTCATTCTCTTTGTCTGCGGGCGCAAGAGCAGTAACGGGCGTGTGCTTTACAACGAGTGTCTGCGCGTCAATCCCAATACACACCTCATTGAGGGACCTGATGAGATTGACTTCTCATGGCTTGAGGGCATCAACTCCATCGGCATCTGTGGTGCCACGAGCACACCGAAGTGGCTCATGGAGCAGTGCCGTGACGCCATTATTCACCGTTCGTAGTCCACAAAGCTGTAGGCGTGGGCGTGACGCTCGTCGGCCGCATGCTCTTCGTGCGATGTCTCGTGCCACTCACCTCGTCCATTGCCACGGGGAAAGTCGGGGAAGAACGCATCAGCCTGTGCGGGCACGTCGTCAATCTCTGTCAGACAGAGGCGGTCAGCCTTGTCAAGCAGGTTGTTGTAGAGCGTGGCCCCGCCGATGATGAAGATTTCCTCGTCAGGCATGCAGGTAATCAGAAACTCATCCCAACTGCCGAAAAACTCAAGCGATGTCGCTTTGTCGGCACTGATGAATTCCTCAACTCCCTCTATTCCTTTTTTGGTCAGCACGCAGTTGCGACGGTTGGGCAGTGCCCCTTTGGGCAGACTCTCAAACGTGCGGCGTCCCATCAGGATGGTGTGCCCCGTGGTCAGTTGCTTAAAACGCTTCAGGTCGTTGGGCAACCAGTAGAGCAACTTGTTCTCAAAGCCGATGGCACGGTTGCGCGCCACGGCAGCAATCATATTGATCATAACTCTTCACGATTAACTTTTCTTTATCCTCTTCATCTATACGCTCACCTCTGCCTTGATGTGCGGCCACGGGTCATAGCCTTCGAGTTCGAAGTCCTCGTAGCGGAAGTCGAAGATGGACTTCACGTCGGGGTTAAGCTTCATGCGGGGCAGCGGGCGTGGGGTGCGTGTCAGTTGCAGGCGGGCCTGTTCCAAGTGGTTCAGGTAGAGGTGGGTGTCGCCCGTGGTGTGTATGAAGTCGCCGGGTTCCATGTCCACCACCTGTGCCATCATCTGCAAGAGCAGGGCATACGAGGCGATGTTGAACGGTACGCCGAGAAACGTGTCGGCCGAGCGCTGATAGAGCTGCAACGACAGGCGTCGCTTCTCGCTGCCTTCAATGGGAGCAGTGTAGAACTGGAAGATGGTGTGGCACGGCGGCAGCGCCATCTTGTTCACCTCTGCCACGTTCCAAGCTGACACCATCATGCGGCGCGAGTCGGGGTTATGCTTCAGTTGCTCCACCACTTGTTCTATCTGGTCAATGGTGCCGCCGTTGTAGTCGGGCCATGAGCGCCACTGGTGTCCGTAGACAGGCCCCAGCTCACCGTTCTCGTCGGCCCACTCGTTCCAGATGCGCACGCCGTGCTCTTGCAGCCAGTGCACGTTGGTGTTGCCCTGCAAGAACCAGAGCAGTTCATAGATAATGCTTTTCAGATGCAGTTTCTTCGTCGTGAGCACCGGAAAGCCGTCGGCGAGGTTGTAGCGTGACTGTGTGCCGAAGATGCTGATGGTGCCTGTTCCCGTGCGGTCGCCCTTCTGGGTGCCCTCGGTCAGGATGCGGTTCAGAATGTCTAAATATTGCTTCATTGTTTTAATTCTTAATTCTTAATGCTTAATTCTTAATGCTTAATTCTTAATGCTTAATTCTTAATGCTTAATTTGTAATGCTTAATGCTTAATAATCACCGGTTCATAGTTGTCGGGTGTATGCGTGGTTTTGATGCGCCACTCTTTGGGGTAGAGGTTGTTGGCGCGTGGGCCGATGTTCTTCACCCGACCGAGTGCCTGCCCCATGAAGGTGACGGTCAACTCGCCGCGTGGCGTTTCAGGCGGCAGCACCAATGCCTCGTGCCGTAGATATTGAAGAGCCTGCTGGTAGGTGAGTTCGGCAGTAGCCTCACCCCCGAAAGCCTCACCCCCAACCCCTCTCCGAGAGGAGAGGGGAGTGATTACCTTCAAGATCTCCGAGTTCACATCTTTTTTCTTGCGCTTATTCTTGTGCCCATTCCTGCCTTGAGTGTATTCACTCCCCTCTCCACTTGGAGAGGGGTTGGGGGTGAGGCTGTCGAGGCTTTCGGTGCTGAGGCTACTACTTTTCCTCATCACACACATAAATAGTCCCTCGCTGCGGGTGATGCCGGGAATGAACCGATAGACGGGCTCTGTGAAGCCTTCGAGCAGTGAGCCCGTGATGTTCCATTCGGGTTTTACGCCGTTGACGGGCACCACTTCGGCGCCCAGATGCTCCATGAACCAGCGTACGTTCTCCTCGTTCTCGCGCGTATTAAAAGTACAGGTACTATATATGATAATACCGCCGTCGTTCAGACATTGCCATGCATCGCTCACAATCTCGCGCTGCAACCGCCAGCATTTCTCCACTTGTGCAGGGCTCCACTCGCTGATGGTGGCAGCGTCCTTGCGGAACATGCCCTCGCCCGAACAAGGCACGTCGCACAGAATCAGGTCATACCGCTGGCGGGCTTTCACGAAGTCGTGCGGATAGTTGTTCGTGACGATGTGGTTGTCATAGCCCCATTTTTCCACGTTCTCAGCCAACACCTGACAGCGCTTGGCGTTTGGCTCGTTCGACGTGAGCATGCAGTCTTCGGGCAATGCTGACCGTAGCAGCGTGGACTTGCCGCCCGGCGCAGCGCACAGGTCAATTGAAAATTGAAAATGGAAAATGGAGAATTGACGTAGCACCTCGTCGAGAAACATCGAGGCTGCTTCCTGCACGTAGTAGCAGCCGGCGTGCAGCAACGGGTCCATGGTGAACTGGGGGCGTTGCTTCAGGTAATAGCCGTGACTGCACCAAGGCACAGGCTCACCGCCTTCGACGCTCCACTGCCCGCTTTCCACCTTACGGGGATTCAGGCGGATGCTCACAGGCGGTTCCTCTTCGAACGACTGCATGTAGCGTTCGAAGCGTTCGTCGCCCATCGTGCGGCGTGTCGTGCTGATGAATTCCTCGGGTAGTTTTACCATTGTTGTGCAAAAATACAGCAAAAAAACGAATTAACCATCATTTTCTCTCATTTTATTTTTCCTGGACCTTCATTTGGCTTTTATTGGGCTTCCTGCTCCATGCCTCGCACTTCAACAACATAAGTTCGTGAGTTCGGGGTAAGCCTTACTTTATTACCATGTTGTAAACTGACGATTTCCGATGGGCAATAAGTAATAGTTCAGTTGCCAAATGGCTGTTAAACGATTGTCAATGCGCTTTCTTATATTTGTAATATAGTTTATATTGCATTGTAAAATAGATTATATTACATTGTAAAATAGACTATATTACAACGTAAAATAGATTATATTACAATGCAATATAGACTATATTACAAATCAATAGTGCCCTTTTGTCAATCGTAAAGCACCGTTTTGACAGCTGATTATCAGCACTTTGCCAACTAAAGAACACAAAGACACGACTTGTGTTTAGTTTTTTATGAAAAAAAATGACTATCTTTGCAACTTCTTAGTTGCGAGTTACGTCAAACAGACAGAAACGAACAAACAGAATGTTTAAAAACGAGTAATGAATATGAAGAAGTATCTGATTGCAACTCTCATGCTGCTCACGCTTGCCACGACGACGCAGGCTGCAGCGCAGAAGCACCGCCACCATCCGAAAGTGACGGCACCGACAGTCACCCCCACAACCACTGCTGCAGACACTGCAGGCGTTGAGGTTTTCTCTGACACCACGGCAACGGCCGAGCAGGACTCGCTGCCCGCGTACCATACGCACACCAACGTGCAGGTTCACGCCCCCATAGACCTTGACCGCCTCATGGATAATATTGACTTTGAAGACATTGCCGGCATGTTCATGATAGTCTGCATCGTAGCCATCGTGTTTCTCCTCTCACCCCTGCTCATCATGGCTATGATTTTCTATTTCATCAACAAGAACCGTAAGGACAAGATGAAGCTGGCAGAGATGGCCATGCGCAACGGTCAGCCCATGCCCGAACCGGTGGCGCGTCCGCGGTCGGCCCTGTATGAAATGAATCTTCGCCGTGGCGTGAAGCAGATATTCTTAGGCATCGGCCTGATGATATTGCTGGGCATCACGTTCCTCGGCAAGTTAGGCTTCGGCATCGGTGCACTGGTGTTCTTCCTCGGACTGGGCAAGCTGGTCATTGCACTCCTTGACAAACACCAGTCGGAGACGGACAGCTATGTTCCCCCCGTGCGCCCGACGCCTCCGCCCGTTGATCAGCCGACGGCTCAAGCAGATAACACTCAAACCCCAGACATTAAATAAAGCATAATTATGGACAAGAAACTCACACGTTCAGACAACAAGATGATAGCAGGCGTCTGCAGCGGTTTCGCTGAATACATGGACATTGACCCCACCGTTGTGCGTGTCGCCTTTGCTGCGCTTACGTTCTTTACCGCTTTCAGCGGAGTCTTATTCTACATCGTTGCATGGGCTATCATGCCCCCGAAGACATTGTAAATGGTTTATCTCACTGACATCTCTCTTGTCACGCAGGTGGCGGTGTTTGGCAACCGGAAGGCCTTTGACCAGTTGGTTGTCAAATACCAGTCGCCTGTCCGACGTTTTCTCATGCACCTGACTTTGGGAGACAGTCAGTTGAGCGACGACCTGGCACAGGACACGTTTATCAAGGCTTACGTCAACATCCGCCAGTTCCGTGGCACGGCATCATTCTCCACGTGGCTCATGCGCATAGCCTACAATGTGTTCTATGACTATAACAGGAGCCTCGCCCCCAATCCCGCTCTGACGGGAGAGGGAAGTAAGGTGATGGAACAGGCGGAAAATTCCTTGTCCTCTCCGGTCGGGGAGGGGCCGGGGGTGAAGCTTGACCTTTATGCTGCCCTGGCCATCTTGAAACCTGACGAACGCACGTGCATCACGTTGCAGCTCGTTGATGGTTTCCCCATCAACGAAATCGCCGACATCACCGGATTGCCTGTAGGCACGGTGAAGTCGCACCTCAAGCGCGGCAAGGATAAACTGACAATCTACTTAAAACAAAACGGATATGAACGAAAATGACAACATACTCTTAGAGCAGTTCTTCAAGGAAAACGTGCAGCAGCAGATTGCTGACGACGGATTTACGGAACGGGTGATGCAGCAGTTGCCTGAAGCAGCGCGTCCGTTGACGGTGCGGCTCAGGTGGTGGTCGCGGGCATGGACGGTGTTCTGCGTCGTGGCGGGCGTGGTCGCCTTCATCATGTTGCAGGGGTGGCAGGTCGTGATGCAGGGGCTGATGACTACGCTGACCTATGTCGAAGTGCTGCTGCGCACGTTGCCGACATCGTTCGACCTGTCGTCGCTCATAGACTATTCGGCAACCGTCTATGGCACGGCACTGTGGCAGCTGCTGGCGGGGCTGTTCACGCTGATGGTGCTTTCGGTTATTGCCCTGTCGCGTTGGGCGTATCGAGAGGTGATGTAGCCAGACCGAACGTCGTGCGCAGCACGCGGAACTCCGTGCGGCGGTTCAGCTGATTGCACTGTTCCTGCTCTTCAGGCTTCAAGGTCTGGATGAACGTTTCGGTCAGCACGTCGCCTTCCTTCAAGTAAGGAAAGCGCTCGGTGAGCTTCTTGCGGATGGTCTTCGGACGTTCCTTGCCGTAGCCTACGGGCGTCAGGCGTTCTTTCTTGATGCCGTTTTCAATCAGATAGTTGACAACCGACTCTGCGCGTCGCTGCGAGAGTCGTTTGTTGTATTCTGCCGAACCCTTGTAGTCACAATGGGCGGCCAGCTCAATGGTCACGTTCGGGTTCTCGTTCAGCAGCTTGATCAGTTCGTCGAGTGCCGTCTTCGACTCGGGGCGCAGCGTCGCACGGTCGAAGTCGTAGAAGATGTTGTCAATCAGCACGGGGGCTGTGATGCTGGCCAGCGGGAACTGTAGCACGTGCTCTTCTGACTCTTCCACCTCAACGATGTGCAGCTGTTCGTTGTGGTTCAGGTAACCGTTGCACGTGGCCAGCAGCACGTAGTCAACGCCGGGGCGCACCTGCTGCGTGAATGAACCGTCACCGCGCACGCTGAGTTTTACGTTCGTACCGTCGTTGCCCACCATGTAGACTTGGGCAGCAGGCAGTTCGTAGCCGTCTTTCTCGTAGACCCATCCCTTGACGCTCTGCACAATTTCCGGATTCTCAAACGAGTAGATGTGGTCCCAACCGCGTCCGTCGCCACGGTTACTTGAAAAGTAACCACGGTTATACAGCCCCTCGAACGTCATGCCGAAATCGTCAGCATTGGAGTTGAGCGGATAGCCGGGATGTTCGATAGTCCAGCCCGTCCCCTCTTCGGCGGTGGTCTGGACGGGTCTGGCAATGTAGATGTCCAGTCCGCCCATGCCGGGGTGTCCGTCGCTGCTGAAGTAGAGGTCACCGTTCGGGCGAAACGTGGGAAACATCTCATTGCCGGCAGTGTTGATGGGAGCGCCTAAGTTTTCCACACCGACGACACCGTGACTTGTCATCATGGCGCGCCAGATGTCCAGCCCGCCCATGCCGCCGGGCATGTCGCTGACAAAGTAAAGCCAGTTGCCGTCAGGACTGACGGCAGGATGCGCATAGAGTGACAGCGTGTCGCGGCTGATTTCCACGGCGATGGGCTTTCCCCATGCGGCGTCGCTGCGTGGTGACGAGGCTATGGTTGCATAGCGGGGATATTGTTCGTCGGTCTTGCAGACGGTGAGATACATGGTCTTTCCGTCAGGACTGAAACAGCATGCGCCTTCGTCCTCAGCAGAGTTCAGCTCCGTGTCAATGACTTCGGGCTTGGTCCAGTTGCCTCGCTCGTCCTTGGTCGACAGGAAAATGTCACCGTTCTTCGTTCCTGTAATGCCGCTATATTCGTCGCCCTGTGCCTCGTTGCGGGTCGACGTGAAGTAGAGCTGGTTGAAGTCGGTGCCGGCCAGCATGGGTGAATAGTCGGCACGGCGTGAGTTGAACACGGCCATGCGCTTCACGGTGTAGCGCGAGCCGCCTTCTTTCCAGCGCGGTGCCTGCTGCGCTGAGCGCAGTCCTATGCGTGCCTGTTGGCGTATGTCGTCGTTGACGGCTGAGTCAATGGCTGTTTGGAAAGTCTTGGCGGCTTCCTTGTAACTGCCGTTCTTCAGTTGCTGTAGTCCGAGATAAAGGTAGGTGAGGCTGTCGGTCTGCTTGTAGCGTATGGCATTGGCGTAAGCGGCAATGGCACGCTGTGTGTAGTTGATGCGGCGATAGCAGTCCGCCATCTTCAGTGCCCGCTGTCCGCGCAGCGTGCGTTCCTTGGTAGGAGTGGCGTTGTAGGCTTTCCGGTATTGTGCTGCGGCGTCATAATATTCGCCCAATGCGAAGAAGTTGTCACCCTTCTTCATAGCCTGATCTGCTCCGCACGATGTGAGGAGCAGCACCATACCTATTATATATATATGATAGTGAAACCGACGGTTCATACTCTATAATAACGCGCAACATTGCATTTTATTGCTTCTTCTTCGCCGGCTTTTTCTCTTCGTCGGCCATGACCGTCACGCGGCGGTTGCTGGGGTCGGTTATTACCTCGTTGACAATGTCCGTAATCTGCTGCTTCAGTTCCTGTATGAACTGTGCGGCGTCGTACTTCTGGTGCTCAATGTCGCGCAGCTTCTTTTCCCAGATGCCGGTCAGCTCGCAGCTCTTCAACAGCTCTTCGCGTATGAGGTCGATGAGCTCGATACCCGTCGGCGTGGCCACCAGTCGCTTGCGTTCACGCTTGATGTATTTTCGTTTGAACAGCGTTTCGATGATGCTGGCGCGGCTCGACGGGCGCCCGATGCCGTTCTCTTTCATGGCCGCGCGCAGTTCCTCGTCCTCCACGAACTTGCCTGCCGTCTCCATGGCGCGTAGCAGCGATGCCTCGTTGTAGTAGGGTGGGGGCGTGGTCATCTTCTCTGTCAGCGTGGGTTGATGGGGGCCGCTTTCGCCTTTGGTGAAAGTGGGGAGCGTTTTTTCTTCGTCAGGTTTTTCCTGCTTATCCAGACTGTCTGGGCTTTCCGGAGATTCCGGGGGTTCCGGGCTCTTTTCTCTCACGACGCGCCATCCCGGTTCCAGGATTTCCTTACCTGTTGCCTTGAATTCGATGGCAGTCCCATCTCCCTCGACGGTTCCTATTACCGTTGTCGTGGAGAACTTGCAGTCAGGCAGGAACACGCCGATGAAGCGACGTGCCACAAGGTCGAACACCTTGCGCTCGGCGTCGCTCAGTCCTTGCGGGATGATGCCCGTAGGAATGATGGCGTGGTGATCGGTCACCTTCGATGTGTCGAACACGCGCTTCGATTTCTTCAGCGGCTTGCCGCCAATGGGACGGATGAGGTCTGCGTAAGGCGCCACCCCGTTAAACTTCACCTGATAAAGTCCGTTCATGGTCTGTGGACACTTGGCGTAGACGTCGTCGCTCAGGAACTGTGTGTCAACACGCGGATAAGTGGTGTACTTATGTTCGTAGAGTGACTGGATGAGGTTGAGTGTCTGTTCGGCCGTATAACCGAACTTGCGGTTGCAGTCCACCTGTAGTGATGTCAGGTCGTAGAGCTGTGGCGGCTGTTCCTTTCCCTCTTTCTTCTCTACTTTCGTGATGACGAACGGTTTGCCCTCAATGGTGGCAAACGCCTGTTCGCCTTCCTCCTTCTTCGTGAACTTTCCCTTGGTGGCGGTGAACGTGGTGTCGCGGTAGACGGTGGCCAGCACCCAGTAAGGCTCCGGTTTGAAGTTGTCAATCTCTTTCTGGCGGTTGACAATAAGAGCGAGCGTCGGTGTCTGCACACGTCCGATGCTGAGCACTTGGCGATTCTGGCCGTACTTCAGCGTGTAGAGCCGCGTGGCGTTCATGCCGAGCAGCCAGTCACCGATGGCGCGTGAAAGGCCCGCCATGTAGAGTGGCTGATAGTCCTGTTGGTCTTTCAGATTGGCAAAACCCTCGCGGATGGCTTCGTCGGTCATGGACGAAATCCACAGTCGCTTCACGGGGCACTTGGCCTGTGCTTTCTGCATCACCCAGCGCTGGATGAGTTCACCTTCCTGTCCGGCATCACCACAGTTGACGATGCCGTCAGCCTGCTGCATCAGTCGTTCAATGACGGCAAACTGTTTGGTGATGTGCTCCTGCTGAATGAGCTTGATGCCGAAGCGCGGCGGAATCATGGGCAGCTGTGTGAGTGCCCACGGGCGCCATGCAGGAGTGTAGTCGCCCGGCTCTTTCAGCGTACAGAGGTGGCCGTAGGTCCACGTCACCTGATAGCCGTTGCCCTCCATGTAGCCGTCACGCTGGCTGCTGGCACCGATGATGCGGGCAATGTCACGTGCCACGCTGGGTTTCTCTGCGATGCAAACTATCATGCTTATCTGAGATTTACGAATTGACAAATTTTCGGTTTGGAAGTGCAAAGGTACAAAATAATTCTTAATTCTTAATTCTTAATTCATAATTATTTTCTACCTTTGTAGCCGTAAAGCTAATCAAATGTAGAATGATGGAGAGACTGTTGAAACTTTGGTGGCTCTGGCCGCTGCTTACCGTAGCCATGCTTGTGCTTGCACTGCTGGCCCAACTCATGTCGTGGATGTCGCCGATGGCCTTTGTCATCGTCGCCGTGTTGCTCATCGCGTTGCAGCTGGTGCTGTTTGCCGCAGCCATTGGCCGGCGGCAGAAGCTGCGCATTATCGGCATACTGCTGACGGCGTTGCTCTCCGTCGGTTGCTTCTGCTTCTATGTCGGCGTGGTGGGCGTGACCAAGCTCGTCGGCATGCTGATGGCGAATGATAACCTGATCAGCGTCAACACCGACGGCCCGCACATGGAGGATGTCATTGGTGAGTGGAAAACCGATGAAGGGGCTACGCTCGTCTTCAACCGTGACGGCTCGTGTTTCGTGGCTGACTACAATTGGGTTGACCCCAAAGTGCCTGACAATGACGGCTCAAACTACTTGATGGGAGCATGGACGCTGACAACTGAGACAGACACAACGGAAGCCCGTGTTCAAGTGAGCATACCTTCCTTGGAGGATGTCAATATCTCGTTCTCGTTGCAGTTCATTGGCAGGGGACTCTTGCGCAAAGATCGTCCGTATGACCTGTTCCTGAATACCGGTGACGTGACCAACTACGTTCATAACATGATGTACCGCGAGGATGCCAACGCCCAGCATCGTGCATCCTATGTCGGCCGCGTGCAGTGGGCAGGCAATGATTCGCTTGAAGTCTACGATGACCAGCACATAACTACTGACACGGTCCATCATGTAGTGCTGCTTTATCAGAAGCGGACCCTTGCCAGCTATGGACCGTTGCACCGCCCGTTCCTGCGCATCAATGCGGCAGGTCACCTCATGGCAGACACTCAGGAGATTGACTTCACCCAAGGACTGCCTGACTCCATCGGAGCGCCACGGCGCATCTACCGCTTTCGGTAGTATAAAGGGCTCGCGTTGAGAACGGGCAATTCTTGCACAGAATTCTGAAAATTGGTTAAAATAATGGTGATATTTAGGTTAAAAATACCCAAATATCACCATTGTCTGTATTCGTAAAATTGACTTTTTTCGTTAACTTTGCAGTGACATCAATCACATTAACAACTTTAAAAAACAGAAGAATATGGCAAAGACAGTTGAACTGCAAATTGAGAAAAGTCGTAACCTCATTGAGGGCGCACGCAAGCACTTGAATCACGGTGTGGGTGGCGGTTTTACACCGGCAGAGATTGACCACATGGAACAGGCACTCAGCGAGTTGGCTGCCGCCAACGCCGAGTGTGACCGTCTGCGTGCAGAACTCTCGCCCAAGGTGAAACACATGAACGAGGTGCTGGCCATGGTCAAGAGTGCCTATGCCGAAAAGAAGAAAATCCTGAAGGGCTACTATCCGCAGGAGCAGTGGGCTGAATACGGCGTGCCCGACAAGCGTTGATGAATCTTATTTCACCCCCACAATCTTCGTGGCTGCCAGTTCGCGGTTGCGACGATTGGTGACGGTGACCACGCTTTGGGCCAGATTGATGAAGGCAAGCCCCGTCATGCTGTCGCTGTTGACAGCAACGGGCTGGCCTTCATCACCACTTTCGCAGATGCTCTGCACCAGCGGAATCTGAGCCAGCAGAGGCAGCTGCATTTCTTCGGCTAATTGTTTGCAGCCCTCACGTCCGAAGATGTAGTAACGGTTCTCTGGCAGTTCGGCTGGCGTAAACCATGCCATGTTTTCCACGAGACCGAGAATCGGCACGTTGACTTTCTCATTACGATACATGTCGATGCCTTTGCGGGCATCGGCCAGTGCCACCTGTTGCGGCGTGCTGACGATGACGGCACCCGTGATGGGGAGCGTCTGTAGCAGTGTCAGGTGAATATCGCTGGTGCCCGGTGGTGTGTCAAGGATGAAATAGTCCAGTTCGCCCCAGTCGGCGTCGCCGATGAGTTGCTTCAGGGCGCTGGTGGCCATGCCCCCACGCCAGAGCGTTGCCGTCTCAGGCGAGACGAAGAAACCGATACTGAGCAGTTTGACGCCGTATTTCTCAATGGGGCAGATGAGGTCGCGCCCGTCCACATTGACAGCGTAGGGGCGGGCATCCTCCACTTGGAACATCTTGGGAACGGAAGGACCGAAGATGTCACAGTCAAGCAGGCCGACCTTGTAGCCCAACCGGGCCAGCGCAATGGCGAGGTTAGCCGCCACGGTCGACTTGCCGACGCCACCCTTGCCTGAACTGACGGCAATGATATTCTTCACCTGAGGCAGCAGTTGTCCCACCTTAGGGCGTGGCTTCGACTTGAACTCAGTCGTAATTTCCACCACCACGTCCTTGCCGCAGTGATATTTGACGGCAGCCTCGGCTGCCTTGACGGTTGATTTCAGGAAAGGGTCAGTGTCGCGCGGGAACTCCAACACAATCTTGACGGTCCAGCTGCCTTGTGTATCGGCAGGGGGAACACAGACAGGCTGGTCAGCCACCATCTGGCTTTCTACTAAGTTTTTCTTCGTGCCGGCGTAGGTCACAGTGGCCAGCGCATCGATGATGAGTTGCGGATAGAGAGTCATTCTTATTTACATTTACTGATTGTTCGGTTTGTTATTTAGGTGCAAAGGTAGGAAATAATTGCGAACCACGGGCAGTGGACACCTATAAAAAAACAAAAGAAGGGCAATTTTCTTGTGTGTATTTCAAATAAATGTTGTATCTTTGCACGCAGAAAGCAGACAAAAAACTTAAAACGAAATACCCGCGAACATGAACTATCAGCTTCTGGCTATTGTATTGGCTGTCATCGTCGTTTTGTGTGTGCTCTTGCAGCAAGTGAACAGAATGATGGCGAGGCGCCGCGACCTGCGTGCAGCCCGTGCTAAGATGCACGACGCTGAAGATGGCGGTTATGTGTTTCTGATTGACAAGAACCTTGAGGTGAAGGAAACCAACTACTATGACCTGAACCCCGGGCGCAAGCGTGAACCGCCTTTCATGCTTGGCAATGTGCTGCACTGTCAGACCGGAACTGACTGCGGACTCTGCGGAACGGGCTTTGCCTGCAATACGTGTCCGGTGCGGTTTTGCCTGAAGAATGCTTTTCAGCAGAAACGCAATGTCAGCGACGTGAGGGCCACCATGACGCTTTACGACAATAACGATGAAGCAGCATCGGTTGACGTGAGCCTGTCGGGTGAACTGGTCTACATCGGCGGCGAGCCCCACCTGATTGTCAGAGTGAAAGAATGTAAGTAAACCTTATCATGAATCAAATATGAAACAAACCAAATTCCACATTTTCTGTTTCTCCCTGCTGATGGCCGTGGTTGTCGGTTGTGACACCCCGCTCACCAGCGACGAGCTGGACCTGTCGAACTATCAGCCCGTTGACAAGTTCGTGCCGGCATACGAGGCACTGACCAATCGCACGGACCTGACGAGTAATCAGGACTACGACATCGAGAAGACGGTGCGCATCATCAATGCGCTGGAAATAGCACAGGTGAAGTCGAAGGACTTTAACGAGTTCTTGGAGTACATGGCCAAGCAGGACTACACCGGCGTGGCTCCTGACGTGCTGGAGGCCAAGCAGAAGCTGCTGCCGCTGTTGCAGTACATGTATAAACTGCAAGGCAAGGACAAGCAGCTCAACGACATGTGGATGCTGGCGCGCAGTGCCGCTAAGGGCACTACAGCCATAGACGACCCCATGAAGCTGGTGGGCGTCATTGCCGGTAACCCCTTTGCCATCCTTGACATTCGCCACAGCGAAGACGCATCGAAGGCGACCGAGGCGGCTTTTACCAAATATGAGGAAGACAAAAAACTGAAGTCGAAGATGAAGAGCGACATCGAGAAGCTGCATGGCTCCTACCTGAAATACCTGACCGACTACGCTCCCATCTATCACAAGTACATGAAGGAATATGACGCTATCTGCGTACAGAAGGATAAGGCTTATCTTGACCTGTATAGCGGTCGCACGGACGATGCGCTGAGCCACACGCGCCAGATTCTGAAAAAGTATCCCAATAACTCAGAGACGCAGCTGTTGCAGTCGATGGCGCTTATCGTGAAAGGCTCTACGCAACCCGTGCAGAACCGGCAGGAGCTGCCTGTGAGCAATCAGCCGGAACTGACGCTTCCTGACACGCTTAACCCGCAGCCGCAGAACATGAACGTCTGTTTCGCAGAAGCTAACAATATGCTGAACAACTACATGGAGCAGAACCCGGGCAAGACGGCCCCGGCACTGCTCATGAAGGGACTGCTGGAACAGAAACTCGGAAACGAACAGGCAGCGCTGTCATATTTTGATCAGGCCTCTATGGAATATCCGCGGCAGGCAGTGCAGCTGACAGACATGTTGGACTCCTATCGCACGCGTACCTATTTAAATAAGACCACCGAAGGACAGTACTTGCAGCGGCTCTATGCGTCGACCATGGAGGGCTATGGCATGTTCAGCCCGAATCTGCTGAAGGCGAAGTACTATGCTGACCAAGGTGATAAGGAACGCAGCAGCGATGAGATCTTCAATCACTTCTTCCGCAGCAGCAATCAGGGTATCTACGACGGACTGCTTAGCGACATGCAGTTCTGCGAGGAGCATCTTTACGGTCCGTTCAAGCAGCTGCTCATTGAGAGCGCCTACCTCGACGTCGAAATCGAACCTGAGTCAGAATGGCTCTTCTGGAACAGTGACGACCTGCTTAACGTGAAAATCAACAACCGCAGCGACATTAATCTGGAGAACGTGCGGCTCTTCCTCTGCATACACTACACGGATATGTATAAGGATGAGTACGACATTGTGAAGGTTCCGCGCACGGTGAACATCATTCCCAAGCACTCGACGGCAGACTTCGACACGTTGCGCATCAGCTACGGTGATAAGAAGTATGATGATATCACCCGCATACGTGCCATTGCTGTGACCGACAACCGCATTTGCTGGGTGGACGACGTGAAGTACAAGCGCTCGCATGTGCTGGACCAGCTGCGTAGTGGACGTACTGACGCCACCGCACAGCAGCGGCAGGACCGTGAGGAGTTCCTCAAAAACTACTCGCTCAGTCCCGACAAGTTGCGCCAGACGCTGAAGGAAGGCGTCAAAGTGCTGCAGCCTGAAGAGAATCCGGCAGAGGAGCGTTCGTGGTGGGACCAGTTCTGCGGCTGGTTCTCAAGGCCTGACAACGATTTGAAGATAGAACTGCCGCGTGTGCTGACCATGCTCGACCCCGTGTTCTCGCTTCATGCCATTGACGGTGAAGACGCCCTGTCACCCGAGGAAAACTATCTGTCAGGCATGGTTATTCACTTGCAGTTCGACTATGAACCGCAGAACGAGGAACTGCTGCCGTTGTTCATCTACAGCGACATGGCCAGTTTCCGTGTTGATATTCTGTATAAAGGCGGAGAGTCGGAAGTGCAGCAGGTCGTAGCACTTTGAATCCAGTGCTACTTTGCGCTTTCCTTTGAACTGCGTTTATCGCGGTGATAGCTGCGGTAGTCGTCCAGCGGAATCTCAATGTCAGGTTCCGTCAGTTCGCCGTCGTGCGGCAGACGGAACTGCATGTAGCGGATGTTGAGGTCGCGTTCTATCCACATGCCCTCGTAGTAAGTCTGGATAGAAGCTGCGACGCTGTCGCGGCATGTGTCACTGCCATAGAGGTCTTCGGTCTTGGCTAAGACGGGCAGGGCGTTGCAGTCGACTACATACGACGTATAGGTAAACAGGAAGTTGGAGTCTGTCTTCAGGTGAATGATGCCTTGGTCAACGAGGAAACGGCGGTAGCGCTCCAGAAAATATGTTGACGTCAGGCGCTTGCGTGGGTTCTTCATCTGCGGGTCGCTGAAGGTGAGCCATATTTCCTGCACCTCATTCTCAGCAAAAAACTTGTCGATGATTTCAATGTTGGTGCGCAGAAAAGCCACGTTCGTCATGCCGTCCTGCGTGGCTTGCGTGGCACCGGTCCACATGCGGGCCCCCTTGATGTCGACGCCGATGAAGTTCATGTCAGGAAACAGTTTACCCAGCCCCACCGTGTACTCTCCTTTGCCGCAGCCCAACTCCAGCACAATGGGATTCTGGTTGTGGAAGTAATCCTCGTGCCAGCGTCCACGCAGTGGAAAATCAGCGTGTTCCAGCGCCCCGTAAGGGTACTGGAACACGTTATCGTAGGTAGCCATATCAGCGAACTTCGCTAACTTGCCTTTGCTCATGAATCTTCAATCTTTAATTTTCAATTTTCAATTTTCACTTTTCAATCTTCAATCTTCAATTACTCAATGACCACCGTGGTCCAGCCGTGCTTGTCCTCTATTTCGCCGTACTGGATGCCGCGCAGTGTGTCGTAGAGTTTCTTCGACACAGGGCCGGGCTGATCACCGAAGCTGTAGCGCTTGCCGGTGTCCAAGTCGTCGATGTAGCTGATGGGACTGATGACGGCAGCCGTGCCGCAGGCACCTGCCTCTTCAAAAGTTTCCAGCTCTTCCTCGGGAATCTGGCGGCGTTCCACCTTCATCCCCAAGTCCTCAGCTACCTGCATCAGACTCTTGTTGGTGATGGAGGGTAGGATGGAGGTTGACTTCGGTGTGATGTAAGTGTTGTTCTTGATACCGAAGAAGTTAGCTGCACCGCACTCGTCCATGTATTTCTTCTCCTTGGCGTCCAGATAGAACTCGCAGGCGTAGCCCTTCTCGTGTGCCAGATTGTTGGCAAAGAGTGAAGCTGCATAGTTACCACCCACCTTGTACTTACCTGTGCCGAGGGGAGCCGAGCGGTCGTAGTCGCGGATGATGACGTATGGATTGGCAGCGAATCCGCCCTTGAAGTACGGGCCTACGGGCGTGACAAAGATGAGGAAACAGTACTCCTTGGCAGGGTGAACGCCAACTTGTGCGCTCGTACCGATGAGCAATGGACGGATATAAAGTGTGGCACCACTCTCGTAAGTGGGAATCCACTCCTGGTTCAGTCGTACAACCTTCTTAACCATTTCCGTAAACAGCTCTGTGCTGACTTCGGGCATCATGATGCCGCGACAGGTTGACTGCAGGCGGGCTGCATTCTCGTCAACGCGGAAGATGCGCACCTTGCCGTCCTTGCATCGGTAGGCCTTCAATCCCTCAAAGGCTTCCTGGCCATAGTGCAGGCAGGTAGCTGCCATGTGCAGGTTCAGATACTCATCGGAGCAGACTTCTATCTCGCCCCATTTTCCGTCGCGATAGTAGCAGCGGACATTGTAATCGGTCTTCATGTAGCCAAACGAAAGGCTACCCCAATCTAAATTCTTCATATACTTGCGGTTTTATCCTTTTATTCTTAATGACCGTGCAAAAGTACACAAAATCTTGCACATTGACAACAAAATAACGCAAAAAGTCTTCTTTTTTATAATTTATGCTTACCTTTGCAGCCGAAAATAGAACAATATCAATTCATTAAACAACAGACAAGAAAATGAAAAAGCTATTAACATTGATGGCGTTGGTAGTCAGTATGAGCGCTGCAGCGCATGATTTCGAACCGAATGACACGACCATTATCAGACATGCCAAGGAGGTGATTATCATTAACGACAACACCTCGCAGAAGGTGAAGGTTGTTCGTGGTTATAATGAAGAGGGGCAGAACGTTTATGAGTCAACTGTAAGTCTTTCTGGTAATGATTTAGTAACGACATCACGTGAGTATAAGGAGGATGATGATACCTGCAAGGTACATGATTTGTCCATGCATCTCGGTGTTGGTATTGCAACTCCGACGAATGTTCCTGATGGTATGAGCTTTGCTCCGTTCAAGTCGTGGGAGATTATGTGGACTATTCTCCAGTACGACTATACGCCGAAGTGCGCATGGCAGACTTATTCTGCTGGTTTCCAGCTTGGTTGGCATCACTACGGGCTTAGCACGGAGAAGATGTTTATGAAAGATGATGCAGGGGTGATAGGACTGGCTGACTATCCCGCTAATGCTGGTCACAGGTGTTCATCTATCAATGTGTTTAACATCTCTATTCCCTTGCTCTTTACGCAGCGCTTTGACCGCAAGGGCGACATCAAGTTGAGTGTCGGTCCTGTTGTTAACTTCAATGTGCACGGCAGTCTCACGTCAGAATATGAAATGGGAGATGTGCAAACAGAACTGACGACCAAGAAGATTGGTCAACGTCCTGTGACGGTTGACTTCATGGGTATCCTGAAACTCTACGGCGTAGGACTCTACTGCAAGTATTGCCCGATGAGCGTGCTCAAGAGCGACCGTGGACCTCAGTTCCACTCACTCTCGTTCGGCCTGTATTTTTAGGAGTTCCTCCTCTGTATGGGTTAGCTTGTCCTTACAGAACTTAATGAGTCGCTGTGCAACCTTCAGTTGTGCAGCGATTTCATCTATATCGTATTCGTTGGCTTCCATCTTGCGGACGATGGTTTCCAGTTGGGCAAGTGCCTCTTCATATTTCAGTTCTTCATTCATCGCTTTACCTTTTTTCTTTCTTACTTTTTTACCCTTTTACCGTTGACTTAAAGGACCCTTTTTCCACGCGCGTCTCAATCTCATCACCTGCTTTCAACTGCTGAGGGTCACGCACAGCGCGGCCATTGTGCAGCGTGATGCTATAGCCTCGGGCAAGCAGCAACTGGGGGTCGAAGCCTTGCAACTGCAAACCGATACGCTCCAAGCGGTGCTTTTGGTCGGTCATCCGTCGCTCAACGGCTACGGGCAGACGGCTTTCCAACAGTTCAATGCGGTGGCGTCCATTGGTCACAGAGCGCATCGCCAGCGTGGGGATGAGCGTGGAGAGGTTTGAGATTTGAGATTTGTGATTTGAGATTTTCGTGGTTATAGACATCGTAATGCGGCGCTGCGACTCCTCAATGCGGTGGAGCGTCTCGGCCAGATGGTCAATGAGCAGTGCTGCTGCGGCTGTCGGTGTCTTGACGCGGATACATGACACCATGTCGAGGATGCTTTCGTCGCGGTCGTGCCCGATGCCGGTGATGATGGGCAGTGGAAACTGTGCCACGTTCTCGGCCAGTGCCAGCGTGTCGAATCCGCTGAGGTCAGCGGCAGCACCGCCACCACGGATGATGACGACGCAGTCATAGGGCTTATAAGGCCCATTGGCCCCATAGAACTCATAAGACTTGAAGATTTCGTTCAGCGCAGCAATGACCGACTGTTCCACCTGTTCACCCTGCATGATGGCGGGGAAGAGCGTCACGTTGAAGCGGAAACCGTGCTCGTTGTCCTCCAGCTGCCGGCAGAAGTCACCGTAGCCGGCGGCACCGGCGGCACTGATGACGGCAATGCGTTGGCAGAACAAAGGCAGTTGCAGTTCACGTTGCAGGTCAAAGACGCCCTCGTCCTTCAGCTGCTTGATGATTTCCTGACGGCGGCGGGCTTGGTCGCCAATGGTGAACGTGGGGTCAATGTCGGTCACTATCCATGAGAAGCCGTAAGCCTCATGAAACTGGGCGTAGACCTTCACCAGCACTTTCAGTCCTGCATGCAGCGGCTGTCCGGTGGCGCGTTCAAAGTGGGGGCGCAGCATCTGCCACGTCTGCCGCCAGCACTTGGCCGAGGCGCGGGCCACGGGCGTGTGTGACTGCTCGTCGCGCTCTATGAGCTCCATGTAGCAGTGGCCGCCATGCTCACGACACTCCGACAACTCGGCCTGTACCCAGTATTCGTCGGGCAGGCACGACGCAATGGCGTCGCGCACCATGAGGTTGAGCTGTCGGAGTGTCAGAGCCTGAAGCTGCATGTGTCTGCTTTATCGGGTCTTGTTGTTGATGTAGGCGTGCCAGAAGTTCGGTAGTCCGTAGCCGTAGACGTTGTCGGGATGTTCGGCATTGTCACCGCTCTGGCGGATGATGTCCATCAGTTCAAAGGCGGTGAGGTGGGGCAGTGCCTGCCACAGACAGGCCACCATGCCGCAGGCCGTGGGCGACGAGAACGACGTGCCGTTGGCGCGGATGATTTCTCCCTCGCCGTACATGAGGTACGACGGGTTGCCGATGGCCATGATGTCAGGCTTGATGCGTCCGTCCTGTGAGGGACCGAGGCTGCTGAAGTTGGCGTTGGTCAGTTCGCGTGTCAGTGCACCGACGGTCAGCACGTTCTCGGCATCAGCCGGCGGCGTGATCTTCTTCCAAGGCTCGTCGCCGCTGTTGCCTGCTGAGCAGACGAGCACCATGCCCTTGCTGGCCACCATCGAGGCGGCACGTGAGATGAAGGCGGTGTGTCCGTCCAGTTCCTTATACTTATGGCTGGTCACCTTGTCGTCGAAGTTGTTGTAGCCCAACGAGGTGTTGATGACGTCGACGCCCACCGAGTCGGCAAACTCAGCAGCCATCACCCAGTAGTCTTCCTCCACCTCCTGCTCCGTGCGTCCGTCCTCACTGCGCAACAGCCAGTAGCTGGCCTCGGGCGCCGTGCCTACGAAGACGTAAGGGGCGTTCAGTCCCATGCACGACAGCACACCCGTGCCGTGGCTGGTGTCAAAGAAGATGTTGGGGCGCGGCTCGCAGACGAAGTCGCGGCTGCCCAGCACGTTGATGTTCTTGATGGCGGGAATGACGTCGGCATTGCAGAACCCGCCGTCAATGACGGCGATGGTCATGCCCTTTCCGCGGAAGCCTGCGGCATGCAGACTGTCGCCACCCATGACGCGAAGCTGATGGAATCCCTTGCCGTAGGGCACGTTCTTCAGCGTGTCATACTTTGAGAATCCGGTCTCATATTTGCCACGTTCGGGCATGGCTTCCTCCTGAGCGGGCGCTGTCCACACGCGGTGTATGCCCTTCACGTAGCGCAGGGCCTCCACGCGGTTCATGCTGGTGGTGTCAGTCACGCGCACCAGTGCGGTGTTGAGCCAGCGGCTGCCGCCGATGAGCTGCACGCCGGGCAGCCGGCTGATTTCCTTCATGTACTTGGGCGACTGCGGCAGGTCCGTCTCGTCGAGCGTGATGCCTTGGCGCTTGCGGCGCTCCACGGCTTTGTC
>JAFUSC010000102.1 GCA_017467705.1 Prevotella sp. | reverse complement strand
TCATTTATCATTTAGGCCGCAGGCCGCATCATTATTTCTCAAAGTAGTCTTCCAGCTCCTGGGCTGCGGCGCCGTCGGCATTGTTGATGTCGCGCACGATGACGCCGTGCTCCAGCAGAGCTATGCGGTTGGAAATGTCGACGGTGTGTGCAAGGTTGTGGCTGCTGACGAGGATAGTGGCCCCGGTCTCTTGGTTATACGCCGTCAGCATGTGCTTGAGCATGTTCTGGCTGGAAGGGTCGAGGAAGTTGAACGGCTCGTCGAGAATGACCACCTGCGGATGGTTGAAGAGTGCGGCAATGATGCCTACCTTCTGCTTGTTGCCGGCTGAGAGATTACGGATCAGCTTCTTCTGGCCGAACACCTCGCCTGCGGCGAAACGCTCAAAGTCTTTCAGCCGTTCGTCGACATCAGCCTGCGACTTTCCTGATATCTTACCCAGGAAGCTGAAGAACTCCTCGGGTGTCAGGAAGTCAATGAGGAAGCCTTCATCAATGTAGGCTCCCACAAATTGCTTCCATTCTTCACTCTCTGCCGGATTGACGGAATTAATCCACACGGCGCCTGCATCAGGCTTCAGCAGGTCGAGCATGATGCGGAAGAGGGTGCTCTTGCCGGCACCGTTGTTGCCGACGAGTCCGAGGATATCGCCGTCGTTCACCGTGAACGAGGCAATATCAGAGGCAACGGTCTCGCCAAAGCGCTTTTGGATGTTTTCTAATTTAATCATTTAAAACAAATTCTTTGTTGTAATTAGGGGGATGGGGGATTTCTGCGCTTGTTCAGACCCCCAACCCCCTAACTTAGGGGGCTGTTGTTACACGATTCCCCGGCCGTGGCAGTTCTTGAACTTCTTGCCGCTACCGCAGGGGCAGGGGTCATTACGTCCGGGCAGCTTGTCCTTGGTGATGGGCGTGCGGGGCTGCTGGGCGCGTGTGTCCTGTGCTGCTGCGGCTGCCTGGTTGGGGTCAGTCATCTGCTCCTGTTCCAGACTCTGCTTGCTCTCCGTGTACTGGTCGCGGCGGGTGTGCTGCTCGGGGGCTGCCTCCTGCACGGTTCCTTGTATCTCGGGAATAGCGGCACGCATCAGGATGCTGACAATGCGGTTGTTCATAGTGTGCACCATGGCATCGAACAGCTTGACGCTCTCCAGCTTGAAGATGAGCAGCGGGTCCTTCTGTTCGTACGATGCGTTCTGCACGGAGTGCTTCAGTTCGTCGAGCTCGCGCAGGTTTTCCTTCCATGCCTCGTCAATGATGTGGAGCAGCATCTGCTTCTCAAACTCCTTGATGATGGACTTGCAGTCGCTGTCGTAGGCTTCCTTCAGGTTGCACGGTATGTTATACATGCGGTGTCCGTCGGTGAAAGGCACCATGATACGCTCGTAACGGTCGCCCTGATTCTCGTAGACGCTCTTGATGATGGGGCGTGCCACGGTCTGTATGCGCTCCGTCTTGCGGTTGAAGGCTTCCATGGCAATCTGGAATGTGTCTTCTTCCAACTTGTCACGCTGCTCGTTGATGAACTGCTCGTTGGTGAAGGGAACCTCCATGCCAAAGATATGGATGAACTCTTCTTTGCATCCCTCGTAGTCATTGTTCTCAATAATGCTGACCACGCGGTCCCAGATGGTGTTGGCAATGTCCATGCCGATGCGCTCACCCATCAGCGCGTGGCGACGTTTCTCGTAGACCACGGTACGCTGTTTGTTCATCACGTCGTCATACTCCAGCAGGCGCTTACGGATGCCGAAGTTGTTTTCCTCGACCTTCTTCTGTGCGCGCTCAATGCTCCTGTTGATCATAGGTGCCTCAATCATCTCGCCCTCCTTGAATCCAAGGCGGTCCATGACGGAGGCAATGCGCTCAGAGGCGAAGAGTCGCATCAGCTTGTCTTCGAGTGACACGTAGAACACGCTGGAACCCGGGTCACCTTGACGTCCGGCACGACCACGCAGCTGGCGGTCGACGCGGCGGCTCTCATGACGCTCGGTGCCGATGATGGCCAGACCACCGGCGGCTTTCACTTCGGGTGACAGCTTGATATCGGTACCACGACCGGCCATGTTGGTGGCAATGGTGACGGCACCCAATAGACGTGACTCTTCCTGTATATGTGCCGTATCAATGTTAGAAAAGTTCTTATCGTTGTTAGCCAGCCACTCGTTATGATGCAGAGCCGAGAGTTTGTCGCAGAAAACACGACTGTCGGCAGCTATGAATACCGAGCCTTGTGTGCTCTGTCCAGCTAAGGCCACAATGTCGGCTTCTTTTTGGTGGAGCTTAGCGTTCAGTACCTGATGCGGTATCTTACGCATTGATAGCATCTTCGACAGCATTTCCGAAATCTCGACCGACGTGGTGCCGACCAGTGTCGGACGACCACTGACGCGCATTTCAATGATTTCTTCGATGACAGCGCGGTACTTCTCGCGCGAGGTCTTATAGACGCGGTCGTTCTGGTCGTTACGTATGACGGGGCGGTTCGTGGGAATCTCCACCACGTCGAGCTTATAGATGTCCCACAGCTCACCAGCCTCGGTGATGGCCGTACCGGTCATACCTGCCAGCTTGTGATACATGCGGAAATAGTTTTGCAGGGTGATGGTGGCAAACGTCTGCGTGGCGGCCTCCACCTTGACGTGCTCCTTGGCTTCGACGGCCTGATGCAGTCCGTCACTCCAGCGGCGGCCCTCCATGATACGGCCCGTCTGCTCGTCCACAATCTTCACCTCACCGTCGATGACCACATACTCGTCGTCCCGGTTGAACATGGTGTATGCCTTGAGCAGCTGTTGCAGCGTGTGCACGCGCTCGCTCTGTATGGCGTAGTGGTTGAGCAGCTCGTCTTTCTTGTTCAGGCGCTCCTCGTCGGTGAGTCCTGTCTCAGCCTCAAGTGCAGAGAGCTGACCGGCGATGTCGGGTAACACAAAGAGGTCTTTGTCTTTCTCCTGATTGGCCAGCCATGCCGTACCTTTATCGGTCAGGTCGCAGGAGTTCAGCTTCTCGTCGACGACGAAATAGAGCGGTTCAACAGCCTCAGGCATCCTGCGGTTGTTGTTCTCCATGTAGGTCTCTTCGGTCTTCAGCATGCCGGCCTTGATGCCTTCCTCTGAGAGGTACTTGATGAGCGGCTTGTTCTTAGGCAGCGCCTTGTGCGAACGGAAGAGCGAAAGGAATCCCTCATCGGTCAGTTTCTGGTCCTTGGTCTCAATGCCCTTGCTGATTTTCTGCTTGGCCTCAGCCAGGAATTGCGTGGCCAGCTGGCGCTGCACGCCAACCAGGCGTTCCACCAGCGGCTGGTATTCCTCGAACATCTGGTCGTCGCCCTTGGGCACGGGACCAGAGATGATGAGCGGTGTACGGGCATCGTCAATGAGCACTGAGTCCACCTCGTCGACGATGGCGTAGTTGTGCGAACGCTGTACGAGGTCGGCAGGCGATATGGCCATGTTGTCGCGCAGGTAGTCGAAACCGAACTCGTTGTTCGTGCCGAACGTGATGTCAGCCTGATAAGCCTTGCGACGCTCGGGTGAGTTGGGCTGGTGCTTGTCGATGCAGTCGACGCTGAGTCCGTGGAACATGTAGAGCGGTCCCATCCACTCGGAGTCACGCTTGGCCAGATAGTCGTTGACGGTGACCACGTGCACGCCGTTACCCGTCAGCGCGTTCAGGAATACGGGCAGGGTGGCCACAAGGGTCTTACCTTCACCCGTTGCCATCTCAGCAATCTTTCCCTGATGGAGCACAACGCCGCCGAAGAGCTGCACGTCGTAGTGAATCATCTCCCACTTCAGGTCGTTGCCGCCTGCCGTCCAGTGGTTATGGTATATGGCCTTGTCGCCGTCGATGGTGATGAAGTCCTTGTGCGGGTCGGCAGCCAGCTCACGGTCGAAGTCTGTTGCCGTGACCACGGTCTCCTCGTTCTCGGCGAAGCGGCGGGCGGTCTCCTTGACGATGGCGAACACCTCGGGACCCACCTCGTTCAGCGCTTCCTCATAGATGGCGAGTGCTTCTTTTTCTATCTTGTCAATCTGAGCGAAGATTTCGGCACGCTCATCGAGCGGTGTCTCTTCAATCTTGGCTTTCAGTTCGGCAATGCGGGCTTTCTGTTCCTTGGCCGACTGTTGTACCTGTTGTTGTAGTTCCTTGCTGCGGGCACGCAGCGCGTCGTTGTCCAGCTGCTGAATCTGTGGCTCCACGGCCTTCACCTTGTTGACCAGCGGCTGGATGAGTTTCATGTCGCGTGATGATTTGTCACCGAAAAGCGACTTGAGAATCTTTGTAAAGTTCATATTGCTTATTTACGATTTTACGATTTGTTGTTTACTATTATGTTCGTGATTCCTGATTGCTTTTTTCGCAATGTGCGTGCAAAGGTACGAATTTATTTTGTAAAACGATACATTTTTTATCGCCTAAAACGGCTTTTTACTTGTTATGCGGTAAATTGAGGCATCGCATGCGGTAAATTGAGGCATCGCAGGCGGTAAGTTGAGGCGCCGCATGCGTCAGAACAACGGTTCTGCCGTGCATGCATTGGGGGCACGGATACGGATGGCCTTGGCAACGGTTGGCGCAATGCGGTCAACGGTTACTGGGGTCTGTATGCGTTCGGGGCTGACGTTGCCACCGTAGAAAATGATGGGAAACGTGATGTTGCCCGTGCGTTGGGTGACGCTCTCGCCTGTGTCCTCATTGATAAGTTGCCAACCCGGGGCAATCTCAATGAGCAGGTCGCCGCATTTCTCAACGCTGAAACTGTTGCGTATCTTTTCTAAATGTGAACTCTCACTGGTCAGCAGCTGGCTGCTGGTGTAGACGTGGCGCACACCCTCGACCTGTAGCAGGAACTCCTGTGCGCGGCGCAGCATCTCGCCAAGGTTGATGTTCTTCTGGCTCAGCAGCTGATGGTTGAGGAACAGCTGGTTGCGATAGCTGGTCTCGACGTATTTGGCCGTACCGTAGACGGCACCTAAATACATGTTGAGCAGGTTGGCTGTGCGGTTGATGTAGAACTTCCCCGTCGGTATGCGGAACTTAGCGCGTTCCTGCTCTTTCCGCTCTTCGGCATAGCCCGTTCCCGTCAGCACAAAGAGCACGCGGTCGCGGCCCATCTTCTCTTCCACGTGGCTGACCAGCCGGCTGATGTTCTTGTCAAGGCTGATATAGCTGTCCATGGCGTCGCCCTGTTGCTGATAGGTGACGCAGAGCAGGTCAGGCTTGTCGTCGACGCCGATGGCGGCATGGTCAATGCAGGCAATGGCGATGTCGGAAATGCTCTTGTTCACGTCAGCATCGGGCTTGTTGAGGCGGCTGTGCCCGCTGAGCCATTGCGACAACGGCTGATAGTAGGCCGACGTGCACCACTTGCCGTTGCTGATCCATGCCGTGCCGTTGGCTGCGTGCCCGGCTGACAAAATGGCAGCATCAGCCGTGGGAGCAAAGGCATAGACGATGGAAACGCCGTTGGTGGCCGACTTCAGCTCGTCGCCCACAGTCGAGGTGAGCAGGGATGACGGTGCATGTCCGTACTGCAAGTCGCGCACGCAGAGCGTGGGGCGCAGCGTGTTCTTGTCGAGCCACTCAAGGCTGGGGATTCCGTTGTAGTAAGGAGTGGAACCGGTTGACAGGCTGGCAATGGCCGATGCCCTGTCAACGGGGGTGAAGCTGTAGGATGCGTTCGTGTAGACCCGTCCCTGTTCCAACAGACGGCGCAGGCCGTCGGAGCCGTAGAGCGGGGCCATGTTCTCCATCTCGTCAGCGCTGAGCTGGTCAATGGCGATGCTGACCACCAGCTTGGGTGACTGCAACGCCATTTGTGCCAATGCTTCCTGATGGAAGCCCAGCACAGCCAGCAACGTGAGGTAGAGGTATCTGTTACTTCGCATGACTTGTTTTCTTCTGCTTGACCGGTTTGACGGCCTTCGACGGCACGTCCTTCGTATGAATCCAGTATCTTAATAGCAAACATAGTGCCACAATCTCCATGCCCTCGGCATAGTCTTGCCAGATGCCGCCGATATAGAACAGCAACGTCATCACCGGGAGCAGATTCCAGTAGTGGGTCGGCTTGCGTCTATATACCTTATTTATAAATAGCAGGGGTAGGGGATTGAACAGCAGCAGTTGCAGGTTGAGGCTGGTCGTGGGATGCTGTGAGAACACCATGACGGTCAGCAGCACGCCCGTGAGTCCTTGAGCGGCCATCAGCACGATGTCCCACCAGACAAAGGACTTGCCCCGTTTCCACTCGACAGCCAGCACAGCCAGAGACACCAGCAGCAGGATGACGCCGCACCACATGGGCGACAGCGGGAAACCGCTTTGCGCCGTCTGTTTGCCGGCTGGCACCAGCGTGCGTGTATCCTTGACCAGCGGGCGGCGGTTGCCATCAGTGTCTAAGATGTAGGCGTGCTCAAAATCGTTCATCAGGTTGGCGGGCAGGAACTCCTGCTGCCGCAGGTCAGTCGGCAGGTCTGACTTCACGCCCAGCAGCAGGTCGTTGCCGAAAGCGGCCCACGGGTGCCCTTCGGTGCAGGCGTGCACCAGATCACGATAGGTCTTCTGCTCGTCAGTACGCTCCTCGTATTGCACAACGCCGTGCACGCAGCGCTCCACCATGTCGCGGGCACGTGTCGTGCAGTTGTCGTAGAAGTAGTTGTAGCGGTAGACGCGGTTCTCCGGGCGGATGTTCTCGCCTAATGCGTGGAGCAGCGTCAGCTTCTCCATCGCCGTCAGGTTGAGCACCTGTTCGGTGACCTGACTGCCATAGCTCTGGTATTCTGCATAGAAGCGATGAATGGGGTAAGCCTCCACCCAGTAGTCGGTCAGTCCGAAGATGAAACGCAGGGTGAAGTAGGGGGCGTGGAAGTTGAACACGCCGTAGTTGATGGCCCAGTCCTCTTTCTTTTGCAGGTCGCGGTAGCGCAGGGCCGTGTGACCGTAGAGACTGTATATCTCGTCGTGCGGTTGACACGTCAGCAGGCTGAACTCCACGGAGTCCAGACTTGCCTGTAGGGTGGAGTCGGTGACCGTCTGCTGGGCTGCTGCCTTGGCCGGCATCAGCATGCAGAAGGCCAACAGCAGCATTGACACAACGTTTTTGATTGCTCTTTTTTGCTTTTTCACGCTGCAAAGGTACGAATAAGTGCGCAAAATGCCAAATTTATTTGCTTTTTTGCGCACTTATTCGTACCTTTGCAGCGTGCGAAGCAGAGGTCCAGTCTGTCGCTGGTGTCCGTTGAGGGCGCGAGAGGAAAGTCCGGGCAGCGCAGGACGCTCCACTGGTGAAAGTGCCAGCTGTCGGCGACGGCAGGAGCAAGCAGAAGAAAATAACCGCCTGTGTGCCACCTGATGTGCATGGCCTTTTGAGGGATGATGCGTGCGGTGGAACGTGGGTAAGGGTGAGAAGGTGGTGTAAGAGACCACCAGCCGGCGGGTGACCGTCGGGCTGTGCTTTCTGGAGGCTGCAAGTTCATGTAAACCATCGGCTGAGGGTTGTCCGCCCGAATCAGGCTTCGGCCATCCGATGGAGGGTAGAATGCTAATCACAAACCCGAAGGGTAACCTGAGGGGTAGATAAATGACAGACGCTCCGCAAGGAGAGACAGAACCCGGCTTACAGGGCCCCTGCTTCGCTTTTTTAATACTCGCATTATGAACAAGCTCATCAAAAAGGCCATCCGCTTCCTTCAGGTTGACATTTGGGCCATTCCGTCGCAGGGGGATTATCATCCCCGCTATCTGCTCATCGAGATATTGAAGAAGCTGATGCTTGCTGTCCGCTTCTTCACGGCCAAGCGTGTCGTGAGTCATGCGGCGGCGTTAACCTATTCCACGCTGCTGGCCATTGTGCCCATTCTGGCAGTGGTCTTTGCCATTGCGCGTGGCTTTGGCTACAATAAATATATAGAGGTGTGGTTTCGTGACGCTTTCAGCTCACAGCCGCAGGCAGCCAACGTCATCATCGACTTCGTCAACAGCTATCTGGTGCACACCAAGAGCGGCATCTTCCTGGGGGTCGGTCTGATCTTCATGCTCTACACGGTGCTGATGCTGGTGAGCAACGTGGAGCGTACGTTCAACGAGATTTGGCAGGTGAAGAAGCAGCGTGGCCCCTTCCGCATGTTTACTGACTACATGGCCATGCTCTTCATGTTCCCCATCTTCATTGTGCTGGCCTCCGGTCTCTCCATCTTCATGGCGACGCTGGCCGACGGGGTTGCTGATGCCATGCTCATCGGACCTTTCATGCGCTTCCTGATTCAGTTGTTCCCCTACGTGCTCATGTCGGGAGTGTTCATTGCGCTCTATGTCTTCATGCCCAATACGCACGTGAAGCTCCGCTTCTGCATCGTGCCGGGCATCCTGGCGGGTGTAGCCATGCAGTGGTTGCAGCTCTTCTACATACATTCGCAGATATGGATGTCAAGCTACAACGCCATCTACGGTTCATTTGCCGCCCTGCCGTTGTTCATGCTCTGGGTTCAGATTTCGTGGACCATTTGTCTTTTCGGTGCCGAGCTGTGCTATACGAATCAGAACTTGGAGTATTATGACTACAATACCCAGACGACGGACATCAGCCATCGCTACCGCATGCTGATGAGCGTATTGCTGCTGAGTAAGATCTGTAAGCGGGCTGACAGCGAGAAAGAACCCTACACAGCACTTGAGCTGCGTGAGCTGACTGACATTCCCATCCGCATTGTCAACGACTTGCTTTATAACATGATGGACGCCGGCCTGCTGATTGAGTCGACGCCCGACGACAAAGGGGCGCCGTCACGTTTCTCGTTGGTAGGCAATGCGGAGAAAATCACGGTCGGTGCACTCATTGACCGTCTGGAGGCACAAGGCACGTGGAAGCTCAACGTGCCGCTGAACAAACACTACAACGAGCAGTGGAAGAAGGTGGTGAAGTCAAGGCTTGACTATCTCAGCGCCTCGCGCGAAGTGCTGCTGAAAGAACTCTAAACGCTCCACTTTCCGCTCTCCTCTCTCCTCTCTCCTCTCTCCACTTATCACTTCATAAATCCTCCCAACCGGTAGGTAATGCCTTTGCTGTTCAGCGTCTTGAGCACGTAGACGCCGCTGGGCAGCTGGCTGATGTCAATCTGTTCCTGACAGTTGTGATAAGCCACAATGCTGCCTTGCATGGTCTCAATGACCAGATACTCGGCTTGTGCGTTGGCGGGCGGGGTGGGGACGTTGAGCGTCCGGCCGTCGTTCTCAATCATCTTACCCATCGTGATGGCAGTTGTCGTTTCAGCGGGCCTTTGCACATCCTGCACGGGCTGGCTCTCATTGCCGAAACGGTCAACGGCGCAGACAGCGTAGTGAAGAGGGTTGAGGGTTGAGGGCCGAAGGTTGAGGGTGGTGCCCATGACGCGGGTGGCTATCAGGTTGCGCGGGTCGTTCGTGTTGACGGGCGTGGTGGCTGATGCATAGACGTTATAGACCAGATAAGGTGCACGGTTGTTGTCGCGTGCGGCGCTCCATGTCAGCTGTGTGGTGCCGTCGGCGTTGTGCGTGACGTCCAGCGTGGCCGGAGCGTCAGGCGGTGTTGTCTGTGCCCACGTCATGGCGGGCACGAGGGCAGGGTAGTGGTCGAACTCGCGCGTAGTGAAGTCGTAGATGCCTTTGGTGTTGTCGGTCAGAAACTTGCTGCGGAAGTGCACATGCCCCAGCCCGAGGCTTCGGGCCACGTACATCTCGCGTGTCAGCGTCTCCAAGGTCCAGTTTCCTTCACGCGGTGCCAGCATGTAGGTGCCCAGTCCGACGGCGACAATGCGTCCGTAGGTGTGCTGCTGCCAGTCGTAGACGAAGGGATAGAAATGGTCACCCTTGAAGTACATCATAGGCATCAGTGCGTCCATCAGCCCGTCGCGCAGCCAGCCCTGTGCATCCTGACACACCTTGGTGTAGGCGTTCCACCCACGGCTGCCGTAGTGTGAGAGGTCGGTGAACTTACCCACGGGGGCACAGCTGACCATGACCCACGGCTTGCTTCGCTTCACTTCCTCATGGATGCGGCGCACAATGTGCGTGATGTTGCGGCGTGCCTCGTCGCGCGAGACCGTCAGTTTCCACGTCTCCGGATAGCGTATGTAGTCCAAATGAATACCGTCCACATCGTAGCGGTCGGTTATCTCGCGGCAGATGCCTGCAATGTAGTCAGCCGTCTCGCTCCGCTCGGGGTTCATGTAGCCCTCGTCGCCTATCTTGCGGATGTTGTTCGGGAATCGCTGGCGAATCTGTTTCGTGGCGGCGCTGTTCCATTTGCCCACGGGCAGCGTGACCACCCATGCGTGCAACTGCATGCCGCGGCGGTGGCACTCGTCGATGGCAAACTGCAGTGGGTCGTAGCCCGGCGAACGTCCGGCCGTTCCAGTCAGTATGTAGTCCCACGGCTCCATGCGTGAGGGGTAAATGACGCTGGCCCTGACGCGGGTCTGCAAGATGACGGTGTTCACATTAGCTGCTTTCAGCCGGTCGAGAATGTTGCAGAGTTCTTGTTGCTGTGTCCGTATGGATGATGTGCTGGTGGCCGCCGTGCGTGGCCAGTCAATGCCTCCGATGGTCGTCAACCAGACGGCACGCATCTCATACTTGGGCATCATCGGCTGCCCCACAGCGTGCAGCGCGATATATAATAAGGTAATAAAAGCCGCTATTCTTTTCATAACGGCTGCAAAGGTAGTGCAAACCGAGCGAAAAACCAAATTTTCCCCCTCATTTCTTTGTCATTACAGATCATTATTCATATTTTGCAAGGGCTCCCAAATGGTATTTAGGTGCCGCCTAACCCATAGTTAGGTGCCGCCTAAGTCATAGTTAGGTACCGCCTAACTGTCCTTTAGGTACCGCCTAAGTCATAGTTAGGTGCCGCCTAACTCCCCTTTAGGTGCCGCCTAAGTCATGGCTGGACGGCGGATACGGAAACGCATGGGGTAGAGCATCCTCCTTCCGTTCACGTTTCTGACGGTCGTCATCAGCTTGTAACTTGTAAGGTTTTGGAAAGTTTTTTGGAAAACGTGGGGCTGTTTCAAATATTTGTTGTACCTTTGTGCCTCGTAATACCTAATTATATATATAATATTAACAAACGAAAATAGCGAAAGATGATATCATTCATTCTAAGTCTTGTCGCCCTGGTGTTAGGTTATCTGCTCTATGGGCGTTTTGTGGAGCGTGTGTTCGGTCCCGATGACCGCACGACGCCAGCCGTAGCGAAGGCCGATGGTCTGGACTACATCGTACTTCCTAACTGGAAGATCTTTATGATTCAGTTTCTCAACATTGCCGGTACAGGCCCCATCTTCGGTGCCATCATGGGTGCGAAGTTCGGTCCTGCGGCTTATCTGTGGATCGTGTTGGGCTGCATCTTTGCCGGAGCCACGCACGACTATATGAGCGGCATGCTCTCCATGCGCCACGGGGGAGCCAACCAGCCGGAAATCATTGGCAGCTATTTAGGCGAGACGACCAAGCGGGTGATGCTGTTCTTCTCTGTCTTCCTGCTGGTGATGGTCGGCGTGGTGTTTGTCTACAGCCCGGCCAAGATTCTGGGCGACATGACGGGGGCTGATGCCGTGGCAGCACAGCAGGGAGAGATGCAGATGGAGTACATCTACTGGTCGGCTGTTGTTTTCTGCTATTACATCGTGGCCACCATGCTGCCGGTCGATAAGGTCATCGGGAAAATCTATCCCTTGTTTGCCTTCTCGCTGTTGTTCATGGCTGCTGCCCTGATGGTGGTGCTGTTTGTCAAGATGCCCCATCTGCCCGAGATTTGGGAGGGGCTGTCTGTGGAACCGTTGACGACGAAGGCCATCTTCCCGGCACTGTTCATCACCATTGCCTGCGGTGCCATCAGTGGTTTCCATGCCACGCAGAGCCCGTTGATGGCCCGGTGCATGAAGTCAGAGAAGATGGGACGCCCCATCTTCTATGGTGCCATGATTACTGAGGGCATTGTTGCACTGATATGGGCCACAGTGGCCATGTACTTCTTCTACGACCAGCCCACGCCGGGCTATGAGCAGATGGCCGGCGGCGCAGCAGCCATTAATGATGCTCCGTCGATTGTCAATAAGGTCTGCAATGAGTGGTTAGGCTTGTTTGGCGGCATCCTTGCATTGTTAGGCGTCGTGGCAGCCCCCATCACCAGCGGCGACACCGCGTTCCGCTCAGCCCGTCTCATCATTGCCGACTTCCTGCATCTCAAGCAGCAGGCCATTCGCAACCGCCTGTTGGTGTGCATCCCCATGTTTGCCGGGGCCATTGCCTTGTTAGCTTGGCAGATGTCAGACGCTAAAGGCTTTGAAACCATCTGGGGATGGTTCGGATGGTCTAACCAGACGCTGGCCGTGTTCATGCTGTGGGCAGTGACGGTCTATCTGGTCCGTCAGAAGAAACCGTTTATCATCACGCTGATTCCGGCCCTGTTCATGACAGCCGTCTGCACCTCTTATCTGTTCTGCGTCAAGCTGTTCACGCTCAGTCAGACGGCGGTTTTGTTTATTTCGCTGGTCTCTGTAACCATTGCACTGATATGGTTCTGCGAGTGGTTGAGACGTGAGATGAGTAAAAAATAGATGGATGAACCGAAGACAATTTTAAATAAGGAAAGAATATGAAGAAACTTGTGTTATTTGTGATGGCGCTGATGGTGTCAGTTGCTGCCAACGCCCAGTTTGAAAAAGGAAAGGCATATATTGGCGCCTCGCTTTCGGGCTTGAGTCTCGACTACAGTGGTTCAGACAAGGGACATCTGGGCCTGCAGGGAATGGGCGGTTTCATGTTTGCCGACAATCTGCTGGCTATGGCACGTGTAGCCTACGACAAGCAGAAGGACGTGCCTTACACCATGACGCTGGGGGCCGGTGCACGCTATTACATCGTGCAGAACGGCCTGTACCTTGGTGCCGGAGCCAGCTGGAAGCATGCCAGCGGCTACAATGACCTGCTGCCGACGGTGCAGGTGGGTTACGCCTTCTTCATCAACGGAAGCGTCACCATTGAGCCCGAGATATACTACGAGCAGTCATTCAAGAATCATAAGGACTACAGCAAGATTGGCCTGCGCGTAGGACTGGGCGTGTATTTGTAGTTTTGTCGAACCTAAAAATAAATCATTATGCTATCAGTAGAAGAATTAGTTGATCGGTTGATTGACTTGTCGTTTGCCGAGGATATCGGCGACGGTGACCATACTACCCTGTGTTGTATTCCTGAAGAGGCCATGGGCAAGAGCCATCTGCTCATCAAGGAAGATGGCATCCTCGCCGGTGTGGAAGTAGCCAAGGAGGTGTTCCGCCGCTTCGACCCCACCATGCAGGTTGAGGTGTTGATGGGTGACGGAACCCGTGTGAAGAAAGGCGATATTGCCATGATTGTCACCGGAAAAGTGCGCTCGCTGTTGCAGACAGAGCGTCTGATGCTCAACATCATGCAGCGCATGAGCGGCATCGCCACGATGACCGACCGCTATGTGCAGCACCTGAAAGGCACCAAGACCCGTGTGCTGGACACCCGTAAGACCACGCCCGGTATGCGCATGCTGGAGAAGCAGGCCGTCAAGATCGGTGGCGGCTGCAACCATCGCATCGGACTCTTCGACATGATTCTGCTCAAGGATAATCATGTGGATTTCGCCGGGGGCATCGTCAATGCCATCGACCGCTGTCATGCTTATCTGAAGGAGAAGAACCTTGACCTGAAAATAGAGATTGAGGTGCGTTCGTTCGACGAGTTGCAGCAGGTGCTTGACCACGGCGGCGTCGACCGCATCATGCTTGACAACTTCAGCGTGCCCGACACCAAGAAGGCGGTGGATATCATTGCCGGACGCTATGAGACGGAGTCGAGCGGTGGCATCACCTTTGACACCATCCGTGACTATGCGGAGCAGGGCGTCGACTTTATTTCCGTCGGTGCACTGACGCACAGCGTGAAGGGACTTGATATGAGCTTTAAGGCTTGTTGAGCGTTGGGCGTTGAGTGTTGAGTGATTATGGCGAGGCGGAGTTTGTTTACAACGGTGTTGGTGTGTGTCTCTTTAATGGCGCACTCCACCCTTAACTCTCCACCTTCCACCCTTAACCCTCCACCTTCCACCCTTAACCCTCCACCTTCCACCCTCCACCCTCAGCCCTTCACCCCTCCCATGACGCATGAAATTACGCTGGCCGGCAATTTCGGTGAGCCGCGGCCCAACCATTTCCATGGTGGGCTCGACATCACCACGCAGCGGGAGGAGGGGAAAGCCGTGCGTGCCATCGGCGACGGCTATGTCAGTCGTATCGTGGTCAGTCTGACGGGCTGTGGTAATGCCCTGTATGTCACTCATGCTGACGGTCATACCAGCGCTTACTTCCACTTGCAGCGTTTCACACCGCGTTTGGAACGTCTGCTGCAGCAATATCAGTATGCCCATGAGCAGCATGAGGTGGACTTCCGGCTGTCGGCTGACAAGTATCCCGTGGCACAGGGGCAGCTCATCGCGTTCAGCGGTAACACCGGCACCAGCTTCGGCCCCCATCTGCATCTGGAGATTCAGGAGACGGCCACGGGCCGCATGCTCGACCCGCTGGAGTTTCTGGGTGCTTATGTCAATGACACTGTTGCGCCGCGCGTGCACGGGGTGATGGCCTATCCGCAACCCGGCACGGGGCTTTTTAACGGATTAGCCAACAGACAGCAGGTGAAGGGCGACACCGCGACGGCGTGGGGACGCATCGGCTTTGCCGTGTGGGCAGATGACTACATGCAGAACATGCCGAATCACTACGGCATCCGTCATACGTCATTCCTCGTCGATGGTCGTGAGGTGTTCAGTGCCGATGTCAACGGCGTGTTGCCTCATGCAAACCGGATGGTCAATTCATGGGGTGACTATGATTACTACTGGCATCAGTCAGACTGGTACCTCAAATCGTTCATCGAGCCCGGCAACACGCTCTCCGTCCTTCAGGCTGACGAGCAACGGGGCATTGTTGATATCAACGAAGAACGTGACTACCATTTCGAATACGTACTGAAAGACTACTTTGGCAATACGTCACGTTATGCTTTTACGGTACGGGGCCGACATCCTGATACGCCGTTGTCCCATGTGCAAAATCAACGGGTACCGCTTGCCCAAGGCGTTTCGTTGCTCAGGTGGAACCGCACAGGCACAGTGTCATTGCCGGGATTGCAGCTGGTCGTCCCGCGTGGCAACTTAGGTGATGATGTCGCGTTGAGACCTGTGGTCATCAGAGACAGTGCCATGACCGATGATGCCAGCTTCCTTTCTTCGGCTTATCGGCTGGCACCAGTGTCCTGTCCGTTGTTCCGTTACGCGGAACTCAGTATTCATGTCTCGTCGCAGGTCGCTGACACAGGCAAACTCTACATCGTTTTCCGTAGAGATAAGAACAACTACTATGTTCGCAGCACCTATGCGGACGGTTGGGTAACCGGGCAGGTGCGTGACTTGGGAGGCACCTTCACACTGGCCTATGACGACGTGGCTCCTACTATTGAGCTGAAGCATGACGGCCAAGTGGTGCGTGCCGACGTGAAGGATGCGGGTAGTGGTGTCAACACCTGTAAGGCTTATGTTGACGGGCAGTTCGTGCTCTTCAAGCGAGTGCCGCGGAGCACGCAGCTGGTATGCCGCCTCAGTGATACGCCGCTGAAACGGATAGGCGGACAGCGCACGCTGAAGTTCGTCGCTACAGACAATTGTGGCAATGAAGCCACTGCCGTAACAGAGATAAAATATTAATAAAAATAGCAAAGACAATGAAAAAACAATTCTTATTGGCTGTATTGGTCTTGGTGTCAGGCTACACGCTGGCCTGCACAAACTTTATTGTGGGAAAGAAAGCTTCGGCTGACGGTTCTGTGTTCTGCACGTATAATGCCGACAGCTACGGTGCCTTCATGCCACTTTATCACTTCCCTGCCGGCAAGCACGCCCCCGGTGAGATGCGGCAGGTTTACGACTGGGATACCAACCGCTATCTGGGTCAGATTCCCGAGGCTGCTGAGACGTGGAACGTCATCGGCAACACTAACGAATGGCAGCTAACCATCGGTGAAACAACATTCGGAGGTCGTGAAGAAATGGTTGACACGACGGGAATAATTGACTACGGGTCATTGATTTACATTACCTTGCAACGTGCCCGCAATGCCCGTGAGGCCATTCAGGTGATGACCACGCTCGTCGAGCAGTATGGCTATTGCAGTGAGGGAGAGACGTTCAGCATCTGCGACCCTCAAGAAGCCTGGATCATGGAGATGATGGGCTGCGGCAGTGACCGCTCCGTGTCGAAAGAGCGCACGGTCTGGGTGGCCCTGCGTATTCCCGACGACATGATCTGTGCTCACGCCAATCAGAGCCGCATCCGGCAGTTCAATATGAAAGACAAGCAGAACGTGCTCTATTCGAAGAACGTGGTGAAGTATGCCAAGAAGATGGGGTGGTTCAACGGCAAGGATGCTGAGTTCAGCTATGCTGATGCCTATTGTCCTGCCGACTTTGGAGCCCGCCGCTGGTGCGAGGCCCGTGTGTGGAGTTTCTTCAATCGTTTCAGTGACGACTTCTCCGCCTATCTGCCTTGGGCCATGGGTGAGGCTGCTGACGCAGAGCCTATGCCGTTGTGGATCAAGCCCAACCGCCTGCTGACCCTGCAGGATGTGCAGGCCGCCATGCGTGATCACTACGAGAATACCCCCTTTGCCCTCGACCAAGACCTTGGCGGCGGCATCTGGGAAATGCCCTACCGCGTCTCACCTCTCTCTTACAAGGTGGATGGTGAGCCCTACTTCAACGAGCGTCCCACGTCCACGCAGCAGACGGCCTTCTCGTTCGTCTCGCAGATGCGCTCATGGCTGCCCCGTCAGGTGGGAGGCTGTTTCTGGTTCGGCAATGACGACGGCAACATGGTCAGCTACGTTCCCATCTATTGTGCTAACACACGTCAGCCCGTCTGCTTCAATACTCCCGGTGCAGACGACATACATTTCTCTATGGATAATGCCTTCTGGGTGTGCAACTGGGTTTCCAATATGGTCTATCCGCGTTATTCCCTCATGTTCCCCACCTTGCAACAGGTGCGCGATTCGCTGGATGCCGCCTTTGCCAGCGCACAGCCCGTCATTGAGGCTGAGGCCATCCAGCGCTACGGTGCTGATGAGGCCGCACTCGCAGCTCACATGACTGACTATTCCTGCCTGAAGGCAGAGCAGATGATGGACCGTTGGCGCCAACTGGCTTACTTCCTCATCGTGAAGTATAACGACATGGTGGAACGTCCCGACCGCGACGGAGAGTTCTACTACAACGAGAACGGACTTGGTGCTCCTATCCGTCGTCCCGGTATGCCCGCCCGCTTCGCCCGTGAGATGAACCGTCACGCGCACGACCGTATGAAGATGAAGTAAAAAACGCAAAACTTTCCTAAAATATAAGACTTTGGAATCTTTTTTAATAATTATTAGCCAGCAGAAGTGCCGTTATCATGAGGGAAATGCGTACTTTTGCAACCCGAAATAATAAGTTTTCATTATGGCAGAAACATTTGATATCAGAGAATTGAATATGCGCATAGAGCAACAGAGCGCATTTGTGACGAACCTGACGACGGGTATGGATCGCGTCATCGTGGGACAGAAACACTTGGTGGACTCACTGCTCATCTCGCTGTTGAGCGACGGACACATCCTGCTGGAGGGTGTTCCGGGACTGGCAAAGACATTGGCCATTAAGACGCTGGCGCAACTCATTGATGCGCGCTACCAACGCATACAGTTCACGCCCGACCTGCTGCCGGCTGACGTTATCGGTACGATGATCTACTCGCAGAAGGAAGAGCGCTTTCAGGTAAAGCAGGGACCGGTGTTTGCGAACTTCGTGCTGGCTGACGAGATCAACCGTGCGCCGGCAAAGGTGCAGAGTGCATTGCTGGAGGCCATGCAGGAAAAGCAGGTGACCATTGGCAGTGAGACGTTCGACCTGCCTAAGCCGTTCCTCGTGATGGCTACGCAGAACCCCATTGAGCAGGAAGGTACATATCCGTTGCCCGAAGCACAGACAGACCGTTTCATGATGAAGGTGGTCATCAGCTATCCCACGCTGGAAGAGGAGAAGCGCATCATCCGCGAGAACATCGGCAGCCAGCTGCCTCAGGTGACGCCAGTCACCACGGCTACAGACATCATGAAGGCGCGTGAGGTGGTGCACGATGTGTATATTGACGAGAAGATTGAGCAGTACATTGCTGATATTGTCTTCGCCACGCGATTCCCTGACCGCTATGGCTTGCGTGACATGAAGAACATGATATCCTTCGGCGGTTCGCCGCGTGCCAGCATCAATCTGGCCAAGGCTGCACGCGCCTATGCGTTCATCAAGCGTCGTGGCTACGTGGTGCCTGAGGATGTGCGTGCCGTAGCTCATGATGTGTTGCGCCACCGCATCGGACTGACCTATGAGGCCGAGGCATCGAACGTGACCAGCGAGGAAATCGTCAGTAAGATTATTAATAAGGTAGAAGTGCCCTGAGTCTAGTCTATCTAGTATGGCTAGTATATCTAGTACATCTAGAATGTCTGGTGAGTCTAGTAAGTCTAGATAATCTAGAAGAGTTATGGAAACAAACGAGATACTCCAGAAGGTCCGTAAGATCGAAATCAAGACGCGCGGGCTGAGCTCAAACATCTTTGCGGGACAGTATCACTCCGCGTTTAAGGGGCGTGGTATGGCTTTCTCAGAGGTGCGTGAGTATCAGTTCGGTGACGACGTGCGTGACATTGACTGGAATGTCACGGCGCGCTTTCACCGCCCCTACGTGAAAGTGTTTGAAGAGGAGCGTGAGCTGACGGTGATGCTGATGGTTGATGTCAGCGGCTCGCTTGACTTCGGCACACAGAGCCAGATGAAGCGTGACATGGTGACGGAGATTGCTGCAACGTTGGCTTTCTCTGCCATACAGAATAATGATAAGATTGGCGTGGTGTTCTTCAGTGACCGCATTGAGAAGTACATTCCGCCCAAGAAGGGACGTAAGCACATTCTCTACATCATACGCGAAATGCTGGACTTCCATCCCGAGAGTCGCAGGACTGACGTGCGCGGAGCGTTGGAGTTCATGACGAGTGTGGCGAAGCGCCGCTGTACGATGTTCGTGCTGAGCGACTTCTACACCAAGGACGACTTCCTGCAGCCTTTGACCATCTGTAACCGTAAGCACGACGTGGTGGCTATTCAGGTGTACGACCAGCGCGCCAAGGAGTTGCCTGACGTAGGACTGATGCGGGTGGTGGATGCCGAAACGGGCTATGAACAGTATATCGACACGGGCAGTCGTCGCCTGCGTGAGGCTCACCGCCGCTATTTCCTGCAACGGCAAATGCTGCTCAAGGACACATTCAACAAAAGCCGTGTGGACTTCGTGAGCATTGCTACCAACGAGGACTTTGTGAAGGCTCTGCTGTTGCTGTTCAAACAGAGAAGCTAAGGCGCCTACGGCCTAAATGATAAATGAAAAATGATAATGAATAGTGCGATGAAGAATAAATGGTCAATGGCTAATGGTCAATGGTTAATGGTGATAGGTTTATCATTTGTCATTTGTCATTTGTCATTTAGCCCCTTAAGGGCGCAAAGCGTCGAGGCCCGCATTGACTCTATGGAGATGTTCATAGGGCAGCAGGTGCATGTGACGCTGACCGTCGAGGCGCCTGCCGGAGCAAAGATAGACTTCCCCCAATATCAGCGCACGCAGCAGGTGACGCCCGGCGTCGAGGTGGTAGAGACACGCCGCGTGGCCGACAATGTGCAGGTGCTTACGCTGACCTCGTTTGACGAGCAGCTTTACTATCTGCCGCCGTTCGCTGCTCTCGTAGGGGGCGACACGGTGAAAAGCAAGTCGCTGGCACTGAAAGTGATGGGCATAGATGTGGACACTACCCAACTGGAAAAGTTCTTCGGCCCGAAGGATGTGCAGGACAATCCGTTCCAATGGAGCGACTGGGCACCGCTGTTCTGGCTCAGTGTGCTGATGCTTGTGCTGATGGCTGTTACCTACTATTTGTATTTGCGCCTGCGCGACAACAAACCCATCATCACCTATGTGCGGGTAGTGAAGAAACTGCTGCCCCATCAGAAGGCCATGAAGGAGATTGAACAGATCAAGGCTGACCGCCTGACGACGTCGGAAGACCAGAAGGAGTATTACACGAAACTGACTGACACGATACGCCGGTACATTGAGGAACGCTACGGCTTCAGTGCTATGGAGATGACCAGTTCGGAAATCATTGAACGGTTGACCAAGCAGGGTGACCAGCGGGCACTTGACGAACTGACAGAACTTTTCCAGACGGCTGACCTTGTGAAGTTTGCCAAACACGCTGCGCTGACCAACGAGAATGACAAGAACTTGGTGAGTGCTGTGGAGTTCATCAACAGCACCAAGGCAGAGCATCTGCCTACTGAAGAGGTGGTACGCCCGCAGCTTTCGGAGCAGGATGTGCGTTCGCAGAAGACGCGCCGGATACTGAAGATTGTCATCACGGTGCTTGGTGTCGTCAGCGTTGCATTGCTTGTCTACGTGGCTTATGGCATGTGGGAACTGATGGTCTGACAATGACTGTCTGTAATAGTTATTTTGAACGAGAGATATGGAATTTGCAAATAAAGGATTTTTCCTGTTACTGCTCCTCTTGATACCATATTTAGTATGGTATTTGATGCTTAGGAAGAAGAGCGAGCCGACCATGCGCATGAGCGATACGAACGCTTACCGTTACGCCCCGCGCAGCTGGAAGGTGACACTCATGCCGTTACAGTTGCTGTTGCGCATTGCCACTTTTGTGCTGGTGGTCATCGTGCTGGCACGGCCGCAAACTAGCAACTCATGGAAGAATGAGACCGTGGAGGGCATTGACATCATGCTGGCGATGGACGTTTCAACGTCTATGCTGGCTGAAGACTTGAATCCTAACCGCATAGAAGCTGCCAAGAAGGTGGCCTCGGAATTCATAGCCGGCCGACCTGATGACAACATCGGCCTGACCATCTTTGCCGGCGAATCATTCACACAGTGTCCTATGACTGTTGACCATGCGTCGCTGCTCAATCTGCTGCACAGTGTCAGGACCGACATTGCCGCAACGGGACTCATTCAGGACGGAACAGCCGTAGGTATGGGATTGGCTAACGCCGTGGCCCGTCTGAAAGACTCGAAGGCGAAGAGCAAGGTCGTCATCCTGCTGACGGACGGTTCGAACAACATGGGCGACATTTCCCCCATGACGGCAGCGGAGATTGCCAAGAGCTTTGGCATACGTGTCTATACGATTGGCGTCGGTACGACAGGAACGGCCCGTTATCCGTTGCAGGTCGGTGGTGGCGTGCAGTACGTCAACCTGCCTGTGGAGATTGACACGGAGACGCTGAACGCCATTGCCGCAGCAACCGACGGCACTTTCTATCGGGCTACCAGTACGAAAGAACTGCGTAACATCTATCAGGAGATTGACCAGCTGGAGAAGACCAAGCTGAACGTGAAACAATACAGCAAGCGTTACGAGGCTTACCAGCCCTTTGCGTTGGCTGCCATTATCACGTTGCTGCTTGAGATACTTTTCCGCATTACTATTTTCAGGAGGATACCGTCATGATGGAACAATATTTTGAAGACCCGCAATACCTTTGGCTGCTGCTGCTTATTCCGCTGTTGGTGGCTGTCTATGTGCTGACACAGCTGCGTCAGCGTAAGCGGCTGCGTCGCTTCGGTGACCCGGAACTGGTCAGACAGCTCATGCCCGACGTGTCACGCTGGCGCCCTGTCATCAAGTTCTCGCTGCTGCTGATTGCCTTTATGTTCCTGATAATTGCCTTTGCACGTCCACATATCGGCATTGGAACCAAGACGGAAAAGCGCACGGGCATTGAGACCATCATTGCCGTTGATGTGTCGAACTCCATGCGGGCCAAAGATGTTTCACCCAGCCGGTTGGATCGTTCGAAGATGATGATAGAAAACATGGTCGATAAGTTCTCGAACGACAAGATCGGACTCATTGTCTTTGCGGGCGATGCTTTTGTGCAGCTGCCCATGACCAGCGACTACGTTTCAGCCAAGATGTTCCTGAGCAGCATTGACCCCTCCATGATTGCCACGCAGGGTACAGACATTGCCGAAGCCATTGACATGGCCAGCCATTGTTTCAGTCAGGAGGAGGCTGTGGGTAAGGCTATTATTGTCATTACTGACGGTGAAGACCATGAGGGCGGTGCCGTGGAAGCCGCTGAAGATGCCAAGAAACGCGGCATGCGTGTCTACGTATTGGGCGTGGGTTCTACGAATGGCTCACCTGTGCCTGACCCTTCAACCGGGCGTTTCATGACTGACAATGCAGGCAACACCGTCATGTCGGCACTGAACGAAACCATGTGTAAGCAGATTGCTCAGGCGGGTGGGGGTGCCTACATTCACGTAGAGAATGGTTATGCTGCCCAAGAGCAGCTGAACGCTGAGCTTGACAAACTGGCGAAGAAGGAAGTCTCTGTTGAAGTGTATAACGCCTACGAGGAACGCTTCATTGAATTTGCACTCATTGCCCTGCTGTTTGTGGTGCTTGAGGTTCTGCTGTTGGAGCGTAAGAGCCCGCTGTTCAGGAATGTTCACCTGTTCCGTCGCAAGAAAGCCGTTATGCTGCTGTTGCTCATGGGCGTTGCTGCCACGGCGTTTGCACAGGCTGACCGTCACTACGTGCGTCAGGGTAATGCGCTCTATCGGCGTGGTGCCTATGCTGATGCAGAGGTGAAATATAGGAAAGCATTGGAAGAAAACAAGGATAACCCGCAGGCTATCTACAATCTGGGTAACGCATTGCTCAGACAACAGAAAGACTCTGCTGCCATAGAACAGTTCCAATTGGCGGCAAAGATAGAGAAGAATCCGCTTCGTAAATATCAGTCCTATCATAACATCGGCGTCGTCTGTCAGGGACACCGCATGTTCAAGGAAGCAATTGAGGCTTACAAAGAGGCCTTGCGGCTTAACCCCAACGATGATGAGACACGCTATAATCTGGAGGTGTGTAAGCGTCAACTGAAACGTCAGCAACAAGGTGGCGGTGGTAACAATGATCAGAACAAAGATCAGAAGGACGACCAGAACAAGGATAAGAAAGACGATCAGAACAAAGACAACCAGAATAAGGACAAGAAGAACGACGAGGACAAAAAAGACTCCAAGGACGACCAACAGAAGAAGAATGACCAGCAGAATAAAGACAATCAGCAGGACCAGCAGCAAGACCAGAAGCCTCGCATGAGCAAGGAAAATGCTGAGCAGTTGTTGAACGCTGCCATTCAGAAGGAGCGACAGACCCAGCAACGCATGCAGGAACAGCAGCAACGCCAACAGAACCGTCGGCGCTTGCAGAAAAACTGGTGATGCGGCCTGTGGCCTAAATGATAAATGCAAATGATAAATGATAAAGAGTGGTGCAATGAGAAATAAGTATTCAATGTTGAATGTTAAATGGCTAATGGTAATAAGTTTATCATTTGTCATCAATCATTTTTCATTTAGCGTAGCGCTTGCACAGACCATTACCGGAAATGCACCGTCGCAAGTGGCTGCGGGTGAGCAGTTCCGTTTAACGTACACCATTAACTCCGACGAAGTGGAGGGATTCCGTGCAGGCCGCATCCCCGAAGAGCTGGAGGTGCTGATGGGCCCCAGCACGTCGCGTCAGTCGAGTTTCCAGATGATCAACGGGCGCACCAGCAGTTCGTCATCCATCACCTATACCTATATTCTCAGTGCAACGACCAACGGCACGTTCACCATTCCCCCTGCAACAGCAACCGTGGCAGGCAAGCATCTGACGTCGAACACGCTGAAGATTCACGTTTCAGGACAGGCACAGTCGAATAACGGTCAGAACCGTCAGGCGCAGCCATCGCAGCCCGGCGTGCGTTCTGCCGGCACTCCTATCTCTGGCAGCGACCTTTTCATCAAGGTCAGTGCCAACAAGAGCCGTGTGCATGAGCAGGAGCCGATATTGCTGACTTATAAGGTCTACACGTTGGTGGAGCTCACTTCGCTGAACGGAAAGATGCCCGACCTCAAGAGCTTCTACACTCAGGAGATTCCATTGCCGCAGCAGAAGAAGTTTACGGTTGAGCACGTTAATGGCCGTCCTTATCGTACGGTGACGTGGAGCCAGTACGTGATGTTCCCCCAGATGACGGGCAAGTTGGAGATTCCATCCATCACGTTTGAGGGCGTCGTCGTGCAGGCGAATCGTGACATTGACCCCTTTGAAGCGTTCTTCAACGGTGGTTCCGGCTATGTCGAGGTGAAGAAACAGATCAAGGCTCCGGGACTCAGCATACAGGTGGACCCGCTGCCCGAGCGTCCTGCTGATTTCTCTGGCGGGGTGGGGCAGTTCACCATTACGGGGCAGCTTGACAAGACGGAGGTCAGTGCCAATGACCCCGTGACGCTGCACATCACCGTCAGCGGTAACGGTAACCTGAAACTGATCAAAGAGCCGCAGGTGAAATTCCCCGCTGATTTTGATAAGTATGACGCCAAGATGACGGATAAGACACGGCTGACTGCTAACGGCATTGAGGGTAGCGTGGTATACGACATGCTGGCCGTACCCCGTCATCAGGGCACTTACACGATTCCGCCCGTTGAGTTTACCTATTATGACACCCAGTCAAATGCCTATAAGACCATCAAGACCGACGCCTTTACACTTCAGGTGGCCAAGGGAAACGGCAACAGTCAAGTGAGCGACTTCTCGAATCAGCAGGAGGTGGACGAGCTGAACAAGGATATACGCTATATCAAGACGGGCGATGCCACGCAGCGTGCTGTCGGTGACTACTTCTTCGGCTCTACGGGTTATTGGATTGCCTTGGCTCTGCTGGCCCTCTCCTTCGTCACGTTGCTCATTGTCTTCCGCCAGCGCGCCATCGACAATGCCAACATCGGCAAGATGCGTGGCAAGAAAGCCAATAAGGTTGCAACCAAGCGACTGAAGAAGGCGGCTAAGCTGATGGCTGCCAACAAGCCTGCTGAATTCTACGATGAAGTGCTGAGGGCTTTGTGGGGTTATGTAGGCGATAAGCTGAACATCCCGGTTGAGCAGCTGTCACGTGAGAATATCAGCCAGCTGCTGAGTGAGCGCGGCGTGAGTGCAGAGACCATCGGTGAGTTCATCGGTGCTCTTGACGAGTGCGAGTTTGAACGTTACGCCCCCGGTGATGCCAAGGGTAACATGGACAAGACCTACAATGCCGCTATGGGTGCCATCACACGCATTGATAACACGATGAGAAAAGGCGGCCTGCGGCAGGCGGGCTCTGCCTTAAATGATAAATGAGAAATGATAAATGAGAATGATTTGTGCAATGAAATATAAGTGGTCAATAGTGACTGTTAGATGGCTAATGGTGATAGGTTTATCATTTGTCATTTGTCATTTGTCATTTAGCCCCTTAAGGGCGCAAAACGTGACCAAGGCAGAGGCTGACAGTGCCTACGCACGTCAGCAATATCAGCAGGCTATCCGCGATTACGAGGCTTTGCTGACCGAAGGCGTCAGCGCGGAGCTTTACTACAACCTCGGCAATGCTTATTATCGTTCTGAGAACATTACGCGGGCCATCATCAACTATGAGCGTGCCCTGCTGCTCTCACCCGGCGACGGCGACATTCGTCATAATCTCCGCATAGCACGCCAGAAGACGGTTGACAAGGTGGTTCCCTCGTCTGAGTTCTTTGTCGTGACGTGGTATCGGGCGTTGTCCAATCTGATGGGTGTCGACTCATGGGGATGGATGGCACTGGTTACGCTGGCTCTCGGTCTGCTGCTCATGTTGCTCTACCTCTTCTCATCCCGTGTGGCCCTGCAGAAGGTCGGCTTCTTCGGGACGGTGGTCATGGTGGCGCTATTTCTGCTGAGCAGCTTGTTCGCTTACCAGCAGAAGCGTATGTTGTCACATCGCACCGGGGCCATCATCACGCAGTCGGCGGTCACGGTGAAGAGCACGCCGGCGGCTAATGGGACAGAACTCTTTGTGCTGCACGAGGGAACACGTGTTGACATCATCGACGACACGATGAAGGACTGGAAAGAGGTTCGCCTGCCCGACGGCAAGGAGGGATGGATGGAAACCAAGGCAATGGAAGTGATATAATAGATGGAAGAGCTGATTCAATTCGACAAACAGCTGTTGTTGCTGCTCAACGGAAGTGATTCGCTTTACCTTGACGGTGTGGCGCTTACGCTGACCCATGCCGCCACGTGGATTCCTCTTTATCTGTCGTTGCTGTTCATGGTCATTAAGAATAACATCAACTGGCGCACGGTGCTGCTGATCTTAGCCTGTAGCGGATTGTGCGTGTTGCTGGCAGGCAGTGTCGACGACAGCATCGTCAAGCCGCTTGTGGCACGTTGGCGTCCCACGCATGACCCGCAGATCGGTTCGCTTGTCGACGTTGTCAATGATTATCGCGGAGGCAATTACGGATTCTTCTCTGCCCATGCCTCCAACACGTTCAGCATTGCCGTCTTTTTCAGTCTGCTGGTGCGCAGCCGGGCGCTCACGGTTGGTCTCGTGGCTTACTCGCTGACTAACTGCTGGACACGTCTTTATCTCGGTGTGCACTATCCCGGCGACATCCTTGTCGGATTGCTTTGGGGAGCCACGGTGGGAACGTCAGTCTATTTCCTTGAGCGTTACCTCAGCACGCTTCTGGCCGCTAACAGAGACAAAGCGGGCAGACGTCAGGCGTCCGTCCGCCACTACACGTCTGCCCGTTTCACTTCGTCGGGCTATGAGCATCGCACCGTCTGGGTCGTGCTCGCCGTTCTCTTGCTCACCTTTGTCTACGCCTTTGTGCGTGCTGCCTTTATGATGGATTCCATTACCTGATGAACAGCAGCTCGCGGTATTTAGGCAGTGTCCAAAGTCCGTCTTCAACAATCATTTCCAGCTTATCAGTCTCGTAGCGTATGGCTTCCATGTGCGGACACACGGTGTCGTGGTAGGCAATGGCGCGCTGGTGAATGTCGCTGATGCGGTTGGCCACGCGGCGGGCGTCGGTCAACTCCTCAACCAGTTGTTCTATCTTCTCCGTGCGCTCGGCTATCTCTTCAATGAGCTTGATGTTGCGCGCACTGAGCCGCCCGGCCTTCTCTGTTGAGAATAAGGCCGACGAGAAAATGTCCTTCATGCCCTGCACGTTCTTGATGAGCTGGCTCTGGTAGTGGGTTGAGACGGGAATGATGTGGTTCATGGCCAGATCACCCAGCACACGGGCCTCTATCTGCACCGTCTTGACGTACGTCTCCCATTTCACCTCATTGCGAGCCTCCAGCTCTTTCTGCGTCATGACGCCCGTCGACTCGAACATCTTGACACTTGATGCATCAAGGTAATGCTCGAAGATGACCGGGCATGACTTCTCCGTGTCCAGTCCGCGGCGGCGTGCTTCCTCTACCCATTCGTCTGAGTAGCCGTTGCCGTCGAAGCGCACGGGCTTGCAGGTCTTGATGTCCTCACGCAGCACGTCAAGGATGGCATGGATTTTTGAGGTCTGAGGTTTGAGGTTTGAGATTTTGGCATACTCGGCTATCTTGGCATCGACTCGCTGCTTGAACGAGTTGAGGGCTTCGGCGACGCTGCTGTTCAAGGCTATCATCGCACTGGCGCAGTTGACGCTGGAGCCCGGTGCGCGGAACTCGAACCGGTTGCCCGTGAAGGCAAAGGGCGAGGTGCGGTTGCGGTCGGTGTTGTCAAGGATGAGGGCAGGAATCTGCGGAATGTCAATTTCTTCTAATGAAGAGTGATGCATGAAGAATGAAGAGTTGGTTAATTCTTCATTTTCAATGTGGTCCAGCAGCTCCGTCAGTTGTGTGCCGAGGAAGCTTGATATGATGGCCGGCGGTGCCTCGTTGCCGCCCAGTCGGTGGGCGTTGGTCGCACTCATGATGCTGGCCTTCAGCAGTCCGTTATGCTTATACACGGCCATCAGTGTCTCCACGATGAACGTCACGAATCGCAGGTTCTCCTCGGGAGTCTGTCCGGGGGCATGCAGCAGCACACCCGTGTCGGTGGAGAGGCTCCAGTTGTTGTGCTTGCCGCTTCCGTTGATGCCGTCGAAAGGCTTTTCGTGCAGCAGCACGCGGAAGCCATGCTTGCGGGCCACCTTCTTCATGAGCGACATCAGCAGCATGTTGTGGTCGACGGCCAGATTGCACTCTTCGAAGATAGGCGCCAGCTCAAACTGGTTGGGCGCCACCTCGTTGTGGCGGGTCTTGCAGGGAATGGCCAGCTCCAGTGCCTGTATCTCCAAGTCTTTCATGAAAGCCTGCACGCGGTCAGGAATGGTGCCGAAGTAGTGGTCATCCAGCTGTTGGTTCTTGGCGCTCTCGTGCCCCATCAGCGTGCGGCCCGTCATCAGCAGGTCGGGGCGGGCAGAGTAGAGCCCTTCGTCCACGAGGAAGTATTCCTGCTCCCAGCCCAGGGTCACCTGCACTTTCTTCACGTCGTCGTAGAACAGCTGGC
>JAFUSC010000101.1 GCA_017467705.1 Prevotella sp. | reverse complement strand
TTTTGTCTAAGGAATTTAAGGATTTAAAGGATTTATTCCTTGTGAGTCCTCTATTCCTTTCTTTTATTCTAAGGAGTAAAGGAGAGAAGGATTTTACTATTGCTTCTATTCCTTTTGATCCTTTTGATCCTTAGCATTTTCTTTCTTTTTGTCTAAGGAGTGAAGGAGAGAAGGAGTTTTTATTCTCCCTGACTCCTATACTCCTTAGAATAGAATCAGCGGATCACCACCTTCTTGCCGTTGACGATGAAGATGCCCTTCGTCGGGTTCTCCACCTCGCGGCCATCCAGCGTGTAATAACGGTTATTGGTTATTGTTTCACGGTTCACGTTCTCAATGCCCGTCGTCTCGTCAAAGCCGAAGCCCTCACGAGCTAACGAATTAGGAACAGCCAAGTAAGCCTTATTAGCAGCAAGGCCAAAGGCAGCACCCTCAGCAGCACCCCACCAGAAACCAATCGTCGAGCCGTTGTGCATGGTCAGACGGTAGAACTTGCAATCGCTATCAGCGTCTTCCATGGTAGATGCTTCAATACCTGTTCCCGTTGAACGCAGACGATTGCTTTCCCCCATCTTTGACGTACCACCACCAGCTAAAGTCAGTGTTTTTATACCAGCAGTCAATGAAGAAATCATCACACCCGTATTAGCAGGAACTTTTGCACCTGCAGCGTATGCCTGAACATTAAGCCTTCCTTCATTGTCAATACCGATTTCCTCTACGGTTAAACCATCAGGAATTACAAATCCAAAGGGACTGCTGTATGTACCATAGAACTTTGAGCCATCTGTGCAAGCAGATGCTATAGAAACACTAACGGTCTGCGAGCCTGCATCACCTGCTTTCTCAAAAAGATAAACATCTGCCTGTGTATTACTTTCTCCATAACAGGAGAAACGAGTGCTACTGCTATTATATCTTATCCAATTACGAGAATTACTTCCCTTTGCTTTTATAGTGGCTACGCCACTGCTTGCTATTTCAATAGACCAAATTCCATTATCTTTACTATCAAGAGTTTCTTCTATACCAAGATTATTACTAGAATTACTACTAGCATACAGGTATTTACTGTTTTCAACATCAAATAATGTGTAATATCCTTTCTCTTCATTTGCTTGTATGAGAATTTCTGAAACTCCATCATCAGAAGATACTGTTATACTACCATCTGCTGCTGTAACAGCAACTTGATCACGATAATTACCATTCTGTGCTCCTAAAGCTTTAACAGCGCCATTGGTACCACTAGTAATAATATAATGCCTACCAGGAATAACTGCTGTTGCCAAAGTATATGTATAGTTAACAATAGCTTTTGCCTGTGTTATCGTTATAAGGTCAGAATAAACCTCGTTAGATTCATCGTCAAGAGCATAAACCTTAAGATAAGCAGTACGAGCTGCATCACTTGTATTTTCTTCGATGATGTAGTCAAGATCATTTGTCGTACTATTTATTTCTGCTGACACCCAGTTGTATGTAGCAGAAGTTGTACCGTCTGACTCATAAAATGCCACGTCAGCAATGATGTCAGTAAAGTTACTATAAGTTACTTCAATGGAACCATCATGTTCGGCTGCGTCAACGTCAACCGTAGATGATTCGAGAGAAATAACAGGGGATGTCGTTCCATCTTCATAATATACTTTCATTGCCGTGATATAAATACGGGTTTTACCTGTGGTTCCAGTTACTGTCAGCGTCACAGAAGTTGTAGAACCCGTCCATGTACTTGTAGAAGAATTATAAGTTCCAGTGCTAAAACTACCATTATCTGCTGTCATATTATCGGCAAACGTGAATACAATTGAAGTAATCGTCTTAGCAGAGCTAAAAGTAATAGTATTACCCGTAGTCTTTCCATTAGCTGCTTGGTACAAACGTAATTGGCCACTACTGATTGCAGGATTACTAGTACCGTCTCCTTTTTCACACGATATCGTTATCGGATCAACGCCTCCATCATTTAATGCATTCGAAGGAGTCACATCAACATAAACAATGTTTGCCCACATACTTCCACTTCCTGCTATGAGGGCGCATAGCAGGAGCATCGTTTTAAGTAAAAGTTTTTGTTTCATAATTGTTTTAAAGTTTAGATATGAATAAATGTTAATTATTGTCTTTTGTTTGCTATTCCTGCTGAGGCGGATTGGCAGCTTGCGAAAGCTTGATATACTCAGCCACCTGCTGATGCCAGATCTTAGAGAGTTCGCTGCGGCGCTTTTCTAACTTATCGCACTTTGCACCGAGTTTTTTGATTTCGTCGGTAGTTTCATTCAGCCGATTGTAGTCCTCTGGGTTGGCTATAGTGCCAGTGTCGCCATTACGCTCGATAATGTCGCGGCATACGTCAATCCATTTGTTGCGCTCTTCATTCGTCGCCTTCTCATTTTCTTCAACAGCTTGAATCAGCTGTTCTGTCTGATGAATGTCATCAAGTGTCACTTTCGGTTCCATTCGCTTTTTGTTTCTAAGTTGTTAGTATTCAGTAGACAGGAGACAGGAGTCTGTAGTCTATAGTTCAGTACTCAAGAGACAGGAGTCTGTAATCTACAGTCTGTAGTCTATAGTCTGTACTCAAGAGACAGGAGTCTGTAGTCTACGGTCTGTAGTCTATAGTCTCTACCGGGAGTCAGGAGACAGGTGTCAGTAGTCTACAGTCTGTAGTCTATAGTCAGATGTCTACAGTCGTCCCGGCCGGAGGTCTCCCTACTCCAGCTGTCGAAAGCACTAAACGTCTGGAAACAAAAAAGGCATGGGAGTTTTCTCTACATCCGCCCATCCCTGATCTCAGGCCTTCGCATTGCCCCCGTACAAGGATAAGCAACGCAGCCAGCCCACGCCAAGTGTGATATTATATATATGTTCGCGCGCGTACTATATATATAATATAGCACACTCGGCGACGTGGGTATATAATTCACCCTTTAACGCAGACGCTTACCGTTGCATTACCTCTGTGTACGGATTCTAAGTTGCGAAGTTAGAGATCACAGACGATAACGTTCGTAAACGCCTTTTCCCTTGGCCAGCCCTACAAACGGCTTCGTCGGCACAAGGATTTCCATCGATGTCTTGACCCGCCCTGCCTCCGGCGAGGCTGGCTTTGTCGGTTGCAAAATTACAACATTATCACGAACTGTGCAAACTTTTCCACAAAAAAACTTTAGACGAATAGACAAAAGGACGAATGAACGGGTTTTTGACGAATGTACGAATAGACGTTTTTTGACGAAAGGACAAAGGAACGGATTTTTGACGAAGGAACGAATAGACGTTTTTTGACGAATGGACGAATAGACGAAATATCCAGCCACGGACGAACAGGGACTGATACGGACTTTATATATTCGTTCTTTCGTCCTTTCGTCAAAAAAATCCGTTCTTTCGTCTAAGATTCGTCTATCCGTCCTTTCGTCTAAAAGGCGTTCTTTCGTCCTTTCTGTGCATGGCGGGTGTGCCGTCACTGCTTGACGGTCGTCCCGTCAGCCCGTGACGGTCGCGCCGTCAGCCTTTGACGGTCTCACCGTCACCCTTTGACGGAAAGTCCGTCAAAGCATGATGACAGTGTTTACTGTCAACCTTACTTGACAGTAAGTACTGTCAAACAACGTTGACAGCGGTATTTTAAAGGGACCACGAATGACGCGAATTAAACGAATTATCACGAATTACACTCGAATTTTCATGAATTTATATAAACTATTTGTTACTCATTAATTCGTAAAATTAGCGTAATTCGGGGTTCAATACATATATCTGTGAAATCCACGTAATCTGTGGTTTAAATAAAAGTCCGTGCTCGTCTGTGTTATTCCGTGGCAATGCTCATGACGAGAATCGGCAGTTCTCGCGGTGAGAATCGGCAGTTCCCGCGGTGGGAATCGGCAGTTCTCGTGACGAGAATCGGCGTTTCTCGACGCGAGCGAGGGGTATACGCGCGCACGTACATTATTATATAAGTCGCCTGCGGCGAGAAATCCCACAAATCTAATCAAATCTATCAAAGAAATACATGTCCGTGGCCATGGGTGGTGCATTACAAAATGCACCGACCAATGGCATCGGCATTACAAATGCCGATGAACGGGTATAAAAATAATCCGTGTAATCTGCGCAATTCGTGGTCGTAATAAAGAAGTCCGTGCCCGTCCGTGTGAGTCCGTGGCTTTAAATAAGATCCGTGTCATCTGCGAAATCTGTGGTGGTAAAATAATTCGTTTAATTAGCGTCATTCATAGTCGTAATAAAAAAGTCCGTGCCAGTTCGTGGTTTAAATAAAAAGTTGGTGAAATGTTTGCAGGGTTCGGATGAAATGCGTAATTTTGCAGTGTTATACTAACCAAGAAAAATGAAGAGACGACTCTGCTTCATCATCTTTTCGTTCATCGTGACGGTGGCGGCTGTGGCTGACACGGGCCGGCTGATTACGCCTGACCGCATGTCGAGCAGCCTGATTACGTGCATCTGTCAGGATGCGCGGGGCTTCATCTGGGTGGGGACGGAGTACGGTCTGAACAAGTTTGACGGCTACCGCTTCATCACCTACACGCACCACGAGGCTGACACGACGAGCATCGCCGACAACGAGGTGTCGACGCTCTTCGTGGACGGCGACGGAGCGCTGTGGGTGGGCTGTGCGAAGGGACTGGTGCGCTATGACTACGAGCGCGACGCCTTCACGCAGTATCACTTCCCCGACGACCGCGAGCCGCGCGTGAACTCGCTGTTGCAGGCGGCTGACGGCCGTCTGCTCATCGGCACGGCGGGCTACGGGCTCTACTCCGTCCGTCGCGGCATGCAGCATATTGACTACGAGGGCAACTACAACCGGCGGCGCATTGACGTGTTCTACAGCCGCATGCACCTGGACCGTCAGGGCAACCTGTGGCGCTCCAGCCACGTGGACACCTTTACACGGTTCACCATCAAGGGGCAAGGAGCAAGGGGCAAGGAGCAAGGTGCAAGGGGCAAGGAGCCCTCCCCGACCTTGCGCGACTACCAGAGCACGTGCGGGCAGCCGATGGACTTCATTGAGTACGGCGAGGACCGGCTGCTCATTGTGTGCATGTATGGCATCCTGAGCTACAGCTATCGCACGGGTGAGGTGGAGCCGGCCGACTTCGACCTGTCGGCGCTGAGCCGCAATGTGTCGGTGCGCCGGGCCTGTCTGGACTCGAAGGGCAACCTGTACGTGGCCACCACGGGCAGCGGGCTGATGATGATTCCAGCGGGAGAGAAGAAGCTGGTGGACGCCACGCCGCAGCAGCAGCCGGCCGACTTCGATCTGGCCACGGCTGACATCGTGGGCGTGATGGAAGACAAGGACCACCACCTGTGGGCAGCCTGCTACGGGCGGGGACTGATGATGATCAGCAAGCGGATTGACGCTTTCCAGACGTGGAGCTTCGCCGACCAGAACTACCGCACGGGCGGCAACGTGTGCTCGATCACCGAGGGTGACGACGGCCACGTGTGGTGCACGGTGCAGAACAACGGCGTGTTCCGCTTCGACCGCGCCGGGCGCATTGCCGCTCACCCGCAGTCGCCGGAGGGCACGCGCCTCATCTTCCACGACCGCCACGGGCGCTACTGGCTCTGCACGCAGAACGTGCTCTACCGCTATGACCCGCTGACGGGGCGGTCGCAGGCGGTGCAGACGTTCAACGGACGCGGGCTGAACTGCATCACCGACGATGCTGAGGGCCGGCTCTACATCAGCGACTACGGGCTGGGGCTTTACATCTACGACCCCATGAGCGGTCAGGGCGAGACCGTCAGCATGCAGCAGACGCAGCGGCCGGGCGGCTACCTGTGCAACGACTGGATCAAGTCGCTACTCTTCGACAGTCACGGGCAGCTGTGGATAGGCACCGTGCACGGCACGTCGGTGATGAACCCGGCTGACCGCAGCTTCAACCGCCACGGTTGGAACGTGCTGTTGGAGGGTCACCAGTGCTTCTCGCTCTGCGAGACGGCCGACGGCAACATGCTCATAGGCACAGACGACGGGCTCTACGCCTACGACCGGGAGCAGAACCGGGTGAGCGAGGTGGCGGGCTGCGAGGCGCTGCACGACAAGCTCATCGGCGGCATGACGCGCGACGCGCAGGGCGACATCTGGATTTCCACCTCGCACGGCATCTGGCAGTACAAGAACCCTTCACCCTCCACCCTTCACCCTTCACCCTCACCGCTCATCGGCTACATCAACGGCAACGGGCTCGGGTCGCATGAGTACGTGCAGGGCGTGATGCTCCACCGCGCTGATGACCGCATCTTCCTCGGCACGGCAGAAGGCATCACCACTTTCAGCCCTCAGGACGTGAACGTGGGCCACCTGCAGCTGGGGCCCGTCTACCTGACGCGCATGACCGTCAACGGCCATGCGGTGAACCCCGACCAGCAGCACTTCATGCTGCGGCACGACGAGAACAACATCACGCTGGACTTCTCGCAGCTGGACTTCCAGAACGTGGGCAACATAGCGTTCCAGTATCGCATCAACGGTCACGAGGCGTGGCAGCAGACCAACGAGGGTGAGAACCAGATCACCTTCACGCAGTTGCAGCCGGGCGACTACACGCTGGAGGTGCGGGCGACGGACAACGGCATCAGCAGCGAACAGACGCTGACGCTCACCTTCAGCGTGGCCAAGCCGTGGTACCGCACGTGGTGGGCCTACCTGTGCTATGGCGCCATTGTCGGCGGCTTCGTGCTGTTGCTGCTCTACAACTTCGAGCGCCAGCGCCGCCGCGACTTGGAGGAGACGAAGATGCGCTTCCTCATCAACGCCACGCACGACATACGCTCGCCGCTGACGCTCATCATGGCTGCCGTGGAGAAGCTGAAGCAGGCCGCGCAGAGCCCCCAAACCTCAAATCTCAAATCTCAAACCTCCGCCCTCCACCCTCAACCCTCCGCCCTCCTACCCTCCATTGACAGCATCGACCGCAACGCACAGCGGCTGTTGCTGCTGGTGAACCAGATTCTCGACGAGCGCAAGATTGACAAGCAGCAAATGCGGCTGCACTGCACAGAGACCGACTTGGTGCAGTTTGTCAAGGGCGTCTGCAACCTCTACGAATACAACGCGCAGCAGCGCAACATCACCTTCACGTACGAGCACCCGGAGCAGCCCGTCAAGGTGTGGATTGACCGCACGCAGTTCGACAAAGTGGTGTCGAACCTGCTGAGCAATGCCTTCAAGTACACCTTCGACGGCGGCGAAATCAAGGTCGTGCTCACGCAATCCTCCAACCTCAAATCTCAAACCTCAAATCTCAAATCTCAATCCTCCAACCACGCCCTGCTGCAGGTCATCGACAGCGGTCTGGGCTTCGAGGACGACAAGACGGAGCGCTTCTTTGAACGGTTCTATCAAGGCAAGAACTCCAAGGACCTGCACATCGACGGCACGGGCATCGTCCTGAACCTGTGCCGCGCGCTGACGCAGATGCACGGCGGCACCATCAGCGCCGCCAACCGCAAGGACGGTCAGCGCGGTGCCGTGCTCACGGTGGAGCTGCCCTTAGGCAACAGCCACCTGAAGCCTGAGCAGATAGAGGAGCAAGGAGCAAGGAGCAAGGGGCAAGGGGCCAGGAGCAAGGAGCAGGGAGCAGGGAGCAAGGGGCAAGGAGCAAGGAGCAAGGAGCAAGGAGCAGGGGACAAGGAGCAAGGAGCAGGGAGCAAGAAACAGGCTTCGCGCAACTTGCACCTGCTCGTGGTGGACGATGATGTCGAGATAGGGCGTTACATCGCAACGGAGCTGGCTGACTGGTACAAGTTCGACTATGCCAGCAACGGACGCGAGGGCCTGAAGATGCTGCTGACGAAGCACTACGATCTGGTGGTGTCAGACGTGATGATGCCCGAGATGGACGGCATCACCATGCTGCGCAGCATCAAGCAGAACCCCAACATCAGCGACATTCCCGTCATTCTGCTCACGTCGAAGTCGGAAGTGGAATACCGGTTAGAGGGACTGAAGAAGGGTGCTGATGCTTTCCTCGCCAAGCCCTTCGCGCTGGAGGAGCTGCACATACTGATTGACAATCTGGTGGACAACGTGCGGCGGTTGCGCGGCAAGTTCTCAGGCGAGCAGGAGCAGCAGCAACGCATGGAGCAGGTGAAGGTGAAGGGCAACAACGACGCACTGATGGACCGCATCATGAAGTCGGTGAACAAGAACCTGAGCAACCCCGACTTCGACGTGGAGACACTGACGAAGGACGTCGGCATCAGCCGCGCCCAGCTGCACCGTAAGATGAAAGAGATTACGGGCATACCGACCAGTGAATTCATCCGTAACCTGCGGCTGGAACAGGCGGCGCGGCTCATCCGCGAGAAGAAGATCAACATCACGCAGGTGGCCTACAGCGTCGGCTTCAACAACCAGACACACTTCTCGACGGTCTTCAAAAAGCACTTCGGCATGACGCCGACGGAGTATGCGGAAGGGGGGAATCGGTGAAAGGTGAAGGGTGAAAGGTGAAGGGTGAAAGGTGAAGGGGTTTTGGTGAAGGGTGAAGGGTGAAAGGTGAAGGGAGAATACACCAAGCGCTTCAACATTCCTCCACTCACCAATCACCACTCACCACTCACGAAACACCACTCACCACTCACGAAACACCACTCACCA
>JAFUSC010000100.1 GCA_017467705.1 Prevotella sp. | reverse complement strand
GTGGCCCGCAAGCACGGCTTCCGCGTGCTGCTGCACGAAAAGCCCTTTGCCGGCATCAACGGCTCTGGTAAGCATAACAACTGGAGTCTCTCGACCGACAACGGCATCCTGCTGCACGCACCGGGCAAGACAGCCGAACAGAACCTGCGCTTCGCCGTGTTCATCGTCGAGACGCTGATGGGTGTCTATCGCCATAACGGACTGCTGAAGGCCAGCATCATGAGTGCCACCAACGCCCACCGCTTAGGCGCTAACGAGGCACCGCCTGCCATCATCTCGTCGTTCCTCGGCAAGCAGCTCAGCGAACTGCTTGACCACATTGAAGCCCCCCATTCGTCCCCCGAGGGGGACACTATAGACCTGCAAGCCATAGAAGCCCCCTCGGGGGCCGTAGGGGGGGCTAAGCATGTGTGGAAGATGGACATCCCAGAGATTCCCGAACTCTTCATCGACAATACCGACCGTAACCGCACGTCGCCCTTCGCCTTCACGGGTAACCGCTTCGAGTTCCGTGCCGTGGGCAGCGAGGCCAACTGTGCCAGCGCGATGATCGCCCTCAACAGTGCCGTCGCCGAGGCTCTGGTCGACTTCAAGAAGCGTGTCGACGCCAAGATTCCCGAACTGGAGAAGAAGCTGGCAGGTACCGACCACTCCGCCGTGATGCATGCCATCATCGACGTGCTGCGTCAGGACATCAAGACCTGCAAGCCCATCCGCTTCGACGGCAACGGCTACAGCGACGAATGGGTACAGGAGGCCGAACGTCGCGGGCTGGATGTAGCGAAGTCGTGCCCCAAGATTTTCGAGCGTTACCTTGACGCAGAGAGCATCCGGATGTTCGAGAGTCTGGGCGTGATGACCCAGAAAGAGCTGGAAGCCCGCAACGAGGTGAAGTGGGAAACCTACACCAAGAAGATTCAGATAGAGGCCCGCGTGCTGGGCGACCTCTCCATGAACTACATCATTCCCGTGGCCACGCGCTATCAGAGTGCTCTGCTGAAGAACGTGGAGAACATGGCCGCCATCTTCCCTGCTGATAAGGCCGAACGGCTCTCAGCCCGCAACATCAAGCTGATTGAGGAGATAGCCGAGCGCACCAGCACCATCGAACGTCAGGTCGAAGAGCTGGTCAATGCCCGCAAGCTGGCCAACAAGATTGAAGACGAGCACGAGAAGGCCATTGCCTATCACGACACGGTGGAGCCACGACTTGACGACGTCCGTTACCAGATAGACAAGCTGGAGCTCATTGTTGACGACTCGCTCTGGCCGTTGCCGAAATACCGTGAACTGTTGTTTATCAGATAGCAATTTTAAAACTGCCGATTCCCGCGTTGAGAATCGGCAGTTTTCGCATCGGGAATCGGCAGTTCTCACGACGAGAATCGGCAGTTCCCGAAGCGAGCGAGGGGTATACGCGCGCACGTACATTATATATATAAAGAAGAACCCCCACAAGAGTGAGAGTTCTTCTTTCGGAATGTCAGTGGAGATAGAGGGAGTCGAACCCTCGTCCGAACAAGGAAACCATGTGCTTTCTACATGCTTATTCCAGCCTTCATTTTCGTGCGCAGGCAAGACCTGGACCACCAACCGGCGCCTTAGCTCCTAAGTTTCACACACGCATCGGAGCACTACGCGTGCTATCTCCGAAATTCCTGCACCGCCGGGTCCACATGATTCGAAGACACATCCGTGGGGCGATGTCTCGTCCTCCTACCTGGTAAGAGGATTAAGCCAGTGATTTACTATACTTCAATCAAGCAGCGAGAGCGTAGTTGTTTTCGCCAATTAATTTTCTGACCGGAGTGATTATGGAGCCTACAGCCGTCGCTCCGCATGCTTACACACCATTTCATCTCGCCGTCAAATCCAGTTATCCCCGTTTTTGGTGAGTGGTGAGCAGTAAGTGGGTGAGCCGCTAAAACGGCTAACCACGGTGCAAAGTTAGTGATTTCCGCATAACTTGCAAAATAATTCGCAAAAAAATTGTCATTTACTGCAATATTTTGCACGAAAAGGGGTTTATTAATATGGATTATTATGCACGAACGTAAACAATAAGACCAAAAAGGAATGAAGAAGTACATACTCTCAGTGATGATGCTGATAGCTTCAGCCACGGCGGTGATGGCCCAGTCGACCATGACGGACCAGCAGATATTCCAGTTCATCGTCGAGCAGCACGAACAGGGTGCGACGCAGGCACAGATTGTGACGAAACTGATGCAGCGCGGCGTCAATATAGAACAGATTAAGCGTGTGCGCAACACGTATGAACGACAGATGCGCAACGACGGACTGGGTGCACAGGACATCACGACGGGCACATCAGCCGAGGACCGGCTGCGGCAGAACAACGCCACGCAGCCCTCGAAGAAGATTGATCCGAACTCGACGCCCTATATACGCAGTACGGCACGCAACCCGAAATACAAGAACACGTACGACGACAACGACCCGGAATTCATGGCCATGCAGGGCGAGCTGGACGGATTCATGCCCGACTCGCTCGGACTGATGCGCCAGCAGTATCTGGAGGACTACCTGCAACAGCAGGAAGCCAACAAGCGCAAGGTGTTCGGACGTGACATCTTCAACAACCCCAACCTGACATTCGAGCCGCCCATGAACATTGCCACACCGCAGAACTACCGGCTGGGACCCGGCGACGCAGTGTTCGTCGACGTGTGGGGAGCATCACACAAATCGTTCCAGAGCAGCGTGTCGCCCGACGGCACCATACAGCTGGAGGGCTTTGGCCCCGTCAACGTGAGCGGACTGACCGTCGAGCAGGCCAATGCACGGCTGCGTTCACAGCTCGGCGCACGCTATCAGTCGTCGAAGATTCGCCTGACCGTGGGACAGACCAAGACCATCATGGTCAACGTGATGGGTGAGGTGAACACACCGGGCACCTACACGCTGTCAGCGTTCTCGACTGTCTTCAACGCGCTCTACATGGCAGGAGGCATCAGCGACATCGGCACACTGCGCAACATCAAGGTGTTCCGCAACAACCGCGAGATATCAACCGTTGACGTCTACGACTACATTCTGAACGGACAGCAGACGGGCAACGTGCGGCTGGCTGACAACGACGTCATCATTGTGGGTCCATACGACTGTCTGGTCAACATCACGGGTAAGGTGAAACGCCCGATGTTCTACGAGATGAAATCGACGGAAAGCATCAACTCGCTGCTGAAATACTCTGGCGGATTCACAGGCGACGCCTACAAGAAGTCGGTGCGCGTGATACGCAAGGCTGGCTCACAATATTCAGTCTACAACGTCGGCGAGTTTGAGCTGACACAGTTCCGCATGTGCGACGAAGACTCCGTCAGCGTGGACTCCGTGCTGCCGCGCTTCTCGAACATGGTGGAGGTGAAGGGTGCCGTGTTCCGTCCCGGCATGTATCAGGTGGGCGGCAACATCCAGACCGTGCGCCAGCTCATTGAGTCAGCCGAAGGCGTAACCGAAGAAGCATTCACACCGCACGCCATGATGCACCGCATGAAGCCCGACCGCACGCTGGAGGTGCTGTCGTTCGACCTGAGGGGAATCTTGGACGGCACGGTGGCCGATGTGCCCCTGCGCAACGAGGATGTCATCTTCATTCCCAGCAAGAAAGAGATGCAGGAAGAGAAGACTCTGACCATACACGGCGAGGTGCTCTATCCGGGCGTCTACCAGTACGCTGACAACGAGACGCTGGAAGACTTTGTGCTACAGGCCGGCGGACTGAAAGACGCCGCATCGACGGTGAAGGTCGACGTGGCACGCCGCATCAGCGACCCGTCAGCCACGACAGCATCAGACACCATTGCCCACACGTTCTCATTCGCCCTGCGCGAGGGATTCGTCATTGACGGTGAGCCGGGATTCAAGTTGCAGCCTTACGATGAAGTGTATGTGCGCACCAGCCCGGGCTACTCCAAGCAGCAGAACGTCACGGTGGAGGGTGAAGTGCTCTTTGCCGGCACCTACACACTCAGCAAGAAGAGCCAGCGCATCAGCGAGATCATACGTCAGACCGGCGGACTGACCAACACCGCCTATCCGACAGGTGCCCGACTGGAACGCAAGATAACACCTGAAGAGCGTCTGCGCATGGAGACCGTGCTGAAGATGGTGAAGGCGCAAAGCGGTGATAAGGACACACTGGACATCAAGAAACTCGACATCGGCAACACCTATTATGTAGGTATTCATCTGGATCAAGCCCTTGCTAATCCCGGCAGCGATGAAGACATCGTGCTGCGCGAAGGCGACCGCATCATCGTGCCGGAGTACACGGGAACCGTGAAAATCAGCGGCGACGTGATGTATCCCAACACCGTCTCGTTCCGCGAAGGCAAGAGCGTGAAGTATTACATCAACCAAGCCGGCGGCTGGGGCAACCGAGCCAAGAAGAGCCGTACCTATATTATATATATGAACGGAACGGTGGCGCGCGTGGGCTACAATACGAAAGTGATGCCAGGCTGTGAGATTGTGGTGCCCAGCAAGCCCTCAAGCGGACGCATGACCATACAGGAGATTATGGCCATCGGCTCAGGCACCGCCTCCATCGCCACCATGCTGGCCTCCATTGCAAACTTGTTGAAGTAAGGGAAAAAAGTATTTATGGAAGAAGAAAAGAAGAAACGGAGTGACATTAACTTCACCGCCGTAGCAGCAAGAATAAAAGCGAAGAAATGGCTTTTTGTAAAGGTGTGGCTTATCACTTTCGCCTTGTCATGCCTATGGATTCTCCCCCAGCCCAGATACTATGTGTCAGAGGTGTCTGTGGCACCCGAATCATCCTCGCATGAAGGTGCAGGAGGGTTGGCCTCACTGGCTTCCAGCTTCGGCGTCAACATCGGCAATGCATCGACAGACGCTATTTATCCACAGCTCTATCCTGACCTGTTCAGCTCCACGGAGTTCCTGGTCGGACTGATGGACATTAAGATCAAGACCATTGACGGTGAACTAGACACCGACTACTACGACTACCTGAAGAACCACCAAAAGCAGAACTTCCTGACCGTACCGTTCAAGATGTTGAAAAACTGGGTGAACTCATTGATGAGTAAGGAGCCCGAAGCAGACATCCCCGGCAAAGACGGTAAACGGTTTGACCCTTTCCGACTGTCAGAATCAACCAGCAAGGTCATTGAAAAGGCAAGTTCCAACATCACCTGTACCTATAGCCGTACCACCGATGTAGTAACTATCACCGTGAAAGACCAAGACCCCATGGTGAGTGCGCTGCTGGCCGACAGCATCAAAGAGCACCTGCAAGTGTTCATCACTGACTACCGCACAAAGAAATCACGCATAGACTACGAGTTCTATAAGAAACTGACAGCCGACGCCAAAAGCGATTATGAAAAGGCCCGACAGCTTTACGGTAGCTTTGCCGATGCCAACATGGACATTGTGTTGGAAAGCTATCGCGCCAAGCGTGATGACCTGGAAAACGACATGCAGTTGAAATATAACACCTACAGCACACTCAAGACTCAACTCCAGACGGCTATTGCCAAGGTTCAGGAGAACACCCCGGCATTTACAACGCTGACCAATGCAACCGTTCCCGTGAAGCCGGCCGGCCCGAAACGCATGATTTTTGTAGCCGTCATGATGTTCTTAGCCACCATAGGCACCATAGCATATCTCTTCCGCAAGGAACTGATCAAATGGTTTTAAAAGAGTCTTATGAGTATATTCTACCTCCTGTTCATACTGCTGACTATCTACTACTCCATTCGCTATGATGGCATAGAGGAATACGACAGCCACAAACAGCACCGCTTGTGGCTCATGTGCGGCTTTATGATTTGTCTCACGGGATTCAGCTACGGACTGGGAGCCGACAAATTCACCTACATGGAAGAATTTGAACTATATCCCAACACCTTTTTCGAAGCTGAGGAGTATATACTTTCAGGACTCGTCATGAGAGGCCAGATGCCTCTGTGGACCATTATCAACCTGCTGTGCAAGAATCTTTTTGATTCGTTTTACGCTGTTCAACTGCTGGAAAGTGCAGCCATCAACATTGCCGTCTGCTATATCGTAAGCAAATACACACATCGCTATTTCCTGTTCATACTGATTTACTTCTTCTCACTCAAGTATTTCATCTTCAATTGCGAGGTGATGCGTGAAGGCTTTGCCATTGCACTGGTTTTATTTGGCATACATGGATACATGAACGGCAGGAAATGGTTGTTCTTTGTGCTGCTGTCCGTTGCGCTGATGTTTCATGTTTCGGCCTTCATCGCTATTCTGTTCCCATTCATAAGGTTCAGACTTTCATGGAAGACCTTATACATCACCATCATTCTCAGTTTCGTCTTCTGGTTAGCAAGTGACTTCATTATGGGTAAAGTATTGTCATTAGCATTTGGCGGAGAGGGAGCCTTCGCACAGAAAGTCATGTTCTACTCATTACAGGCAAGTTCTTTCTTTGGCTACTTACGTTACCTGCTGACGTATCTGGTATTCCCTTACATTGTCATGTATTACATGATTCTGAATGAGCCTTCTGAGGAGAAAAGAAAGCAGAAAGAGAAGCTCACATGCTTCATGGTCGCACTGGCTATCATAGCCATTGCCATCTATCCGTTGGCTCGATTCTATAACTATGTGCAGATATTCTATCTGATTATGTTTGCCGATTTCCTGTTCACGCTGTTTCGCAGTTACGAACATCTTATCATCAGAATTGGCACGGGCATTGGCACCATCCTGTTAATGTTTTGGTTCTATTTCTCCCACTACGAGACAACAAACACCTACTATTATGATTTCTTTTACCCTTACACCTGTATTCTGCATGAAGACAAAAGTGTGTTCTTCAGATCAATTGCACACGATGAAGCAGTCAATCCGCAGGTAACAGACAAGAATACGCGCGACATAGAATAAATTTCTCCACCACGAACGGATATCGTCCGCAGGAGTAAACGATGGTCTTTTGCGTTGAAAGAGATATCACTTTACAGTAGTAAACGATGCTTCTTTTCACTCGAAACAAACATCGTTTACTCATGAAAGAACCATCGTTTCAAGTGCAAAAGAGCATCTTTTACTTTTATCGTGTGCATATTGAGCTACTACACATAATACCAATGCTGCCAAATTGCCAAACAAAAACAAGCCAAATTGCCAAACAAAAACAAGCCAAATTGCCAAACAAAAACAAGCCAAATTGCCAAACGAAAATGCGCCAAATGACCAAATTCATCACAAAAAACTTTGATATTCAAGATTTTTGTTGTACCTTTGCATTGTGGAAATAAAACGGAACGAAAGTGGAAGTGGAAGAATACAAGCAAAGAATTGCTGATACATTATTATCAGAGAAGTTGGAGGCAATGGGCGCAGTGCTCATTGAAGGTCCCAAAGCCTGTGGTAAGACGACCACAGCAGAGCAACACGCCAAGAGTGTCCTCTATATGGATGATCCGACAAGAATGGAACAGAACCTTCATCTGGCAGAAACAAACATCAGGCTACTGTTGCAAGGAGAAACGCCCAGACTGATAGACGAATGGCAGTTGGCCCCACAGCTTTGGGATGCTATCCGGTTTGAAACAGACCACAGAACAGACGACGGACAATTCATGCTTACCGGTTCGGCAGTTCCTGCCGAGAATGACAAGATACGACATTCTGGAGCAGGCCGTTTTGCATGGCTGACCATGAGGCCTATGAGCCTATGGGAATCACAGGAGTCATCAGGAGAAGTTAGCCTTGGCAGACTCTTCAGCCATCCTAAAGACATAGAAGGAATCAACCGTCTCTCTATGGAACAAGTGGCGTTTGCTGTCTGCAGAGGTGGGTGGCCGAAATCACTCAACAAGAAGTCTGAACGTGCTGCTCTTAGGCAAGTTACAGAGTATTACGAAGCAATCACCCGCTCAGACATATCCCGTGTTGACGGCATAGAACGCGACGTCCAACGGACAAAACGGCTCATGCGCTCGTATGCACGGCTTCAAGGAGGTCAGGTAAGTCTGGCAACCATTACCGCTGACATCCGTGCCAACGATGCAAACAACATAAGCGATGAGACTATTGCATCTTATATCAAGGCACTCAAAAAAATATTTGTCATAGAAGACATGCCCGCATGGAACCCCAATCTACGTTCCAAGACGGCCATACGAACCAGTGACACCCGATATTTCGTTGACCCCTCCATTGCGGTTGCTGCCCTTGGACTTGGCCCAAGCAACCTGATAAACGATTTAGAAACGTTCGGCCTGCTTTTTGAAACGTTGTGCATAAGAGACTTACGTGTATATGCAGAGGCTATTGACGGATCGGTGTATCATTATCGAGACAAAAGCGGATTAGAGTGTGATGCCGTAGTCCATTTAAGAAACGGCAAGTATGGATTAATCGAAATAAAATTAGGCGGAGACTCTCTCATAGAGGAAGGAGCATCGACTCTAAAAGCATTAGCAAATAAGATTGACACCACACGCATGAATGTTCCATCATTCATGATGGTACTCACTGCTGTCGGTGACTATGCCTATACCCGCACTGACGGCATTATGGTTGTACCCATCGGCTGCCTGAAAGAATAAAACATCCTACATGAGTAAAAGCAAAGATAATCGCACGAAACTACTGGTGAAGAATGTGATTGCATCATTTTTCATCAAGGGCTGGGCGGCAAGTGTTGCTCTAATCATGGTACCACTCACCTTGGAATGTCTTGGCCAGTATCAAAATGGTGTTTGGCTGACTATCAGTAGTCTATTAGTATGGGTCGACCACATGGACATAGGGTTGGGTAACGGTCTTCGCAACAAGCTGGCTGCACACATTGCCCATCAGGAAATGCAAGAAGCCCGACAAGTGGTCAGCTCCACCATGGCCATGCTTGTATGCATTGTTTTTCCCCTGCTTTTATTACTATTGTTACTTATCTGGTATACTGACGTATACCACTTCCTGAATGTTAAACCGGACATTATCCCTGAACTACGTATAGCATTGATTTGCGCCGTCACACTGGTATGTATGACGTTTGTCCTCAAATTCATCGGCAATGTATATATGGGATTACAGCTGCCGGCTGTCAACAACATGCTACTGGCATTAGGCCAGACTCTGGCATTGCTACTCACCGCAGCCCTTTACTGGTGTGGGCACGCATCATTCCTGTTCATTGTTATAGCCAACACCGTAGCACCATTGGCCGTTTACGTGTTGGCATATCCTTATACGTTCTGGCTACGTTTCCCCTATCTGCGCCCCTCGCTGAAGTTCGTCAATCTCCATTCTGCTTTGGAGTTAGGCAACTTGGGCATCAAGTTCTTCTGGCTCCAAGTGGCCGGACTCATACAGTTTATGACGGCAAACATACTCATCTCGCGTTTCTTCACACCCGAGATGGTTACTCCCTATCAAATTGCCTATCGTTATATTAGTCTGGTCATGGTCGGCTTTACGGTCATCTGTATGCCTTTCTGGAATGCAACGACCGACGCATACGAACGGGGTGACATGGATTGGATTCGACATGCAAGCCAGAAGATGAACTGGATGATCATGGGCATAGCCGTATTGCTGGTTCTCATGGTGGCAGTTTCACCTTGGGTCTATCAGCTTTGGATTCAGCGATGGATTGGCGACACCTGTAATGTGCCACTTGGCATGACAGCCATGATGGCCTTGTATATTTTCCTACTGATTATCAGCATGCGTTATTCATACTTCCTAAATGGCGTTGGAGCACTCCGACTGCAACTCTATATGACGGTTTCTGCCATTGTGTTCATACCTTTGGCATGGGCTGTGAGCAGCTATACACACGACATTCTGTGGTTCATGGCTGTCATGTGCTTCTGCAACATTCCGGGACTGGTAGTCAATGTTATCCAGTTCAACAAAATTCTCAACGGTCAGGCAACAGGTATATGGAGATATTAGGCATCGTAACATTGTATAACCCTGCCAAACAACAGGCAGTAGACAACATCAAGCGATATATTGACGGGCTGGATGAGCTCATCATCTGGGACAACTCACCGCTTGAGGCTGGCTACAAATCGTATATACTCCCTGCCCTGTCCGACCACAAAACCGCTATCACATGGTATGGAACTGGGGAGAACCTTTGCATTGCTCCTGCCATCAATTTTGCATGGCGTCACGCACAAGAACAGGGTTATGACATGCTGCTCATCATGGATCAAGACAGCCAGTGGCAGGACTTTGCAGGTTATCGTCAACAGATTGAGGAATATTGGACAAAAGGGAACAAATGGGTTTACACCCCTTATATAAAAGGGTTCGACAATTGGCCAATCACCCAACCGTTACACTTTAGACGCATTTTCATTAATTCAGGCACAGTAATTCCTGTCGAGATTCTTACTGCAATACAAGGTGCTGACGAGGCATTTCCACTTGATGCCTTAGATCATGATTTATCCTATCAAGTAATCCGGGCTAATTACCAGACCGTCTGCCTCACAAACTGCGTTTTGAATCATACCATCGGACAGCCTCGCCAATCAAAGATACTACATATCGTAACAAATGACTACGGACGGGCACGAACCTACAGCAGGACCAAGTGTCATATCATGAACTTCCGCAAGAACTACGACGTCATGACACTTCATGAAAAATATGTCTTCTTTAAGAGAATCTTTATCAGTAAGTTCTTCCGCATCATTATGATTGAAGAGGACAAAGCCGGACGTCTACACATGTTCTTCCGTGGCATACGCGATGGCATGGCCTATAAGTTCCAACATCAATAGAATCAAGATCGTCATTATACCAGACAACATTACGTAAATCTGCATAAATGTCACAAAGTATACCATCATCCAATATAGCTGTCATCATCATCCTATATCATCCTAACGATGATGAGAAAGCGAATGTCAGAAGACTGGCAAAGGGCTATCATGGAGCCATTGTAGACAATTCACAAAAGCAGACCTTTGAAGAAGAGCAGCTTGGCATGATGCAATACATTCCGTTGAAAAAGAATGTTGGAATAGCCGAAGCGCAGAACATCGGTATCAAGCATGTCTTTGACCATACTGAAGCTACTCATGTCGTTTTTCTGGATCAGGACAGCACGGTACCGACAACTTACGCAACAGACATTGCAGAGGCTTTCGACAATATCAGACAGGACTTTCCCAACTTAGCGTTTCTCGGCCCGAAGACAGAAAACAAAGAGACAGGCAGGGAGTACAAGTCTGTCATTCACAAGGAGAAGGCATTATCACCCCATTTCATTCTCAAACGAGAGATCATCTCATCCGGGGGCTGCACGACAAGAGAAATCATGGAATCCGTTGGGCCACGCGACAATCGACTGTTCATGGACTATGTAGATTTCGACTGGTGCTGGCGAGCCAAAAGCAAGGGATATATATGTGGGATTACGCCTGATGTCACCATTCTCCACATGGTAGGACAAAACACCATCTATATAGGTGGATATACCATTATTGTGTCCTCTCCTGTCCGATATTTTTACCAATTCCGCAATTACATGTGGCTACTTCGGAAAAATTATGTACCTTTGCAATGGAAAATCAATAAGGGGCTGAAAAACATAGCCCAGTTTATCTATTTCCCGATACTCATCAAGTCTGGCTTCGCCTGCTGGAAACAGATGGTCAGAGGATTCATTGCAGGACTTAGACATTAAACAATAAACAATAAACGTTAAACAATAAGTAATAAACAATAAACAATAAACGTTAAACAATAAACGTTAGACATTAAATAATAAGCAATGACGCTCAATGCGCTACGCTCCACGCTGACATGACTCGAACATCTATCTATGTCTCTAACGCCAGTCTGACCCCTTCAAGCTACTACAGGCTGACGCAATACTTCGCCAACAGCAGGGCCGAGATTCACTCTGCCCTACCCGACAATGTCTATACATGGTGGCACAGCAGCGGGAGATTTGGCAAGTTGCTCTTCATGCCCGTCCTATATCTCATCTACGTCTGCCGCACCCTATTGTTTCTGCTTCACGACTGGCTGACCTTATGCAACGGGACTGTCATCATCTCGCGTGTGATTGTACCTCACCACATGCCATTACTACACCGCCTCCTAATCAAAAGACTGGCTCGTAACAATCAGATTATATGGGACTTTGACGACAATATCATTGAAAACAAGAGCTGTCCACGACGTGATTTTCGCTTCTTCGCCCGACACAGCGACCACATCGTTGTCACTAACAATTTTCTGCTGACGCTGCTTGCCCCTGAGCATCGAAAGAAAGCCAGCCTGCTACCCACGACTGACGGCGACATGAAAACCCTTGACACGGCAGCAGTTATGGCACAGCGACAAGCGCTATACGTTCAAGAAACACGTCTCGTTTGGGTTGCCACGGCATCGGGGCTTCCTTACATCACGTCAGTCATTCCTTTTCTGGATGAGGCGGCACGTGTGTTACAACAGAAGCATCACAAGAAACTGAGCCTGCACATTGTCTGTAGCAAGCCATTAACTGCGGCAACTACTCACCTGAACATTGTGAACATCCGATGGACCAGGGAAAGGGCTAAGCAGGAAATGGCTCTGGCTCATATCGGCATCATGCCGCTACCTGACACTGAGTTCACGCGAGGCAAGGGGGGCTTCAAACTGATTCAATACACGTCTGCTGCCATGCCTGTCATTGCTTCTGACGTAGGCTATAACCGACAAGTAGTGACCCATGAAACGGGATTTCTCATCCCCGACCGAGCAACAGCAACGGCATGGACAGAGGCCATTTTGGAATTAGCTGCCGACTGGAGTCACTACAAAGAATATGCACAGAACGCCAAGAAACGTTACGATGAAGCTTTCTCGTATGACAGAAACAAGGCTTTCTGGGAACAGCTGACCCATCGGAGCCCTAAGCTCATGATGATTGTCAATGAAGACAGATTTTTCCTGTCACACCGTCAGGACATTGCCTTGGCAGCTTTGCACGACGGATGGGACGTTACCATCGTCTGCAAGGACACTGGCCGGAAACAGGAAGTGAAAGAGCTGGGGCTGAAAATCATCGACCTCCCCATCAACCCTACGGGAACAAACCTGACAGAAGAACTCAGGACATTCATGTTCCTGTGGAAACTTTACCGCAAGAACAAGGATGCCATTGTCCACCACGTTGGACTGAAAAACATTCTTTGGGGCGGACTGGCTGCCCGACTCGCTCATGTAAAGGGCGTAGTCAATGCCGTCAGCGGTCTGGGCGTCATGTTTTCTGATGAAAATCTGTCAGCAACAACCAAGGGAATCCTGCTGTTGCTGCGTTTCTCACACCAACGCGACAACGTCAAGGTCATCTTCCAGAACCATGAGGACGAAGACCTGTTCATGCAACATCACATCATCAACAGGCACATGTCTGTATTCATCAAAGGCTCAGGCATCAACTTGGAGGACTACAAGTATACTCCTGAGCAAGACTCAGGTGCCATCACCGTGCTATTCACGGCCCGCATGGTCAAAGAGAAAGGCGTTATTGAACTCATTGAAGCCGCTGAGCAATTGCGCAAGGACTATGAGGGGAAAGTGCAGTTCTGGCTATGCGGCGGGCTGTCCAACAATCCGAAGGCATTGAAGAAACAGGAGCTGGAACAATTGTGTGACGGCAAATACATCAAGTGGATGGGATACCGCGACGATGTGAAGCAGTTGCTCATCCAATCACACATCATGGCTTTCCCCAGCTACTACCGCGAGGGAGTTCCCAAGTCGCTCATTGAAGCCTGTGCCATCGGACGCCCTATCGTGACTACGAACTCTATTGGCTGTAAGGACACGGTTGACGATGGTAAGAGCGGTTATCTGATTCCCGTCAGAGACAGTCAGGCACTGGCCGAAAAGCTCAAGACGCTTATTGACAACCCACAGTTGCGGCGCGACATGGGACGCCACGGCAGGGAAAAGGCAGAAAAGGAGTTTTCAATCAAGCAAGTGATTGACAAGCACATGGAAACATACCGTGCATTGTCATAACCTTCCACTCACTTCACCTGCAAATTCCTGATTTGCAGCTTGCCCGGGATGCGCTCATTGGTAGCCCGTTTAAAGGTGTTGCCGCTGATGATCCAGTCTTTCGACCTGCCGTCGCCCACAAACTTGTAGGGCGGCGTATCGGCTGCAACGTAGTTATTACGTATGACGAAGTGCTCTGTTGTGTCTGTGGTCTTCAGATAGATATAGATGCCTAAGTTGGAGTTGCTGATGACGTTATCCTCCACATAGATGTGATGTCCCGGCCCACCGTTGAACATGCAGATTTCAATAGCTCCACAGCCACCACGCGAACCATCAATTGTGTTGCCTATGATGCGGATGTTCTCTATGGTATAGGCCGAGTTGTTTGGCTCCACATCAATAGCGCCTGGCATGTCGTGACGTGAGGTGTTGCGTATGGTGTTCCCCTGAATCAGCACATTCTGTCCGTTGATGACTGAAATGCCGTTACGGTTGTTATGCAATTTGCCGCCCACGATGGTATTGTTCACTATCCTCACATTCTGATTTCGCGCCCTTTCACCCGTTTCAGGGTTATCACCGTAATGGTTCAGGCAAATGCCATCACCCCAGAAGTCCTCAATGGTACAGTCTTCCAACGTGAAGCCGTTGACGCCCTTGGTCTGTATGGCGTGCGTCCATTCCAGAAACGTGCTGCCATCGTTCACCGTGCGGAAGGTGAGACCCTTGATGCTCACATTCCTCACGCTGTTGGCAATGTCATTCTTCTTGGTAAACACGCAAATCATTCCCAGACGTTCCTTTGTCAAAAAGACAGCCCCCGTCTCACCTGTCAGCTGCACGTTGTGTCGTTTGATACCAATGTGGAAGTTCTCACGTCCGTAAGGCGCAATCAGCCGATAGGTTCCCCGCGGAAAAACAATGTTTCCTTTGACGGCAATCATCTCGTTGATGACCGGTGCATCATCTGTCATACCGTCCATCGCGCAGAACCACGAGGCGTTCAGCGTGGTGTTTCTCACGCTGCCACTGATATGAGCGCCTTTCATATTGACTTTTCCACTCAGTTTTGTAGCATCAAACACAATGGGCCCCGTCAACCTTCCTCCCCTGAACCGCACTTCGCAACCGTGAGGAATACGCAGCGTGTCACTGAACTGGTGAGCATAGCGTATCACATACCTTGCCTTGGCCGACTTAAATAACTTGTTAACATTGCATCCTGCCGTGTCATAATACGTGGGAATGGCTGCTGCTGTTGCTGAAAAGAGCACAACTAACAACCCCATCATAAGCCTGTGTAATGCGACTGATTTTGCACTTACATGAAAATTCTGCTGTGTTGTTATGTTCATGATTTCTTTCATTGTCATTTGTTTTTGCCGCAAAGATACAAAGAATTTACGACAACAAGAAAGAAAGCGGATAATTGTTGCAAAAAACTTCCAATTGACATAATAATCATGCTATACGCGCGTTATATAATAAAAGTATCAAATCAAATTGAATGACTATTGACAAATATTTTACCCTTATAGCACTCATCATCAGTTTCTTAGGTGGCTTGTTGACGACGCCTGCCATACTTGACTTCTGCAAGCGCAAAGGTCTGTATGACCTGCCAAACGCCCGCAAGGTTCACAAGACGCAGGTGCCACGCATGGGCGGCGTGGTGTTTCTGCCGTGCGTCATCGTGGGCTGCATGGTAGTGTTTGCCATCTACAGACTCAGCGGAGAGCACAAACTGACGCTCAGCCTGTGGACGGTTTACTTCTTCTTTGGTGCTTTGCTTATCTACACCACGGGACTGCTCGACGACGTGCTGGGCCTGAAAGCCTCAACCAAGCTCACCACACAGCTCATAGCAGCCATGATGCTGCCATTGTCGGGCCTATACATTAACAACCTGCAAGGGCTGTTCGGCATTTACGAGATTCCGTTCTACGTGGGAGCACCGCTGACGGTGTTCATTGTGGCTTTCGTTGCAAACTCCATGAACCTCATCGACGGCATCGACGGGCTTTCGGGCTGTCTCTCCGTGCTGGCACTGCTGGGCTTCTGGTATTACTTCACCATGTGGGCCTTGCCCTTCTATGCCATCATCATTGCTTCACTCATCGGCGTGCTGTTGGCTTTCCTGTGGTTCAACCTGTGGGGCGACACGACGAAGAACCGCAAAATATTCATGGGCGACACCGGTTCGCTGACGCTGGGCTTCCTGCTGTCGTTTCTCAGCCTGAAGCTGTCCATGGTCAATCCGAACCTTAAACCGTTTGACGGCAACGGCCTGCTCATCTCATTGTCGCTGCTGCTCATACCGACTTTCGACGCTGCACGTGTAGCCATGGTACGCATCATGCACAAAAAGTCACCCATGTCGCCCGACAAGAGGCACATACACCACAAGCTGATGAACATAGGACTGACACAGCACCAGACGCTCATCACCATCATCGCGCTGGCCATTCTGTTCATGGCGCTCAACTACTTTCTCAGTCTGACGGTCAGTTTCAACGTCATCATCATCATTGACGTGGTGCTCTATGCCCTGCTGCACGTGCTGCTCAACCTGTTCACCCCTAATTCCCCGACGGCATCATCATGAGAAAGGGACTGAACAAACTGTCAGAGGGTTTCCGGCGAGTGGCAGACTTCGTCATGGCACTGTGCTCACTCATAGTCTTCGCGCCGCTTTTTCTCTACTGTTACCTGCGCATCAAACAGGAAGACGGCGGTTACGTCATCTTCCGTCAAGAGCGCATAGGCCTGGGGGGACGGCCGTTCACCATCTACAAGTTCCGCAGCACGCGACTGGACGTGAAAGATGAGGGCTATCACCTGTTCAGCGGGGAGAAGGATGACCACCTGCTGACGCGCACGGGCAAGACACTGCGCGCACACCACTTGGACGAACTGCCGCAGTTATGGAACGTCTTAAAGGGTGACATGGCGTTCATCGGCCCCCGGCCCGAACGGAAATACTACATTGACAAGATTATGGAGCACAATCCGCGTTACACGGAGCTTTACCAGATAAGGCCGGGCGTAACGTCTTATGCCACGCTCTATAACGGTTACACGGACACCATGGAGAAGATGCTGCGCCGTCTGGAGCTTGACTTGTACTATCTGGAGCACCGTTCGTGGTGGTTCGACATGAAGATTCTGGTCAAGACATTCCTCAGCATCGCCTTCGGGAAGCAGTTTTAAGGAAGGTTCTTCTCCTTCCTTAGGAGTTACAGGAGTTCAGGAGTTACAGGAGTTACAGACGTATGTACCGTAGGGCATGAACAGCGTGTTCATGGAGCCGCATGAGCGTATGTACCGTAGGGCATGAACTGCGTGTTCATGGAGCCGCATGAGCTATTGTCTGTAACTCCTGCAACTCCTGAACTCCTGAACTCCCTAAAAAATTAATATTTCCGGAAATGGAAATAGTAGCGGTCTGACTTCAGTTCCATCTTGCTACTGGTGAGGTTTGCCACGTAGAACGCCTCACGCATGTGGTAGATGCCAAAGCGGTTAAGCAATGACGGGTCATTGATCCTGATGTCTGACGAATCGCGCAGGTCATAATAAGGCTCTGACAGTATTAACGAGTCACCCACATGTTCAAAGCGGAAAAGCACCTGTGCATCCGTGATACGCTCATTCACCTCCAACAAGTCTTTTTGCACAGCCCAGAAATGCATGCTATCACGCATGTCTGTCTCTCCGCCTGTGCTGATGGTGTCTAACTGTTGCAATTGCCAGAAGCCGTCAAGTTTGCCGTTGTCAGACGTCTCAATGCTGCATGACGTGCAAAGTCCCATGCCGAGACCTATATATATTATAGAAAGGTAAAGCAGTTTTCTCATTGTCGTGCCGTTTATTCTGAATGATTACTTTTTACTGAGTCTGAAGAAACCCGTCTTGGCAATGGTCAGCTGGAAGCCGAGGTTGTTGCCATAGACTGAACCGAAGTCTGCACCGGCAGCCGCCTTGATGCTCCATCCACGCATCTTTGAATAAGCCGGGAAGCGATAGAGCACTTCTGCCAACAGGTGTTGCGTGTTCTGTGCGTCGGTGTAAGGACGGTAATAGGTGCCGTAACTACGCTGTAACGTGGCCAGCAACCGGTAGTGCAGATTAAAGTTCGGATCACCGCTGATGCCCAAGTGCCATGCCATGAAACGGTTGTTCCAAAAATAGATGTTGCCGTCAGTGTTATAGAGCGGCGATGTGTAGAGCGGATTACCCATGGCCTGCCCCCAGTGCTGATAGCCCGTCAGCATGTGATGGTTGTAGTAGTTGTCACGTCCGCCGATGTGGTCGCTGATGTTCTTCGTGTGGTCATGATAGATGGGACCGCTCTGATACTTGGTATACATGTACTCCAACACCACATTGTTAATCCAGGTATTGTCCTTCAGACGGAAATCAAGGCCGAGCAGAATGTCTTTAAAGTCGTAAAGCAGATAGCGGCTCTTCTTCTTCACGTTCCACTCGCTGCCGGTGCCATAACCGTCGTAGTCAAGCTGGAACATGCCTGAGTGGTCTTCAAAATATTTGTCGCCGTAAACACCGAGATACCAGTTCTCATAGTCAAAGTTCAGACGGAACAGCCAACTGCCTAACTGGTTGCCTGATGCGTTCTCGTAAGCCGTTCCAGCCTCTATGGTCTCGCTGCCACCCGGCATGAAAGCATGCCACATGCCTTTGAGTCCGCCTTCATGCTGAATAACGTCGGCAATACCCGTCTTATACGACTTTCCGCCGAACACGCTTGCCATCTCCAGACCCAACTCTAACGACACGGGCAGGAACCTGTAATCATTACCTATCTTGATGTAACCGGCCTTGCTGTGATAAAGCGTACCTTCTGAATACTTCGTCTGCTGGTCCGTAAAGCGTTTCTGCCAGTTGTCATCGGTCGTCTTGCCGTAAGCCACATGGCCCTTGATGCTCACCCATCCGTCGGTGATGGGCAGTGCCCAGTATTCACCAAGTGCCAGACGCACCTGCGGAACGGGGCGGGCATTGATGCCAAGCGTCTGCGAACCGGTGCTCAGCTCCGCGTTTTTCAGTTCCAAGGGATATTCCTTGCTGCCCACCGTGAGCACACCCCGAAGCCAACGGCCTTCAACATAGGCCTGCTGCACAATGACTTTGCTCGTAAAACCATAGGCTACGGCCATGTCAATGCCGGCACCGAAGCCGAACTTACGGCCATTGTCATTGCTCAACGGGCGGGACAGACCGGCACGCAGGTAGCCGTTGCTCTTGTCAAGTGAGCTGAGGCCGTACTTGTTGGCATTGAGCCAAAGCGGTTCATTGTCACCGCGAACCGTCAACGACGCCTGCATCTCCACGTTAAAGTGAAGTCCCTCGGTGGCCGTCTCGTCGTCCTCAAAGTCCTGGGCCGACGCCGGGAGGCATAGAAAAGCGAAACAGAAAAAGAAAGCATTTCGCACGTCACGTATCTTCATCGTCTCTGATAATTGTCTTGATTCTTTTAAATTATAACGCACAAAACGGGCAATTATTGTAACCGTAGGGATTTTCCCCCTCTTGTTTAGGGAAAATCCTTTGCACGGACGTGGAAAATGTTGTTATTTTGCAAACGAAAACAATCAAGAATGTCGAACAACTTAAAAGAATAGTGATTATGAAAAAGATGTTAGCCCTGGTAGTCATGCTGACGATGACAGCAACTGCCGCCAACGCGATGAGCTACGAACAGGCTCGCAACGAGGCCCTCTTCCTCACCGACAAGATGGCATACGAGCTCAACTTGACCGATGAGCAATATGAGGCAGCCTACGAAATCAACCTCGACTACCTGATGGGAGTCACCAGTGTCGACGATGTCTACGGTGTCTACTGGGAGCGTCGCAACCTCGACATCAGCTACATCCTGCTCGACTGGCAGTGGAGGGCTTTCTGTGCAGCCAGCTATTTCTACCGTCCACTCTACTGGAGCGCCGGCTATTGGCACTTTGGCATCTACGCCCGCTACCCGCATCGTGACTATTTCTACTTCGGACGTCCTTACTTCTATGCCACATACCGCGGCGGTCACGCTTGGCATCACGTCGGCGGACACGGCTATTACCACGGCCGTCGGGACCACTTCCACAACACACCGCGCGGACATTTCGGCATGCGTGACGGCTGGGATCGCGGCGATTATCGCGGAGGAAACCGCCACGGCAACAGCTCAACACACGCCACCGTCGGCAATCATGGCAATCATGGGAACCACGGGAATCATGGCAATCATGGGAACTTTGGTAATGGCGGGAATCACGGGAATCACGGCAACCATGGCAATGAGGGTACAACGGTCAATCATGGTAACCACGGAAACCTTGGCAACACAAGACCATTGACGCGCTTTGACGACACACGTCGCGGCACTTTGAGCGGCACAACGGCACCGCGCAACAACGAGACCACGACACCGCGCACGATAACCCCGCGTACAACGACCACGCCGCGCACATTCAACAACACCACACCGCGTTCAACCGTAACTCCGCGCACAACGACCACGACGCCGCGTACAACAACCACGACACCGCGTTCTTTCAACAACACCACACCGCGTTCAACCGTAACTCCGCGCACAACGACGCCGCGTTCGACGACCACGGCTCCGCGCACGTCAACACCGACAACGCGCTCCTTCGGCAACACGTCGCCGCGCAGCAACAGCAGTTTCGGAGGAAGTCATGGTGGTAGTCACGGCGGCAGCCACGGTGGTGGCTTCGGCAGACACCGTTAAGAAGAAAGGTAGTCCTCGGTCAACTCCAACACACGCACCTCAGCATTGGCCATACGCGGCACCTCGCGCATCAGCTTGTGATGATAGACGGCTTGAATGGCTTTGTTGATGATGCCATGACCGACGGCAACAACCGACTGACCCTCATAGTTGTTCATAATAAATTCCAGGAATCGCTGGGCTCGCTGTAACAGGCAGTCCAGCGATTCTACGTTTTCAGGAAACGGCTCCCCTTTCAGGCTGGGAATGTAGCGGCCCGTGAAGTCGCCCCAGTCGCGCTCACGCAGCAGCGGCGTCTGACTGACCGTCAGCCCGTGCGGTCCGGCAATGATGGTTGCCGTGTCTACCGAACGTTTCAGGTCACTCGAAACGACAGCATCAATCTGCTTCCGGCGCATCTGCTCACGCACCTCAGCTGCCTGTGCCCTACCCTGCTCCGTCAGCTCGCCCTGCGTCTGACCCTGCATAATCTGCCGCGCGTTGTCCACCGTCTCACCGTGACGGACCAGATAAAGAGTTGTTGCCATGCGTGGTACGTCCTTACATGTTGATGTTTTCGCTCATTGTTATGATGCAAAGTTATTCTGCAAAAATAAGCATTATTTCCGAGACAGCAAAACATGAGGGCTCAGCTTGATGCCGACAGGCGAGGAATTTTGCAAAGTTTAACAATCAACCAAAATCTATTAACACGAAAAAGAGGCACTTTCCAAAAAAGTTTGCCATCGGTCGTAAATACGCGAATTATGAGCCACTTTGTAAGTTACTGATAATCAGCACCAAGTGAAAAATCGCGTTTTTCGGTCATGCAAAACAGGCCGTTTCAGGTTGCCAAACGCACCGTTTCAGGCGCTGAAACGTGCCGTTTTGCAACGCGAAACGCGGCGTTTTGCGAGCTGAAACATGCCGTTTCGCACGTCGAAAGTCGGTAGTTCCCGACCCGAAAGCTGCCGCCTCTCGCTCAAACTATACCGTTTTAGCCCACTGTTGAATCGTAGTTACACCCAAAAATCCCAGAAAAATTCAGCCCGAAAATTTAACAGAATTAACAGAAATTTACGGTCGGCAATTTCAAACTAATTTCAAACTAAACACAAATATTTCCACAGTTTTTCTTCAAAAAGCATTGTTATTTCAGAAATTTGTTTTAATTTTGCATCATGAAAGAGAAAACCAATAAAGAAAGTGAGGTGAGTAATGCCAGAGTTTGAGCACAACAGAAGAGAACGACTGGAGGCCGTGATAAAAGAAATCACATCCTCTAAAGAAAAGGCTACCGCATTCCTGCAAGAAGCGGGAATTATGGACGCGACAGGTAATTTAGCACCGATGTACCGATGAATGAGACCTTGTATTCAAGACGGTCGAACCTTGTTATCGGTTTTCATGGTTGCGACCAGTCTGTGGTGGATAAAGTAGTTGCTGGCGAGGACGCTCTCCTCGCCAGTACTAATGATTACGACTGGCTGGGCAATGGCATCTACTTTTGGGAGAACAATGAAGCAAGAGCACTGCAATGGGCAGAAGAACTTGCAAAACGTAAGAGTTCATCAGTCAAAACGCCTGCCGTTATTGGCGCCATTATTGATTTGGGGTATTGCTTGGACTTAACAGACTCATTATGTCTGGAGGAATTGAAGAAAGGCTATGAAACCTTGGTTGCAATGTGCAAAGAGACGGGAATGTCGATGCCCCAAAATACAAATATGGGCAACTCTACGGATTTGTTACTCCGCAAATTAGATTGTGCCGTGATTGAGACAATGCACAAAACAACAAACTAGCCAATAAGCGTCCATACGACTCTGTAAAAGGTGTATTTTGGGAAGGGAAACCGTTATACCCAAATGCGGGCTTCGCTGAGAAGAACCATATCCAGTTATGCGTCTGTAATCCGAATTGCATCAAGGGATACTTTCTACCCAGAGGTATTGATATGGCATACCCTAATCCATAGCTATACTATATTTAAGCAGGATGTCCCTTTCGGCATCGGCAGCCTACTAAGGACATCCTGCTGAATAATCATTCTCCGCACAATCTAATAAAGAGTACGGACAGGACATACACCCTGTTCTTCCCTGCTTGCAGACAGAAAGATTCCCCGTTCATCGGCATTTGTAATGCCGATGCAGTTGGTCGGTGCATTTGCAATGCACCGCATATCCACGCCCACGCACCTTATCCCCGTTCATCGGCATTCCCGTTCATCGACATTTACAATGCCGATGCAGTTGGTCGGTGCATTTGCAATGCACCACATATCCACACGCCATGCACCTTATCCTCTGCTCGTTCTTTGTGCATTAAAAATGCACCGACCAACAGCAGCCGCATTGCAAATGCGGCTGAACTAAAGCGGCAAATGCGGCTGAACTCAGAGGGCGAGCCGAAGCCCCAAGATGAAGTCGCGGATCGTGGGCGTGAGGCTGCTCCGACCCGACACGCGGCAGCTCCCCGCGTAGCTGAACCAACTGCCCCCACGGCTCACGCGACCGGAGCCCGAAGATGCACCGCGAGGGTTCGTCTGACTGCCCGAGCTGTATGAGCCGTACCAATCCTGACACCACTCCCACACATTGCCAGCCATGTCATATAAGCCCAACTCATTCGCACGCTTCCCTCCAACATCGTGCGTCTGATTGCCGATGTTGTCGTAATACCAAGCCACATCACCAATACTGCTGCCACCCGCATACTTATAGCTGTTAGAGCGGTTGCCGCCACGCGCGGCATATTCCCACTCTGCCTCCGTTGGCAGACGGAACGAACGGCCCGTCAACTGATTCAGTTTCGTGATGAACGTCTGGCAGTCCTCCCACGAAACTTTCTCAACGGGGCGACGAGAGCCCTTAAAGTTAGAGGGGTTGCTGCCCATCACCGCCTGCCACAACTCCTGCGTCACCTCCGTCTCGCCGATGCTGAACGACGACAACGTTACCTGATGCACAGGTTTCTCACTGTCATATGCATCCGAACCCTGTTCGCTCGTGGCACCCATCGTGAACGTGCCGCCCTGAACGCCAATCATTCGGAACGAAACGCCGTTCACCGTAATGGTCTCATTAGCACGCGGCTGCGTGTTGACACTTGGCTGCGTCGGCGTGGTGGTCGTCGTCGGCTTTGTCGGTTTCTTCTTCGGCGGTTTGGGCTTCGTTGTCGTTGTTGTCGTCGGCGGTTTAGGACGCGGCTTCGCAACGCGGTCCTTGATCTGTCCAAAGGTCTCCGTCGTCGGCAGCATGGCCAACAGCAACACAAATAAAAATATCCTCATTGTCATCTTCATATCTTACTGTCCATTTTGGTTATTAACTGATTAGCCCCCACGTCAAGCTATTTTTCCATAGATGATTTCGTGTTTCAAAAACTCATAGTTATAGAGCGGACTTTGGTAATACAGCCCTGTGTCAAGGTCTTCCAGCTTCTCATAAAACTGTGAATTATAAACCAAGTCAAGTGCTTCGCGCATTGCCATACCACGGTCGCGCATCAACAGCTTGGTTATTTCCTTTACTACATTGTCTATCAATTGACGTGCTTCAAAATTCATATTCGGTGAAGTTGTGAAATAGCGAACTCTGTTCCAAAGAAATACTGCCTGTTCAGTTTACGATAAGTCAGCTGTCCTACTAACTGCTCTTCGCTGATGGCATGATTCATAAAGAGATTAAGTTGAAATACAACACCATCATCGGCCACAGGGCCAATGACAACGTCATAGTCATGCTGATAGCCTGTTTCCGATGCCATGCGATTATTCAAGATAAAAAGAGCCCACTCACGATTCGGTTTGTCAAAACGAAACACCTTGAGTTTTCCATTTGTCAGGAGTTTCTCGTCAAACTCATAGGATAACACCACGGGGGAACCTTCACCGACTAAGCGCGTCCGCCTGACGGCCATAGCTTGTGCTTGCGATTCAATGTCCGTCAAATAAAAACCTCGGCCAAAGTCCTTATTAGGCTTGCACAGGTTTATATCTATTTGTTGGAAATCGACATTAGTGCCGTGATATAGTCTCATGCGCCAAGTCCTCCTCCATTTCGTTTACACACAACCGTCAAATCAGCAACAGCGTCATCTAATGATAATGTGTGCTCTGCCTCATAACAGTCATCAAGAAAAGACAGCCCTTCATAACGGTTTAGATATGCGTAAGCTTGTCTGTTCGTCAAATGGTAGCGACTGGCAAACTCACTGACACATAGTACTATGTATTGTATTTTATAATCCAATTCCCTATCACCCATAAAATCCCAATCATTAATATTCGGTTACAAAGATAAGAACTTTTTTCGAAAAAGCAAAATCTACACCCCCGTCACGATGCCTTCGATGTAGGTCTTCAGGATATGGATGCCGTTCTTGTTCTCGCCGCCCCAAGGGATGATGAGGTCGGCAAACTTCTTCGTCGGTTCAATGAACTGTTCGTGCATGGGCTTGAGCACGCGCTCGTAACGTTCGAGCACCATGTCAACCGTGCGGCCACGCTCCACCACGTCGCGGCGGATGTTGCGGATGAGGCGCACGTCGCTGTCGGTGTCCACAAAGATTTTCAGGTCCATCATGTCGCGCAGCTTCTTGTAGTGCAGGGTCATGATGCCTTCGAGGATGATGACGGGCTTCGGCTCCACATGCACCGTCTCGGGCAGACGGTTGGAGAGCACGTAGCTGTAGGTGGGCTGCTCCACGGCCTGACCGTTCTTCAGCATCTTGATGTGCTCGGTCAGCAGCTTCCAGTCGAACGCATCGGGATGGTCGAAGTTAATCTGGCGGCGCTCCTCGTCGGTCATGCCCGTCGTGTCATTATAATAAGAGTCAAGAGGAATGACAGCTGCGCAATGTGCGGGCAGCACCTTGGCAATCTTCTTTACGACGGTGGTCTTGCCTGAACCTGTACCGCCTGCAATACCGATAATATACATCTCTTTTTTGATTTACGAGTTTACGATTTGTGATTGAATAACGTGTCGAACAGGGGCCGATAGTATTCAGCCTTGCGCTCAACTGACAAGGGATAGGCGCGCGACGACGAGGGCATGCGGTAGAGCCGCATGGGGCGTCCGTCGAACGTGAACACAACAAAAGAGCCCACCTTCGGCTGTTGCAGCTGAAAGTGGGCACAGAACACATCAGTGGCTTTCTGCCCCGTGGTGACCACGGCCTCGCACTGCGGCAAGCGGCGCAGCAATGCCTCCAAGTCGGTCGGCTCCACCACCTCCAGATCCTTGTCGGCAGCAGTGCCCGTGGTACGGCGTACGGCCGTGGCGGTGTCGTAGAGCGCGATGCCGTGCTGACGAAGCAGGGCTTCTATGGCCGGACGGCGGAAGGTCTTGCCCGCCTCATCGACGAAGTGCATCTTGTCATCGAAGAAGCACAGGCCAAAGATTCGCCACATGTCATTGGTAAAGTTAGGATAGAAGAACTCCATTGACCAGCGTTTACGTGCCGGAGGGAACGAGCCCAACATCAGCAGGCGCGCTCCCTCAGGCAGAAATGGCTGTAACGGATGATATTCCATAAAAATTACTTTTGTTCTTTCACAAGATAGACAACCGTGGGCAGGTGGTCGCTGTAGCCGTCGAGCCACTGGCCACCGGCATGCGTGCGAAGGGTGTTGCCCTTATACTTGCCTTCCTGCTGGAACAGATAGTCACGACGGAACACCTGATGATTGAGATACTTCAGCGTCGAATAGTCCTTGCGACCGCTGCGGTTGAGCAGATTCTCTGAGATGATGATCTGGTCAAACAGGTTCCAGGCACCCTGATACATCAGCGTACCCGTGCCGCTGGCCAGTACGTTCCACCACGGGTTCCACAGTCCGCCGTCTTCCACGTCGCTGATTTCGCGGCGTGCACCCAGCTCCACAGCCATGGAGCGGTCCTGCGGGTCGTCGTTCATGTCACCCATGATGAATATCTTGACGTTCGGGTCTTCCCGCTGCAACGAGTCCTTCACCAGCTTGATCTGGCGGCCGCCTTCCTCACGATAGAACGAACCGGCAAAACGGCTGGGCAGGTGATTGACGATGACGGCCACATGCTCGCCGGCCAAGGTGCCGCTGACGGTCAGGAAACCGCGCGTGGCCCGCATGCTGTCCTCGGGTAATACATATATATAAGGTACAAGCTTCACGTCGCGCACGGTGAAGAGCTTCGGATTGTAAAGCAGTGCGCAGTCAACGCCACGCTGGTCGGGACCCTCGATGTGGCAGAACTGCATGTTACGCGCTGCCAATGGGGGCTGGGCACAGAGGTCGGCAAGACACTTGGCGTTTTCCACCTCCGACACACCGATGAAGGCGCAGCCGATTGAAGAGGGCAGCTTGTCGGTGCCCATTTCACTGAGCACGCGCGCCATGTTGCGCAGCTTGTGCTCATACTTGAGCGGCGTCCACTGGTTAGCGCCATTGGGCAGATACTCATAGTCATTGTGACCGACATCGTGACAGGTGTCAAAAAGGTTCTCGAGATTGTAGAAACCGACGGCATAGACCGAGAATTTCCGTTCTTGTGCTTGCGCCGTGCCGGTGCTGAGCAGCAACATCAGCGCGATAAAAGTGAATAGTTTTTTCATATAGTTCCTGGTTTTTATGCCACAAAGATAATGCAATTTTTCGATTTAACGCGCGAAATCACCATTTTTTTTCAAGAAAAAGGCCAAATAAGAGAAATTATGACATTTTTCGAAAAAAAGAGAAAACAAAAATCGTTTATTTCATAATATTTGTTTAACTTTGCATCAAATTATGTATTAACATTTAAATTACTAATCTATGCAGAAAAAGCTGAAACTTGTTGTGATGGCCTTGTGCATCGCCTCATCCGCATCAGCTCAGGTTGTCGACACACCGACAACGCCTGAGAACACCGGACTGCAGGACGAACAGGCTTTCACCTTCACCGAAGCTCAGCTGGGCGAGGACGACGACATGACGCAGAACGTCACCATCATCTCCTCGAACAACAACACCTATGCCAACAGCGTAGGTTTCCTGTTCAGTCCCGTGCGCTTCAGGTATCGTGCTTTTAACCAAAAGTACAATGAGATGTATATCAACGGTGCGCCGATGAACGACATGGAGTCGGGCCAGTTCCGTTTCTCGCTCATTGGCGGTCTGAACAACCAGACACGCGGTGTGGAGAACTCATTGCCTTTTGAAGTCAACAACTTCTCCATGACGGCCATGGGCGGTTCGAACAACTACGATTTCCGTCCCACCCACTTCGCCGCCGGACACCGGGCCACGGTCAGTGCCGCCAACCGCAACTACACGCTGCGCGGCATGTATACCTACAACTCCGGACTCAATGCCGACGGTTGGGCGTTCACGGCCAGTCTGTCGTACCGTTGGGCTAACCGTGGTTACGTTGAGGGAACGTTCTACAACTCCCTCTCCTACTTCTTCGGCGTCGAGAAAGTGTTTAACGACAAGCACTCCTTGTCACTCGTCACGTGGGGTAACCCCACCGAGCGCTCCACCCAAGGTGCCGCAACCGACGAGAGCTACTGGCTCGCCAACAACAACTACTACAACCCCTACTGGGGCTACCAGAACGGCAAGGTGCGCAATTCGCGCGTGGTCAATGACTTCTCGCCCTCAGTCATGCTGACATGGGACTGGAAGATCAACAAAGACACGAAGCTCACCACGACGCTCTTCGGCAAGTACAGCATGTATAAGGGCACGCGACTGAACTACAACAACGCCGACAACCCGCAGCCGGACTACTGGAAGAACCTGCCGTCAAGCTACTTCGACGTCTGGGATGCCACCGACACGCGCAACCGCACGCATCAGGGCTATCTGGACTTCTACACGGCACGCACTTACCTGATGGGCTCGAAAGAAGCACGCCAGATTAACTTCGACCGTCTGTACTACGCTAACCAGCAGGCCAGCGCACAGGGCACCGACGCCATGTACTTCATTGAGGCCAAGAACATCAACAACCTCAACCTGACACTGGCATCAACGCTGCGCACCGACCTCACCAAGAACTCTACGCTGAACATGGGCTTGCAGCTTGCCACCAACAAGGGCATGCACTACGCCACGATGGAAGACCTGCTCGGTGCAGACATGTTCCACAACATCAACACCTACGCACTGGGCACCTACTCAGCGCTGCAGGATCAGGTGCAGTACGACATGAACAACCCCAACGCCATTGTCCGCGAGGGTGACAAGTTCCGTTACAACTACAACATCTTCGTCAGCAAGGCCGCTTACTGGGCAAACTACCGTTACAGCAAGGGCCGCCTGCACACGTTCATCGCAGCCCGCATCGGCGGCACGCAGATGCAGCGCGAGGGTTTGATGAAGAACGGTATGGCAGCCACGAACTCCTACGGCAAGGGCGGAACGGCCCACTTCCTCGACGGAGGTGCCAAGGGCGGACTGACCTATAACCTGGGCGCCGGCAACACCATCTCACTCGGCTTAGGTTACGAATGGCGCGCACCGCAGGCTCAGGCAGCCTTCGTGTCGCCCGAAATCACCAACGACTTCGTGAACAACCTCAAGAACGAGCGCGTGTTCAGCGCTGAGGTGGGCTACAACTACCAGAACTCATGGTTGAAGGCCAACCTGAGCGGTTACTACAGCTCAGTGGCTAAGGGCACGGAGTGGCAGAACTTCTACTTCGACGACATCAACTCGTTCTCATACGTCTCACTGACCAACATCAGCAAAGCCTACTACGGCGTGGAGCTGGGCGCAAAGTTCAAGCTGCTCGACGTGCTCGACCTGAAGGCCATCGGTACCATCAGTGAAGCCAAGAACACGAACAACGCTGACGTCATCTACATGAACTCGACGAAGAGCACCTACCACAAGGACATCGTCATGAACAAGGGCATGCGCGAGGCAGGCACTCCGCTGTCAGCCTACAGCCTCGGTCTGAGCTACCACTCCAACGGTTGGTACATCGACCTGAACGGCAACTACTACCAGCGCATCTACCTCAGCTACTCACCCAGCTATCGTTATCAGAGCACGCTCACCACGATGAGCAGCGTCGACAACGAGGGTAACTTCATCGTTCCCGATCAGGCTCGCGGCAACGGCGGCTTCATGCTCGACGCATCCATCGGCAAGAGCCTGCGTCTGCGCCACGGTCGCATGCTCAGCATCAACCTGATGCTGACCAACCTGCTCAACAACACCCACATCGTGACGGGTGGCTACGAGCAGAGCCGCAGCGACTACACCGTGAAGGACGACGGTACTATGAATAATGTACGCGCGTACAAGTTCTCTCTCAACCCGAAGAAATACTACGCTTACGGTATCAATGGTATGCTGAACATCACTTACAGATTCTAAAACGTCAACAACAATGAAACAGATTAAGTATATTCTCTTTGCATTGGCATGCACGCTTGGACTGAGCTCGTGCATGGATGGGGACTGGAGCAATCCGGTAACCGAGGAGACACAGAACGTGTTTGGCAACCAGTACCTGACGGAGACGAACGTCATCACCATAGCTCAGCTGAAGAGCCAGTACGCCTCAGTCATTGAGGGCGGCGCTTACGAGCAGGTGACGAAGTCCATCCAGATCAAGGGTATCGTGACGGGCAACGACATCGAGGGCAACATCTACAATGAAATAGCCCTGCAAGACGAGTCGGGCGCCATCCTCGTATGCATCGCCCAGGGCGGTCTGTACGGTTATCTGCCCGTAGGTCAGGAGATTCTCATTGAGCTTCAGGGCCTCTACATCGGCGGTTATGGCATGCAGGCTGAGATTGGTACGCTCTACACCAGCGCCAGCGGCAGCACCTACGTCAGCCGCATGAGCCGCGCCACATGGAACAACCACTTCAAGATTCTCAGCTCCGGCAATCAGGTGACGCCGCTCGAAGTGACCAATATCAACAAGCTCGACTTCAGCAAGGACGCCGGCAAGCTCATCACGCTGCGCCACGTCAAGATACAGGAAGCCAACGGCAAAGCCGTGTATGCTCCTACCGACGGCAGCGTCTCGCTGACGGCCAACTGTGCCAACCGCTCGTTCGAGGGCATCAGCAACCGCACGCTCGTGCTGCGCACCAGCACCTACAGCGACTTTGCCAACGCCATCATGCCCGAGGGCTATGTGGACGTGACGGGTATTGCCACACGCTATAACAACACGTGGCAGATTCTGCTGCGTCAGGTGAGCGATGTGCAGACCTCGACCTACGTTCCCGAGGACGTACCGACCGTTGACCCCGCCGGCAGCGGAACGGCTACTGACCCCTACAACGTGACGGCAGCCATACAGAAGGCTTCCACGCTGTCAGCCGACGATGCCGGCATTGAGATGGTGGTAAAGGGCTACGTGTCGAAGATTGACGACATTGACACGTCAGGCACTTACGGCAATGCCACCTATTACATCTCTGACGACAAGGACGGCGACGTCAATGCACTGGAAGTGTATCGCGGCTACGGCTTGAACGGCCAGAAGTTCAATGCCGCCGGTGCAACGGTCATCAAGGAGGGCGACCTCGTGGTGGTATCAGGCACCGTGGTCAACTTCAGTGGCACTACGCTCGAGTTCACCACCGGCAGCAAGCTGCTCTCCATCAACGGTGAGGGCGGCAACGACACGCCTGACGAGCCTGACACACCCGACACCCCGACCGGCGACTCCAACGTGACGGTCAACGTGAACGGCACCGTGCTGACACTGGTCAACAACGACGTGACGGCTTCAGGCACCACCATCACTGCCGACCTGAACGAGCAGGGCTGGGAAGACAAGGCTGCCGTCACCACGGCAACGCTCAGCGACGGCACCACCATCACCTTCGCAAAGGGTGACGGCACGACGGCACCGGCCTACTACGCCAACACCAAGGGTGTGCGCATCTATGCCAAGAACACCATTGCCATCACGGGAGCCAGCAAGCCCATCGCCAAGGTGGTCATCACGTGCGACTCGTACAGCGGCACTGACTACGTGGGCAACTCGATGCTCTACGGCACAGCCAGCGGCAACACGCTGACCATTGTCAACGACAACACCGAGGCCAAGGGCGGTGTGCAGCTGCGCGCACAGACCATTGAAATCACTTACGCAAACTGATGAAGGAGTAAAACCAATAAAAATGAAACTAAAAACAAGAAAGATATGAAAAAGATAGCTTATTCTTTGATTGCGCTGGCCATGGCGGCCTTCACATTCACCAGCTGTGAGGACGTTCCCTCACCGTTTGGAATGATTATTGACCCGGGTACTGATGGCGGCGAAGCCATCACCGTCGACCCGGCAGGAAGCGGCACAGCCGATGATCCCTACAACGTGGCTGCAGCCCTGCAAGCAGCTTCTTCACTGACCGGCGACGACGACGGAATCGTGATGGTGGTGAAGGGCTACGTGTCAGCCATCGACGAGATTGACACCTCTGGCTCTTACGGTAACGCCACCTACTACATCTCTGACGATGCAGGCGGCAAGGCCAACAAGCTGGAAATCTACCGTGGCTACGGTCTGAACGGCGAGAAGTTCAACGCTGCCGGTGCAACGGTCATCAAGGACGGCGACCTCGTGGTCGTTTCCGGTAAAGTGGTTAACTTCATGGGCTCTGTGCTCGAGTTCACCACGGGCAGCATCCTGCTCTCCATCAACGGCGAAGGTGGCGGCGGTGAGACGCCTGACACTCCGAGCGGCGACGTGCAGACCGTCAGCATTGCCGACTTCAACGCAGCTGCTGAAAGCACCAGCGTGTGGTATCAGCTGACGGGTACGGTGAAGAACCTGAAAGACGGCGACCAGTATGGTAACTTCGACCTCGAGGATGCCACAGGCTCAGTCTACGTCTACGGTCTTCTGGCCGAAAAGGGAGGCGAGTCCAAGAAGTTCCAGGACCTCGTAGCCGCTAAGGGCATCAAGAACGGCAGCAAGCTGACCATCATCGGTAACCGCGGTTCTTACAACGACAAGATTGGAGTGGTCAACGCATACTTCGTCAGCGTGGAAGGCGGCGACACCCCCGACACACCTGACACACCCAGCGGCGCAGCAAGCGGTGACGGTTCACAGGCCAACCCGTTCAATGTCGTAGCAGCAGCTGCTGCTGCAAGCCAGTTGGGCGACAAGGAAGTGAGCACCGACAGCTATTACATCAAAGGCAAGATTTCGTCAATCAAATACACATTCAGCGCTCAGTATGGCACTGCCACGTTCGACATCTCCGACGATGGAACAACCAGCAGCACACAGTTCACCTGCTACAGCGTCTACTACTTCGACAACAAGGCATGGGTTGACGGTAACACCCAGGTGAATGTCGGCGACGAAGTCATTGTCTACGGCCAGATCACGAACTACGGTGGCACACTGGAGACCGCCAGCAAGAAGGCTTACATCTACTCGCTGAACGGACAGACCGGCAACGGCGGCAACGACACGCCTGACACGCCTGACACTCCGAGTGGCGTAACAGCCATATCAGTAGCCGACTTCAATGCCGCAGCTGAGAGCACCGATGTATGGTATCAGCTCACGGGCACCATCAGCAACCTGAAAGACGGCGACCAATACGGTAACTTTGACCTTACTGACAGTACCGGCTCTGTTTATGTCTATGGAGTTTTGTCAGAAAAGGGCGGTGCCAAAATGAAATTCCAGGAGCTTGTCAGCCAATATGACATTGAGAATGGAAAGACTATCACTATCATCGGCAACCGTGGTTCTTATAACGGAAAGATTGAAGTGGTCAACGCATACTTTGTCAGCGTAAAATAAAACCGCCTCGCGCGCGTATAATATAATAAGGAATACATATATTATATAGCGCAAACATCATCGGGCTGTAATCTTTAACGGTTATAGCCCGATGTTTTTTTATACCAAAATGACGCATAACGACGTGTAATGCGCTGACTTTCAGCCGACAAAGTAGAGCCTTTCGATTGACAAACCACAGACTTCCAATTGACAAAAGGCTTTTATGCATTTGTAATATAGTCTATTTCACGTTGTAATATAGTCTATTTTACAATGTAATATAGTCTATATTACAATGTAATTTAATCTATATTACAAATCAATATAAGCTATATGACAATTCAAAAGAATAGCATTGTCAACCGAAAACGGGCATTACGGCAACTGAAAACGGGCTTTGTGCCAACTGAAAATAGGCATTGCGGAAACTGAAAATAAAAGAAAAAGTTTGTTTTGTTTCATTTTCTCTCACTTATTTCGTAACTTTGTCGGCTGAAAAGAACGCAAAAACGGAATAAAGGTACAGAACAAAATAAACCGGAATATGAAAAGAACTCTACTCATCTGCCTGGTGCTGTTCATGACAACAGCGGTCATGGCCGGCCCCATCACCCGCGAACAGGCACGCCAGAAGGCAGCACAGTTTCTCATCAGCCGCGGCAAGCCCGCCGCGCGGAGCCTTAGCCCAGCACGGATGAAGGCCCGCAACGGCGCAGAGATCACCCAATACTACGTGTTTAACATCGGCCAGCGTCAGGGCTTTGTCATCGTCAGCGGCGACGACCGCACGGATGCCATTCTCGGCTGGGCCGACGAGGGCGAGCTGACAACCGACAACATGCCTGACAACCTGCGCGCATGGTTGCAAGGCTATGCTGACCAGCTGCAGTGGCTCAGTGAGCATCCCGACGTGCCGGCACAGCATGCATCGCAACGCGCCGCCGCTACGACACGCCAGCCCGTAGCCCCACAAATGACCAGCAAATGGAATCAGGACAATCCCTACAACTACTACGCTCCACTTTACGACAGCGAGCACAAATCAGCCGCCGGTTGTGTCTGCACCGCCACCTGTCAGGTGATGTATCATCGTGCAAAGGTTGCTGGCATTACGACGACGGAAACACTCATAGACATCCCCACATACGACAAGACATTTACCGGAGGAACACTGAGCGGCCAACCCGCAACGGGCGTTAAGCCGAAACGCACATTCTACTGGAACTACCTGCGAGACACATACACCAAGACTGATGACCCTGAGACTGACACAGGAGCAGAAGAAGTGGCACGTCTGATGGAGTATGTGGGTGCCGCCTTGAAGATGAACTACGGAGAATCGTCAGGTGCCTACAACGAAGCCATACCCGGTGTACTGACAACTTACTTCGGCTATGATGCCGACGTGGTGCACGTTGACCGCAAGGACTACCTCTACGAGGACTGGCTCAACATCATCTACACCGAACTGACGACAAACGGACCGCTGGTGCTGGGCGGATCGTCAACAGGTGGCGGTCATGCCTTCGTGTGCGACGGTTATCAGGAAGAGGACTACTTCCACATCAACTGGGGCTGGGGCGGCGGCAGTGACGGATATTTCAAGCTCTCCGTGCTTTATCCCAGTCAGCAAGGCATCGGTGGTTCCACGTCGCAAGACGGATATATCATCGATCAGGATGCCATCATCAACATCAAGCCCGCAGACGACGGCATCAGTACACCTGTGCCTACGCCGTCTGCATCAAGCAGCACCACGCTGACAGCCAGCATGACCCAAAAGACAGCCGCACCCACCGTGGGCCAGCCCGTCACCATTCAGGCGACCATTAACAACACTGGTAGCCAGACCTACTCAGGCAGCATCACGTTGCGCACGTTTTCGAAGCTCTTAGCCGGTCAACAGATAGAGTTAGCAGCAGGAAGCAACACAACTATTGAACTGACCTTCACCCCCGAAAGCGCCGGCACCTTTACTTTGCTGTTGCGCAAGAGCGGTTCAAGTGAAAACTTGACAACACTTCCCATCACCATTGCCTCGGCAGGTGATATCGGAACAGTCAAAGTCTCAGAGGTCAACGTAAGCTCAACCACGGGAGGCACTGACCGCGAGCGATTCACCATCAACTACGGCAAGACCTTCCACGCCACGCTTACCATGACAGAAACGGCGGGTAAAGCTTATAAAGGAACTGTCACCGTGCGTCTGATAGAGTTTACTTGGACAGGAGCTAACCGTTCCGGCAGTGGCAGAGGTCCCTACATATCAAAGCAGAATTACCTATTAGACTTAACAGGAAACGGGACACAGGAAATAGACATTGAATACAATGGACTCAGCACATCAAACTTGGTTTCCTACGCAATCGAAGTCTATAATTTCAATAACAACACATGCAATATCATTTCAGATAGCAAAACCCGTTATGAGTTCTATTGCAATCCCGGCATCACCGTCTACGGTGCTGACGGCACGGAGAGCACGATTGCGCCGGCCACGAGTTACGTAACACCGGCAGACGCTCTGGCCGTCGACTTATCGGGCATTACCGGCGTTACATCCGTCACGCCCAACAGCAATCCCAACACGCTCTACTTCATCAACAGCACCGACTCCCCCACAGGACTCGACAACAAGAACGTCGTGGTTGGCGGCACATGCACGAAACTGACACTGACTGACGGCAACGGTTTCCGGGCACCACTGGACTTCACGGCCACGGAAGCAACCTACACACGGCAGTTCACCGTCGGGGCTGACGGCGAAAAAGGCTGGAGCACCATTGTGCTGCCCTTCGACGTCAGTCAGGTGAAACAAGGCGACAAGGTGATTGACTGGTTCCACAGCAGCACCGACACAGGTAAGCACTTCTGGGTCAAGAAGTTCAGCAGCGAGGAAGGTTCAACCATCAACTTCGACTTCGCCACCACCATGAACGCCGACACGCCTTACATCATCGCCGTGCCGGGCGACAAGTGGGGTGACGAATGGGACCTGACCGATAAGGACATCACGTTCATTGGCACAGGTGTCAACATTACAGCTGATGCGGTCATGTCAACCAACGGCTATCACTATAAGTTTGCCGGCGTGACAGAAAGCACCAATGCCGGCACTGTATACCAGTTGAATAACGATGGTAACTCTTTTGACCCAAGCAGTGCAGCCGTTGCACCCTTCCGTGCCTACTTCAAGGCACTCGGATCCATGCTTGGCGACCAGCCGCAGGCATTAAGCATCGGCTCAGAAGGAAACCAGCCAACAGCCATCCAGCAAGTAGCCCCCACACTGCCCGCCAATGCAGCTGACGATGCCACGTGGTACACGCTCGACGGGCGCCCCATCACCCACCCCACCACAGGCATATATATCAAGAACGGTAAGAAAATCATCATCAAGTAAGAAACAATGAAAAAGGACTATCAACAACCCCACATAGAGACCATCAAGATTGAAATGCAGTACATCATAGCTTTATCAAGCACTGGCCCGAGCGCTACCGATCAAGAAGACCCGGGCATCAGGACAGTAGCCCGCGAAGTGACTGATTCAGGGTTCTTTGAAGACGAATAAAGTGAATAAACGAAAAAAATATCCGTTTTCGTTTGGTTATTTGCTCAGTTCTTCGTACCTTTGCACCCTGATTGCGCGCATGGCCCCACGAAGAGGCATGCATAGCGAGGAAACATTACAAGTAAATTAAAATAAATAAGTAAACAAAAATGAAAAAAGGTATTCATCCAGAAAACTATCGCCCCGTCGTGTTCAAGGACATGTCCAACGGCGATATGTTCCTTTCGCGTTCTACCGCAAAGACCAATGACACCGTAGAATTCGAAGGCGAGACTTACCCCGTGGTAAAAATCGAAATTTCAAGCACCTCTCACCCGTTCTACACAGGTAAGAGCAAGCTCGTTGACACCGCTGGTCGTGTTGATAAGTTCATGAGCCGCTACGGTAAGGCTGCGAAGAAATAAGATAAACCAAAAAGTAACAATTTAAAAGGGCGCTTTCCAGTAGTTGCATATGCCGGAAGCGCCCTTTTATCAGCTAAAAGCCTATGAAGACGAAAAAGCTATTACTCATTGCCTTGTTCGGGCTGACGCTCGCTGCCTGCGGCGACGACGATGACCCGTTTGTGCCACAGCCCGTCAACAACAACACCAATCAAGACGACAACAACCAAGGCCAAGGCAACAGCCCCACTGACAATAACAATGCCAACAAGAACGCCACGACCGTCTGCGCCGAGGCGTGGCGACTGGAATTCCCCAAACTGAAAGGCGGCAGCAGCATCCCCGTAGTGCACACTGCAACGCTGAACTCAAGGACAGGCGAAACAGGTATCAACTACACCGTGGAATGGGACACCGACATACACGCCCAGCGCTGGTCATGCTATCAGATGTATGAAAGCATTGCCGTGTCGAACACATCACGTTACACCGTCACCCCTAAAGGAAGCCTGACTTCGGACAGCCAATACCCGAACGACGAGTTCCTGAGCTCCCAGTACCAGTTTACACAAGAGCCTTACTGGGGCACGGGCTATGACCACGGTCACATCTGTCCGTCTGCTGACCGTCTCGGGTCCTATGAGTGTAACCGTCAGACGTTCTACCTCACCAACATGCAGCCACAGGTCAACGGCTTTAACGCCGGCATTTGGGAGAAGATGGAAAGTCAGGTGCGCACATGGAATCGCGGCAGTTTCCGCGACACGCTCTACGTGGTGAAGGGCGGCACCATTGACAGCGATGCCAATATCATCAAGTACGTAGGCAGCGGAGCTAACAAGATTCCCGTACCCAAGTATTTCTTCATGGCACTGCTTTGCAAGAACTCACAAGGGTATAAGGCTTTGGGCTTCTGGATTCAGCACAGCGGAAACATCAGCGAGAACGATCCTTTGGCGAACTATGCCGTCAACATTGACGAGCTGGAAGAGAAGACCGGCATTGACTTCTTCTGCAACTTACCCGATGACGTAGAAGATAAGATTGAATCACTCGCCGTTGACAATGTCAAACGAGCGTGGGGGCTGAAATAGCCTATAGGCCTATAGCCTTATAAGGGGGTCAGTCGATAATCAGTGGGGGTAAGCATAAATCATAGAGAGCCTGTATAGGAAGAATTTCTCATCCCTGATACCCCTGAGTTCAGCCCTGAAAGC
>JAFUSC010000099.1 GCA_017467705.1 Prevotella sp. | reverse complement strand
TTTATATGGCATCATATAAGCCAATTTGGGGCTTAGGACGAACACAAAACGCACAAATCATAAAAAGAGCTGCATAGACTCCTATGCCAACATTAATAACATAGAAAAAGAGGATGTGCCTATTTTGACACACCCTCTTTTTGCTTGTGTTTTGGCTGGGGGATTCTTTTTGTATGGTGTCTTACCATCCTTTTTTCATGATGATGTCGCCTTCACAGACCTCGCCGCTATGAGGTATGGTGAGCGTGTAGTGCCCTTGCAGTTCGTCGTCACCATTCAGCTCGAAGTTTGCGTTGAAGCCGTTGCCATTGACATAGAGCGTGCCTCCCTCTACAAAGGCTTCGGTGTCATACTCGAAGTTGGCGCCATAGATGCCGCAGCTACCCACGCGGAGTTTCCCGTTCTCTGTCTCTTCCAGCGAGAAAGCGACGGGAATGGCATTGTCGCTGTTGTCCTTGTTAATCCATTCGCCAATCACCTTCGTGATCATGTCGGCATCATATTCACATGCACTGATGCCTGACTGAAGCGTGCTCTGGAGATCGTCAACACCACCCTCGTAGGTCTCTGTGGAGATGTTGTCAATAAACCAGTCGTCGTTCTCATAGACCATCGTCAGCCAGATATACTCCTGCTCGCTACCATTGAACAAGAGCAATTCCACGTCGGCCTTCTGACCTTCCATGCGGGTGATTCTTACATCCTTGAAACTAAACTGTTCCACTCCGTCAATGGGTAACAGAATGTCACGGTCAATAATCTTGACTTCTGCTACATGCTGCCATTCTGTAGCTGTTTCAACGAGGTCCTTAAACACCTCGGAACCATAGCGCTGGGTAAATTCGAGCTGGTTATATTTCCCTTTGTCGACAGCCGTTATGATGTCGTTGTAGATATTAGTGACTCGCTGGTTCACATACTCTTCTGTTGCCTTGTCAGCATCAATGGAACTCTGTGCCTTCATACCACAGCCCAACACCGTGAGCAAAATGGTCATCATTGATAAAATCTTTCTCATTTTGATGTTTATTGTTTATTGTTTAACGTTTCTTGTTTCTTGTTTATCGTTTATTGTTTAATGTTTAATGTTTCTTGTTCTCCTCTCACCTCTTCCCCTTCGCATACTCTATCGGCGTGGTGTTGAACACACGCTTGAAGGCATGGCTGAAGTGGGTGTTGTCAGCGAAGCCGCACTTCTGGGCAATCTCGCTGATGGTGTATTGGGGATAATACGCTGCGAGCAGGTGCTTCGCCTCGTCCATGCGGACGGTAAGGATATAGTTGGCGGCAGTGAGTCCTGTGGCCGCCTGTATCTTTCGCCGGAACTGCGTCGGACTCAGACACATCTCCGCAGCCACCCGTTTCGTGTCAGCCTGACCTTCCGGCATCAGCTGGCGGATGACGGCATTTGCCTTTTCCACGAACTCGTCAGATATGGGAGTCGTCAGAACCGGTTGCTCTGTGTTCGTCGCTGCGCTTTCCCTTTCTTTCTCAATCTGGTCCAACAGCAGGGTGATGCGCTCCTGTTGCATCCGTCGGTATCTGTGCTCGTAATAAATGAAAGCGGCTATGGCAAGGACCAGCACGATGAAGAGGATGCTGACAACGATGATGATGCGTTGCCGCGCGGAACGCTCGGCGACATTCTCGTCGCGCAGGAAGTTGTTGCCGAACTCAGCATTGTAACGGGCAAGGCTCTCGGCTGACGCAAGGTTGTAGACCGAGTCGCGCAGGGTGACAAACCGTTCCATTTCCATGCGGGCACTGTCGGGCTCTGTCTTATACAGACACTCATAGAGTCCTTTCCGGGCATGCATCTCGTTATGGCGGTCGCCCATCTGCTGGAAGAGCATCGCAGCCTCGCGGAAGTCGGTTTTCGCCTGCTCCGGCTGGGCCATTCCGAGCAACGCCTCTCCGCGCTGGTTGAGCGTGATGGCGAGTGACTGGGGTTGTCCGCCCTGTTGACGGAAGAAGCTGATGGCCTCGTCAGCAGCCTTCTTCGCCTCCGCATATCGTTTCAGTCCATTCAGGGCGGCTGCCTTTTGCGACAGTCGTATCATGGCCTTGTGCGGACGCTGTAGCTTGAGCTCTTTCTGATAAGCGCTCTCTGCATAACGCACGGCGAGGGTGTCACGCCCTAAGGCATGGTACACCTCGGCAGCCATGCCCTCGACGATGGCAAGACGATGCTCCAAGCCCGACTGCTCGGCCAGCGCGAGACCTCGTACCACATACTGCTCTGCCTCCTGCGGTTGGCGGGCACTCGCGTAGAGACCTGCCAGCGTGTTGAGGCTCATCGAGATGCGTTCGGCGTCGCCGCTTTTCTCGTCCAGCTCATACACCTGCTTGGCATAGCTGATGGCTTCAGGATACTTGCTCATCCGCACGTGGCTGATGGCAAGAACGTTCAGGCAGTCGGCCAGCGTCGTCTCGTCATTACCTTTCTTTAATAAGGGGAGTGCTTGCAGGGCATATTGTGTGGCCTCCTGATAACCGCCTGCCGCATAGTAGTATTCCGATGCCCAGTACCACACCTGTGCACGCAGGGTGTCTGCCGGCGTGGAGGGCGAAAACTGTATCTTCTCTTCCGTGAACTGCTCCTGGTCCAATTGAGCAAAGAACCGGTTGGCCGTTTCTGCGTCTTGGTGTTTCGTGAAGGAGCTTAGCCGTTGCTGTGCCGCATCCGTCACCTTGACGGGCGTCTGTGCCTTCGCAGTCAGCACCACTGTCAGCATGACGCCTATCAGTAGAAATGTCTTTTTAGTCATATAAGGACTGTTACTATTACAAAATCTACTACAAAAGTAGTCATTTTTCCTTGGCTGACCAAAAACAAAGGGTGCAAATCGTTCATTTTGTACAAAATAGACAAATAAATGATTAATATCGACAACAAGCATCTGCCGTAAATGTCGTACTTTTGTGCACAAATAGCAACCACAAATTTTATTTATAACATTAAACATTAACAAGTATGAAACAAGTTTTACTTAAACAACTCAGCCGAATGGCGTTATTGCTGTTCGCTGCGCTGCTCGTGCCTATGGGAGCGCAGGCGGAAGAAAGGATTGACACGATCTTCTCTACCGTTTCTGGTCTGGAGGGAGACCACAGTGCTCCAGGCTTGAACACCATCCTGACCGAGGAGGGCAACGACTGGCTGCTGCCCATGTATAAGGGCGCTTACTGCGACAATGGCACCGTGTGGTTCTACACGATGACAGAAGGCATTGAGGGCTTCGAAGACTCCCATACCTCTATTGACGTCAGGTCGAAGTTCCAGGTGACGGGTAAGATTCTTGAGGTGATGGTCGCTGTCGGCTTCAACGACAGTTATGCGGCAGATGATGACCTGGAGATCACCATCTATGCAGGGCCCGCGGACGAGGCTACGCCCCACAGGACCTTCACCACTACCACGCATGACATCTGGTATTACTACATCGGGTTCGACCAAGTGGAAGTGGAGAATGCCACCTTCAATGTTCGCTTTGCCAGCAAGACCGGTCGTGAGATACAGGGTGTCCTCCTGCGCGAGATAGCCATTGAATACTGGCATGAGGTAGGCGAGGAGCCAGAGCCAGAGCCTGTCGTTGTCTACGACCTCGCCATTGCTGAGACACCTGTGACGAGTGTAAACTGCAACGACATTCCCAGCGCTGGCATCGTTTCGGGTAAGGTTAGCTTCGACCCCGCCACCAGCACGCTGACGCTCGACAACGCCAACATCACCAACTGGGTAGGTGCGGCTCAGGGCTGGCTGACGCGCAACCACTTCACCGACGAAAACGAAATCACTCCCGTTGAGAACCTGACCATCAAACTCATCGGCACCAACGTGGCCGAGAGCGCAGAAATCGGTATCTGGCTCGACCAAATCAACGTGACCATCATGAGCGAAGACGGCACGGGCGTGCTGCAATACAACAACTTCGTTGACACCAACACTGAGCCAGAGTTCCCCATGGGCAGTTGCATCCATGTAGGTAACCTGACCATTGATAACTGCACCGTTCATGCCGGACAATATGTTGCTACGCAGGTTGGCGACGAGAATGGTAAATTGACTGTCATCAACAATGGTCTGGTAAGTGCTTTCGATGGTATCGGTTTCGGCAGCTACGAATTTGGTGAGGGCATTGGCATCGTTCAGCCCGCTGGTGCCACCATTGGCGAAAGCGGTGTAGATTACGACGGGGAAGCCAAGGGCATTCAGCACATTGTCATCGGACATGTGGAGGCTACTCCCGATCCCGTGGAACCCGTGCTGGCCTTCAACAAGGATGAAGTGACCGTGACACGCGGCATGGCATTCTATGCTCCCACGCTGAATAACCCCGCTCAACTGCCGCTGACATGGTCGTCGAGCGACGAGACGGTGGCCACGGTTGACCAAAATGGTCACGTGGAAATCGGTCAGTGTGGCGAGACCACCATCAGCGCCGCCTTTGCTGGCAACGACCAGTATCTGGCCAAGACTGCTTCCTACCGCATCATCGTGGAGAAGCCCACACCGCGTCTCTCCTTCGGCAATTTCGGTCTGGAATTTCCCTTCATGCTCAGACTCACTCAAGAGCAGTTGGATAACGACTACCAGTATCCTTTGGTTGTTGACATTCCTGCAAAGTGCATCTTCATGAACTTGGACGATGTGTCGCCCATCACTTGGTCTTCTGACAACGAAGCCATCTATGTTGACGACAACTTCATGCTCCACGCCACCGCAGCAGGCGAGGCCATCATCACGGTCAGCTTCGCAGGCGACGACGATTGGGCACCGGTGTCTGCTCAGCTGAAAGTCGTGATTGAACAGCAAGAGCCCGTTGAGCCCATCACGGAGGAAACCGAGGAGACACCAGCCGACACGGCAGTGCCCGGCGAGGCAACCACCTCAGATGACGGCGTGACCACTTCGCTGGGCGAGGACGACGAGGTAGACACCGCAGAGGGCAGCGTCACTTTGCACACGACACTGACCACTGACGAGGTGAAGGAACTGCTCGAAAGGTATGCCCCAGGCTCATCCCCGTTCGTCGACACGTTCAAGGGCATCTTCTTCCTGCTGTCTGGAGGCACAGGTACCATTGAGATGGACGTCCAGACGCTGGGTGACTATGTGATGAAGATGATGAAGGGCACGGAGTTCATTGGTGAGTACATCAAGGATACGAAGGGCACCGTGACCATCAACTACAACAATACGGAGGACACTTGGTACTTCGCCTTCACCGGTGAGAGCGAGTCAGCTGCCAGCGCACGTCGTGCAGGTGCTGCTGCTGACGGTGGCCTGAAGGTGTATAGAATCAAGATTACCCCCGCCGGTGGTCCTTCGGCCATCTTTGAGATCAATGCCGAGACGGGCGAGTATGAGGTCTACAACCTGCAAGGTCAGCGCGTCACCTCACCTGTCAAGGGACTGTTTATCATCAATGGCAAAAAGGTCGTGATTAAGTAAGAGAAGAATTGAGCTTGCTCATATTCTTCCGAGCGTGAACGAGCTCGAGCCAAAGGCTCAAGGTCGTGATTAAGTAAAAAAATCCTTTTTAATATGACGTGAAATCCCCAGCCGCTCATAGGTCGGCTGGGGATTTTCATTAGTTCTCGCGTTGAGAATCGTCAGTTCTCGTGTTGGGAATCGTTAGTTCTCGCGTTGGGAATCGTCAGTTCTCGCGTTGGGAATCGCCAGTTCTCGAAGCGAGCGAGGGGTATACGCGCGCACGTACATTATTATATATTACAGACCCCACCCCCGCCCCTCCCCTTGAGGGGAGGGGAGCTGCTGCCGCCTTCCGTAACTATCACCATCCTGCCCGTAGGCGTTCCCCTCCCTTCAAGGGGAGGGGCAGGGGTGGGGTCTGTATTACGGATGGTCTGTATTACGGGTGGGGTCTGTATTACGGCGAACTTATAGTAAGGAAGTAATATCCTTACTGATGTTCTCAATCTTATCTGTCGGCTCATAGCGCTTGACGACGTTGCCGTAGCGGTCAACGAGGAACTTCGTGACGTTCCATTTGATGCTGGACTTCTTGTCGTAGTCGGCATCTTGTTTGCGCCTCATCTCGTCAAGCAACTTCCCCAGACGGTCATTCAGGTCGAAGCCGGCAAATCCCTGCTGGCTTTTCAGATACGTGTAGAGCGGTGCTTCGTCGGCTCCGTTGACGTCGATCTTGTCGAACTGCGGAAACTGAATGTCGAAGTTCGCCGTGCAGAACTCGTGTATCTCGGCAATGGTGCCCGGTGCCTGTTCACCAAACTGGTTGCAGGGGAAGTCTAATATCTCGAAGCCTTGGGCGCGCAACTGCTCATAGAGCGCCTCCAGCTCCTCGTACTGCGGCGTGAACCCGCAGCGGGTGGCGGTGTTCACAATCAGCAGCACCTTTCCCTTATACTGGCTCAGTGAGACGTCCTGGCCCACATCGTCCTTGACGGTGAAGTCATAGATGCTCTTTTCACCACAGCATGCACCTTCGCATGCCTTCTTCTGTGCCGATGCTCCCAGCACACACATCGTTGCCAACAGGCACATGGTAATCAATTTCTTCAT